>CAXTMQ010000316.1:0-4893 GCA_964245305.1 uncultured Pyrinomonadaceae bacterium
TCGCAGGAAACGATTGTCGAAGAGCTTTTCGGCAAGGAATTCTTGCGAAAAAAAATCGAAAGCGTCGTTGATTTTTACGCGAACGATTTGATTTCGCAAAATTATCCGTCGCTTGTTGAAGCCTTGCCCGAAAATTTCCGCGAGCCTTTTTTGGATGCCGTTGTTTCTCTGCAAAACAAAATCGCCGAACATATTCAAAGCGTTCTGAAAAACGAGGAAACCGTTTCGTCAATCAGCGGTTTCGTGACGCGCCGCGTTGATGAATTTTTATCGAAAAGAGTTTCCGAAGTCATTGACGACGAACAATTCAACGAAATTCTCGGCTTTCTCGAAAAGCGCGTTCGCAACGCGGTTAAAGAACCTGTTCTCGAACAAAAAATCCGCGAATTCATCAACCGCCGCGTGGACGATCTAGCCGACACGAATATGACGCTCGGCGAGATGTTTACGCCCGACGCGATTGATCTGATTAAGGAAAAAGCGACCGAACAAATCGAGCCGATTGTTCATCAGCTCGCCGAAATCGCCACGTCCGAGAGTACGCGCGGGCAGATCGGCGCGATGATTAAAAAGGAAGTCAATGATTTTTACGAAAATCTCGCGTTTTTCAAAAAGATTTTCGTTTCGCGCGATAATCTGATCCGCGAAGTTGACGATCTGGTCAATGAATCGCTGCCGAAACGGATCGAAGAAACTTTGCGCGGCGATTATTTCGCGCAGGAAGCCGGAATTTTTCTCGAAACGGCGATTTCCAACGCCGCCAATCGTCCGATTTCGGAATTCGTCGGAAAAGTTCAGCCCGAACAGCTCGAACGACTGAAAAACCAAATCGCTAAAGCCGTCTTTTCTGTTTTGCACGGCGCGGAGATGCAAAATTCGATTTCCGCGTATTTAACCGATACTTTGCAGAAAATTCGCCCGCATAGTCTCGACGCGATTTTGCAGACGGTTCATCCCGAATCCGAAGAAAAACTGAAAAAACTGCTTGCCAACGGCTTGCTAAATATTTTGCGGCAAAACGAAGCCGGCGAAATTATCAACCGCGTTCTGACCAAACAAATTGATCGCCTTTTGTCCGCGCCAATCGGCAAGCTGTCGGATCATATTTCCGAAGAACAGGTGCAGAATGCCGGAAGGAAAATCACCGAAACAATCATCGGCGCGGCGCGCCAAAAACTTCCCGAAGCGATCCGCGAATTCGACATCGGCAGCGTCGTGCGCGAGAAAATCAACAATTATCCGGTCGAAAAACTCGAATCGCTCGTGCTTTCAATCGCCAAGGAACATTTGCGAACCATCGAACTTTTCGGCGCATTATTCGGTTTTGTCATCGGAATTGTGCAGGCGGCTCTTTCTTATTGGGCATTCTCAAAATAATCTCGGAACTTAAATAAATTTTTCGTCGTTTGCCTTTGTCGAAGGAATTTTTCAAAATTTTTCGCGGAGGGAAAGCAATAATGAAAAAATTCGGATTTTTAATTTTTATAGCGGCTCTAATCATCGGCTTGATATTTTCAACCAACTGTAGATTCGGGGGTATGAAAAATTTTACCGGCATTCAAGGTTCGGGCGTGTCGAAAACAGAAACGCGCTCGCTGAAAGGTTTCAGCAAAATTGACGCGGGCGGCGCGATGAACGTCGAGGTTACGGTTCAAAAAGATTTCAGCGTCGAGGTGCAGGCTGACGATAATTTGCTGGCGAACATCAAAACTGAAGTTGACGGCGATACTTTGAAAATTTTCAGCGAAGACAAAATTTCGTCGAAAACGCGCGTCAACGTAAAAATTTCGATGCCCGAACTCGAAGGTCTGGACATTTCGGGCGCGTCGAGCGGCAATGTTTCAAACGTCAAAGCCGAATCGCTCGATCTGAAGGCGAGCGGCGCGTCGAAAATTAAAATTGAAGGCACAACCGACGATTTAGATATTAACGCGAGTGGCGCGAGTTCGATTGACGCGGAAAACTTAAAAGCCGGAAACGTCGAAGTTGACGCGAGTGGCGCGAGCAACGCCACCGTTTCGGCAAACGATGATCTGGATGTTTCGGCAAGCGGCGCGAGCAAGATTCTTTACGTCGGCGAACCGAAAAATATAAAACAAAATTCGTCGGGCGCGAGTTCGATTGCGAAAAAATAGATTTTTAGATTATCTTTCAGATAAAAAAGACGGCGCGTAATTCAAAATAAAATGTGAATTACGCGCCGTCTTTTTTATATTCTTTATTACCTATCCGGTTTCTACCGCTTCTGTTTTAATTCCTAGCAATACATTGTTTTCATCAAGTCCGACGACATAAATTTTTATCTGAATTTCCCCGACTTTAAAAACCTTTAGATCTCTCAAATTATTTTCTAAAACTTTTTGCAGTTGCGCGAATTTTCCGGATGTCTCCTTTTCCTCATCGCCAAACCAATCCTGAATTTCTGTTAAGCGCGAAAAGAAAGCAGCGAAATCTTTTTCTTCGATTGGCGAATCAATGGAATTCTTAGTCTGATTTAGAATCTCTTCTTTAGTTACGGCTTTTGCGGATTTACCGACAAAAGGCAAGACCTCTGCTTCAGTCTCGCTATTATAAAGTAATCCTTTGGTAGTATCTTTAATTTGCTTTGCAAGTTGCTCGCTCGTCGAATTATTTTCCTGTTCGCTTGCCGAATTTTCCGTTTGTTGGCTCACCTTTTTTTCTTCCTTTCGTTTGCCACGCTCCGAGATTCCTTTTTTCATTTTTAATTCGCTTTCGGAGTTAGAAATATAAGCAATTTGTAGTTTAACACAATCAAATTTTCTGCCAAATAACAGTTAAAATAAGGACTTATCCGATTTCAAAGATAAATTCTAAAACCTGTGGATTTCTTCTTGCAATTTGATTCGATATTTGATAATCTGTGAGCCGTTTCAATAAGATAATTTTCCCGTAAACCATTGAAAACATTATAGTTAAGGTTTTACGTTAACATTTAAACAGCTTTCCACAAGCCTGTGGAAAACTTTGTGGAAAACTTTCTAAATGTAAGCGAAGCGACCGAAAAACAAAGGCTCTGTCGCAATGGTTGAAGCAGAAAATTAACAATTAAAAATTTTACTTGAAACAATTAATCAGCTTAAAAGTTTTCCTAAAGATTTAAGGAAATCGCGGAGAAGAAAAATGGATAATTTATACGAATCGAGAAATGAAGAGAGAAATGTTTGGAACAATATTCTTCAATCGGTAGAAAAACGCCTCAACAAACAAATTTTCGATGCCTGGTTTCGCCCGATTCAGTTTGAAAGCTGCAATGAGCAGGACAAAATACTGCGTCTCCGCGCCAGTCAGGTTAATAAGGATTGGATCAGCAGTTATTATTCGGAAGTCATCGCTCAAACCTTAAAAGAGTTAAATTTGCCGAACTATATTCTCGATTGGGAAATCGTTCCGTCGGAAGTCGAAGACGAAAATTTTGACGACGACGATTCGGAATTTTTCTTCGAGAAGCAGGCGAAAACCGCCAGCGCGACGGCAAACAATTCGTTTAATTTTATCGAGAAACCGAAGCCGGAAGTTTTAATAAAAAACAGCTCGACCAATTTCGTTGACATCGAACCGATTGAAAATTCGCTGAACCGCAAATATACGTTTGATACGTTTGTCGTCGGTTCGTGCAACCAATTTGCACACGCGGCGGCTTTGGCGGTCGCCGAATCGCCGGGCAAAACTTATAACCCGATGTATATTTACGGCGGTGTCGGTTTGGGCAAAACGCATCTGATGCACGCCGCCGGACACGCCATTAAAGAAAGAAATCGCCATTTAAGAGTCGCGTATATTTCCGCCGAAAAGTTTATGAACGAATTGATCAACGCGATTCGCTACGACAAAACGCAGACATTCCGCGACAAATATCGTTCGATTGACGTGCTTTTGATGGACGACGTGCAATTTATGGCGGGCAAGGAACGCACGCAGGAAGAATTTTTCCACACATTTAACGCGCTGCATAACGATCAGAAACAAATCGTCATTACTTCGGATTGTCCGCCGCGCGAAATTCCGACTTTGGAAGAACGCTTGCATTCGCGTTTTGAATGGGGCTTGATCGCCGACATCGAACCGCCGGATTTAGAAACCAAAGTCGCAATCTTAAAACGCAAAGCTGATCTGGACGGCGTGAATCTGCCCGATGAAATCGCGTTTTTTATCGCCGGCAAAGTCAGAAGCAATATCCGCGAACTCGAAGGCTCGCTCGTGCGGCTCGTGGCGATTTCCTCTTTAAGAGGTTTGCCGATTTCAAAAATGCTCGCGCAGGACGCGATGCGGAACATCATAGACAGCGATCAGCCCGAAGGTTTGTCTTTAGAAAGAATCGCCCGAACCGTCGCCGCGCATTATAAATTGACGGTCGAAGAAATCAAGTCGAAAAATAATTCGCGCCAAATCGCCGTGCCGCGTCAGGTGGCGATGTATCTTTGTAAACGTCTAACCAAGCACAGTTTTCCCGAAATTGGGCGCGAATTCGGCGGCAAACATCATACGACCGTTATGCATTCGGTCGAAAAAATTGATTCGGTCATAAAGGATGACAGAAATTTCCACAGAGTAGTCAGCGAGTTAATAGATAATCTTTGCAGTTAATTAAAGATTGTTTAAGGAAAATTTGAGAAAAGTTTTCCACAAGATTTTCGGTTAAACTGTTTAAATTTTACAGCATTTAATTAGACTTTGAGAAAAGTTTTCCACATTTCCACAGGAAGCGGATATTTTTGACCTGTGGAAATGCGGAGAGAAGTCATTTTCGCTCAAATTTTCCACAGGAAGCGGATATTTCCACAGGTTTTCCACAAGAGCTGTGGAAATATAAAATCAATAATAACAATAGTTTAAGTCGGTTTTCCACTTTTCCACAGGCACTACTACTAATAC
>CAXTMQ010000317.1:0-4886 GCA_964245305.1 uncultured Pyrinomonadaceae bacterium
AAATACGATACGGTTTTGTTCAATCGCCCGCGAAAATTCCCGCCGTTTCCGTCGTTCGCTCGCCTTTGCTTGTTTTTCTCAATCAAATGACGGGCTATGCTCGGAAGTTTGAGACGGATTTTGCGTTTACAATTCCCGTTTGAGCCAACCGATTTATAACCCGACCGGAATCTTCGGCGGGTGAAATTCGCTCGTTAAGGTTGCTAATTCCGCGAACTGCTTTTTCATTTCCCGGTCGTCCGTTTCAACTTCGCGCAGATATTTGCCTATTTGCTCGATGTCGGCGAGCGTCATTCGCCCGCTTGCTGCTCCCTCGCCATCGTCGCCGCAGCGCAGATAAAGGCTCTCGGCAAGCTCGTAAATTTGATGGGCGGTCTCCGGCGCGCGGGCAAGCCGCCGCAAAACAATTTCGGTCGCGTCTGTTTCGCGGCGGTCATTTTTGCTTTTCGTTTTCACGATTTTTTACCGTTCGCCGCCGCTTCCTTTATGCTCTGCTCTTTTGACTATCGAAACGATCATCTGCCCGGCGCGGGTTTCGCGCGAGATTTGGGCGTTTTTGATTGACGGGTAAGGCGGACTCAAAGCCGACTTGAGAAGTTCGTCATCAGCGGCAACCGAAACGGGCAAAGGAAACTGCTGCCCTTCGATTTTGACAACCGCCGATGTTGCTTCAGTATCGGCATTTTCGGGTTGCTGGATTTTCGCCGCTTCCGGCGCGCCCGCGGTCGGC
This sequence comes from uncultured Pyrinomonadaceae bacterium, assembly GCA_964245305.1. Lineage (GTDB taxonomy): Bacteria > Acidobacteriota > Blastocatellia > Pyrinomonadales > Pyrinomonadaceae. Next base: position 731 of record CAXTMQ010000317.1, read on the forward strand.
GCGGATTGTGCCGTGCTTTCTGCCGTCGGCGTTTCTGTTACGTTGTTTTCGGAAGTTAAATTTTCACTCATAATTTTTCTGATTTTTAGAACAGGCTCGGCTGCACGTTGTTCGCCACAGCGACTGCCTGCGGAACGACTGTGACGGGTGCGGGTTGCGCCGCCAAGTTTTCTTTCGTCGCCGTAATTTCGGCTTCGGCTTTTTCGGTCTCGGTCGCGCTCAAATTCTGTGTTTGTTGCTCGCCGTTTGTCTTCGCGTTGTTTGCCTTGGCAATTTCAGGTCTGGTCGGCGTGGCAACGGTCGCCGCCGGTTTCGTAGTTGTCTGTTTTTTCGCTGTTTTGGTTTTCGACGCGCGAAGCTGCTCGATGTATTTCGCGGGCAGAGTCTGTTTGAATCGCGCGAGCTTTCCGCTCACCAGAGCGACGATTTCGGTCAAATTCTCGCCTTCTCCGATTTCGAGAAATTCGATTTCCGGCGGCAAATTGTGCGATGCGCGCTGACAATCGCTCGTCTCCCGCGTCCGTCGCCGACTGAAGGCAGCAAGGTCAAGTTGAGATTCACCGTGCATTTTCCGAACTCGAACGGTTCTTTCGCAGCGTCCGCCGGTTTCGGACCGGTTGCGCCCGTTTTGACCGCGCTCGCTGGCGGCGGATTATCTTTGGCATCCGCGACAGACGCGGCAACGGCGGTTGATTGCGACTTAACCTCGTTCGGATGTTCCGTTGATTTTTTTTCGTCGGCGACCGGCTCGTCTTCCGGCGCGGCTGTAATCGTTACCTGTTCGGTTGTTTCCGGCACGGTCAGTATCGTCTCCGCGTTCGTTTCCGTAGCGAGCGATTCGACAAACGGCTCGTCGGTTTTGACGAAGCCTAAAAATTCGTCTTTTTTCACTTCAACTTCGGTTGCGCTTTCCGTCGAGTCAGGCATCGAAACGGTTTCAACCTCTACGGGCGATTGCACCGTTGAATCGTTTTTCCCAGCCGACGAAATGTTTTGCTGAACTTCAACATTTGTGATTTCCCCCTTGAGACCTCGGGGCTTCAACTCGCGGAAGCCTTCGCAGAAATTTTCGACGAAGATTTCGCGCAATCTGCGCCGCTCGGTTTCGCGCACGACGTAATCCGCTTTTTGTCACAAATCGTTCGCCAGATTTTTGAGTGCCTCGGCATTTAGGTTTTCCGCTGTGGCGGTCGCCATTGTCATCTCGGCAAGCCGCCTGGCGGTGAATTTCAACGCTTCGACCGTCGAGGCGTTTTCAAGATTTAGAAATGAACCGACTGTTAATGTCTGCATAATTTTTTCCTGAAAATCCTTCTAGATTTTCGCTCCTTCTGCCAACCGCTTTCTTTTTGCTTTGATTTACTGAAACGGCGCGTCAGTCTGAGCCGCATTATAAAAAATGCAATGTCCGTTCATCTTTACGCTCTTTGGCGTGTAAAATAGATTAAGATTGACCGCCAAATAACTTTCCCTTGGAAGCGTTTTTATTGACAATTTGACCGATGCCCGAACAACAAAACATCGAATACAAACAGAGCTGGCACGACGATTATTTAAAATGGGTCTGCGGTTTCGCCAACGCGAGCGGCGGAACGATCTTCATCGGCAAAGACGACGACGGCAAAACCGTTGGCATAGCTGATTACAAAAAGCTGATGGACGATCTGCCGAACAAGATTCGAGACGTGCTGGGCATTATGGCGGAAGTCAATCTGCACGAAGACGGCGGGTTGTATTTTATCAAAATCATCACGCCGCCGTATTCCGTGCCGATTTCCCTTCACGGCAGTTACTACTACCGCAGCGGCTCGACCAAACAGGAATTAAAAGGCAACCCCTTGTGGAATTTCTGCTGCGGAAATCCGGCAAGACTTGGGATGATGTCGTTGAACCGCAAGCGACGCTTGCTGATATTGATGAGGAGACCGTTAAGCAGTTCAAAGCCGATGCCGCCAAAGCCGGAAGATTGCCAACAGACGACGGCACACTTTCGCTCGCCGATTTTCTCGACAAATTGCGGCTGACGGAAAACGGACAACTAAAACACGCCGCCATCGTCATTTTCGGCAAAGACCCGGGACGTTTTTATCCGAATCAAATCGTCAAAATCGGACGCTTCGGCGCGGAGGACGATGATTTGAAATTCCAGGAAGTGGTTGAGGGAAATTTACTTCACCTTTTGCGCGAAACCGTCCTTGAGCTGAACCGCAAATTTTTCGTCAAACCGATCAGTTTTGAAGGTCTTCAGCGCATCGAAAAAGACGAATATCCGGTCGCGGCGGTCAGAGAAATTCTCCTGAACGCGCTCGTTCACCGCGATTATATGAGCAGCTTTATCCAGGTCAGAATTTACGATGATAAGTTTTGGGCTTGGAATTCGGGGAAGTTGCCCGAAGACATCAGCCTCGAATCTTTGCGTGTGGTTCATTCATCGCACCCGCGCAACCCGCTGATCGCCGACGTTTGTTTCAAAGGCGGCTATATTGATTCATGGGGACGCGGCACACTGAAAATCATTAATGCCTGCCGCGAAGCCGAGCTGCCAGAGCCTTCAATTACCGAACAGTTTGGCGGGATGCTGGTGGAAATTTTTAAAAACCGTTTCACGCCGGAACAACTGAAAAAGGCGGGTTTTAACGAAAGACAAATAAAAGCGGTTCTATATGCGGCGGAAAACGGCAGCATTACCAATTCGCAATATCAGAAGTTGTTCGGCGTTTCTCGTAACACTGCGAGCAATGATTTAACCGATTTAGTTAAATCGGGCGTTTTAGTTTCGAGCGGAATAAAAGGCGCGGGAGCTTCTTATAAACTCGTTTGAATTGCACAATAATTGCACAAATTGCACATTAGTCTGAGTCTCCCGCGAAAAATTAAAAAACAGTCTAGAAATGTTGCCCGGGAAACCGCTCCTCTCCGGTTGAACCGAATAGAATACATTAGGAGCGGAAAACAAGTTACCGTTGATTATCTATGACGGCGCGAGCCGCGCCTTCAAATATGCGGTCGAAGTCTTTCTCAAGTTCGTCCCATCTTTTTCGGTCCGCCTCCGCGTCATACGGCAGCTCGCCAAGCTCGTCGTTTGATTCAGGTGCGCCGAATTTCTCGTTTAATTGTGTTTCGATTTCTTTGAGGCGTTGTTCGTGCAGTCGGTCTTCCTCGTCGTCCTGATACGGCTGATAAGTGTCGGGCGCGACCAGATGCGCGTCCTGCGGGGTTACTTCCGGTGTAAAATCCGTCTTTTTTGGCGTGTTCATAATTGCTATAAATTTTGGCTCGACTCTATTTTATCAGCGATTCGCATAATCAGATAACGCGAGATGCCGCAGTGTTTAGCCATTCGGCGAATGCTTTTGTCTTGCAGATGATGCCGAATGTAACTTTCTTTAACCTGCTCGATGATTTTATCGAGGCGTTCGTCGGGGTTGATTTCGAGTATCAAATGATTAGCGGCGGCTGACAAATTTTCCTCGCCTGTTTCCAAGTTTTGAAATGCAATGCCCTTTTCGATGAGCAATGCTCGAACGTGGGCTGCCGTGACAACTTCCGCGTCGAAATATTCGGTGGCGAGTTTGAGAACAAAATTTAGCAGCTCGCGGAAATTTCCCGTCCAGGCGTAATCTTCGAGCAGTGCAAATGCCAGAGGCTCGATTTGAAAACTGCTTTTGCGCCCCAAAGCGACGCGCTCGCATTCGAGTCCGGCAAGAAAAATTTCGCGGATTTTGTCTTTCTGCTCGCGGAGCGGAATCGTGTCGAGGCTCAACACGTTGAGGCGGTCGAATAACTCGTGGCGAAATTCTCGTCTTTCGGTCATCTCGCGCAGATTTCGGGACGCGGCGGCGATGATTCGCAAATCTATGGAAATCTCCGCGCTCGCTCCGACGCGGCGAATCCGTTTTTCTTCCACGGCTTTGAGCAGTTTAGCTTGCAGGCTCAGAGAAAGCTCGCCTACTTCGTTGAGAAAAACCGTGCCGCCGCTGCCGATTTCAAACAGTCCGGCTTTCGCACAATTTGCGCCTGTGAACGCTCCTTTTTCGTAGCCGAAAAGTTCGGCTTCGACGAGTTCTTCCTTGAGCGTCGCGCAGTTGAGACTGACGAATTGTTTATGACGACGAGAGCTTTTATCGTGAATCTGGCGGGCGATAGTCGTTTTTCC
>CAXTMQ010000318.1:0-4880 GCA_964245305.1 uncultured Pyrinomonadaceae bacterium
CGAAAGCGCATAAAAATCTGCCAGCCGCCGTGCGTTGTGCCGCCGTAATAAGGAACAAGCGATTGCGGATTGGTGTTAAGCGTAAACTGCGCGCCGAGTCCGGCGTTTAAGCCTTTGTCCTGATAAATTTCCCTGATATAACCGAGCGAATACGCGCCGACGTGGTAGAGATTGTGTTCGTCAAGTTCGTTGAGCGCGAGTTCGTGACCGGATTTCTCGACGATTTCAAATCTGCCGAAAATCGAGTTTTTCTGAAATTGATAATTCGACTCAAAAAGAAATGCGTTCGAGCGTTCGCGGTTTTCATAATTTTGTCCCCAAACGAAACTGCTCGCCCAGTTTTTATCGCGGTTGAAACTCTTATTATAAATCGCCGAGGCGGTTGTCCGCCGCCGAATTTTCACGTCCGGCTCGCTCGGTTCGGGGTTTTTCAAATAACCGTAAGATACTTGAAATGCCCATTCTTTATTAGGATTGAAAGACATTCTGCCGCTCACCGAATCGAGTTTCGGCGCGTCAAAATTCCAGCGGTTTTCGTCCGGCTCTTCGCCTTTGAAAACTGAGCTTTCAAATTTGAATTTGCCGAACGAATAGCCGGCGGTCAAAACGCCCCATGTAATGTGCGTTGAATCCTGCCAGTGATGTCCGATTGGCGCGTCAGGATTGTTCATCGCCGACAAGCGGTGCATAAAAGTCGGCGGACCCAAAGCAGGTTCGCCCGGATAACCGGCGTAAAAATAAAACGATTGATTTTCTTTGACCTGATACGAATAGCTCGCTGAAATTTCCGAGAAAAAATCGTGCGGATGCTGGCGGTCGTGAATCGCTTCGCCGTGAAAAGCTTCGCCCGATTGGTAAAGCAGCGGATAACCGTAGCCGCGTTCGATAATCGGGTCGAGGCTCATCATCACGCGCAAACCGAGCTGCGATTTATTTGTCAAAGGACGCGAATACATCGCCATGAACATCGAAGGCGCGTCGAAGCGATTGCGACTTCCTTTGCCGCCGATTGAAGCATCGCGGTTTGAACCGATATTCGTGTAACGCGCGAAAAGATTGCCGTGAAACATCAGCATTCCGCCGTCGGCAAAGGCTTTCATCCGCATATACATCGGCGTTGAATCGGGAATCCAAGCCGTGCCGGAACTTTCTCTGGACATCGGCGCGTTGACATCAACCACCGATTTCATCTGCATCACGCCGTGATTCATTTCCGGCATATCCGCCATTGAATCATCCGATTTTTTGTCGTCCATTTTCATACCGGGCATTGAAGTGTCGGTTTTTTTTTCCGGCATTTCCATCGGTATTTCCTTGTCTTCGTCGGGTGAATGAACGTGCGGTTTTTTCTCAGCCATTTTCACGCTGTCGCCGGGTTTGACACCGACGAAAATGTTGCCCCACATTCCGCCTTTGGCGTGTCCTTTGATGGAACAAAAATATTTATACGCGCCGTCTTCACCGGCTTTAATGACGATTTCTTCGGCTTGCATCGTGCCGTCTTCAATTTTCGGCTCGAGTTTATTCGAGCCGACTGTTTCGGCGATTTCAAAGTCTTTCATAACGTGTCCGAAACGCACGTCGTGGCGCATATCTTCGTCGGAATTGACGAATAAAATTTTCAAAGTCGCGCCGCCCGGAACGATCAAATTCGGATTCCGAACGCCTTGAATTCGATAGGAAAGCATATCGTCTTCGGGTCCGGTTTTGACGACCAGACGAATTTCTTTTTCGGTAAAAGTCAGATTTGAATTTTCTTTTTTGCCGAGCGTTCGCGTCTTTTCGACGGCGATTAAATCGCTCGGTTTGATTGATTTTTTCTCGCTTGAAACGAGCGTAAAAGCCTCGTGCGCGAAACTGTTCGCGCTCAATAAAAGCGCGGTGAATAATAGCAGAATAAATTTTTTCATTGTGAAAAATCTCCGATTTTGTAAAGCAAAACAAATGATTACCGTCAGCCGACAGCAATCCGCGTCGAATTGTCATTTCAACAATTCCCGGAATTTATGGTTGATGATTTTTGCTTTACGAAACGGGCGGCGCGCGGGGAGATTTTATGTTGTAGGACGAATCGGAAAGATAAAAAGGTTTGGAAAAATAATAATTTTCTGCCGTCAAAACCGTTGCAACCAATCCGGCTGCAACGATAAGTTTCGGCAAATCAGCCTTTGCCTGTTTTTCTATTTTAACGATTTCCGATTTGGCGAAAACGCGCGGCGCGGACTGAGAGCAAACGCAAATATCGTCTGCGGAGAAATTGACGTTCGCCGTTTCCGGCGGCATCGGCATTTCTTCCGAGTGCGTTTCCGCCCTTTGCTGATGACACGAAAGCGCGTCGGTTTCGACTTTTTCCTGATGATGAGAACAGCCGCAAGCCGCGACCGAAGATGCGAACAGCGACAAAACGATGCATAAACCGAGCGCAAATTGTTTTAGTTTTAAGCTGTTCATATTCGGTGAATCTTCTTTGATTCCGCTTTTCAATATAAATTTGTCTGCCGGTTTTCGCAAATCGTCAAAATTTCCGTTTGTTTTTAACGCGCCGCAAATCGTGCGAAGCAATCGGAAGAATTACGGATAATTTGAGCTTTGCCCAAATTTTTGTGCAAAGCTGATAAATTGTAAATTGTTTCTGAAATTATTATTTTTATAACGGGATATATTCGAGGAGTAAAATTTAATAAAGAATCGATGCGATGGCTATTTTAAAACTTTACGATTTGCGGCGCGAAGAAAAAATGCGCGAGGCGCGAATCTGGTTTATGTCAGAATTCGCGCCGCAGAGCGCGATGGACATTATTAATCTTTACCGCAGCGGCGAACGGGCAAGCGCGCATTTTCGCACCGTCGTTTCTTACTGGGATATGGCTTCGTCTTTGGTTTTAAACGGCGCGATTGACGAGAAAACTTTTCTCGACGCGAACACCGAACACGTCGTCGTTTACGCCAAAATCGCGCCTTTCTTAGCGGAAGTTCGGCAAATTTTCAACGAGCCGGATTTTTTTATGAATCTGGAAACGCTCGTTTTAAAAGTTCCGAACATCGAAGCGAAGCTCGAAAACCGCCAGCGTCTCGCCGCGCTGTGGACGCGCAAGCCGGAGAATTAAAAATTTTTATCCGCTTTCGTCTCGTGATAATCTTGAATTCAAGCCGATGAAAAAATACGTCATCAAACGCGACGAAGGCAATTTGCCCGAACGTCTGACGCGCTATCGAAACGAGTTGAACGAACAGCAGTTTCGCGTCGTCGCGGCGAAGCCTTCACCTGCGCTCGTCGTCGCCGGCGCGGGAACGGGCAAGACGCGCACGATCACCTATCGCGTCGCATATTTGATCGAGCAAGGCGTTTCGCCGCAGAGAATTTTGCTGGCGACTTTTACCAATCGCGCGGCGCGCGAAATGCTCAAGCGCGTCGAAATTTTGACCGGCTCGCAAAACGTCCATAAAATTTGGGGCGGAACTTTTCACCGCATCGCCAATTTAATTCTCAGAAGACACGCGGTTTCCATCGGTTTCGATTCAAATTATTCGATTCTCGACGCGGAAGACGCGAAGGATTTTATCAACGTCTGCATCGAAGAAGCGGCGATTGACACTAAAGCGAAACGGTTTCCCAAACCGGAAGTCGTGCAAAACATTATCTCTTACGCCAACAACACCGATCAGCCGATTGAAGAAGTCATCATCCGAAAATACCCGTATTTTGAAATGCTCGCGCAGCAAATCAAGCGCGTTGATTTCGTTTATATGGAACGAAAAAAAGCGCGAAATGTGATGGATTATGACGATTTGCTGCTCAATTGGAAACGTCTTTTAATCGAAAAACCCGACATTGCAAACGTCTATGCCGAACAGTTTCAGCATATTTTAGTTGACGAATATCAGGACACGAACAAACTGCAAGCCGAATTGATTGATCTGCTCGCCGTCAAACATAAAAACGTGATGGTCGTCGGCGACGACGCGCAATCAATTTTCGCGTGGCGCGGCGCGGAATTTACCAATATTTACGAATTTCCGAAACGATATCCGAACGCCGAAATTTATAAATTGGAAATGAATTATCGCTCGACACCGGAAATTCTCGGCTTGGCGAATGTTTCGATTGCGAATAATCGAAAACAATTTCCGAAAACTTTGGAAGCGGTCAAACGGTCGAAGGAATTCAAACCCGCGCTCGTGCCGTGCAGCGATGTTGAACAACAATCGGTGTTCGTCGCTTCGAGAATTTTAGAGTTGAGAGATGAAGGAACGAGCCTCGAAGAAATCGCCGTTCTTTATCGCTCGCATTATCATTCGATTGAATTGCAGTTGGAATTGACGCGCAGAAACATTCCGTATCGCGTCCAATCGGGCGTGCGATTTTTCGAGCAGGCGCATATCAAAGATGTTATTTCTTACCTCAGAATTATCTGCAATCCGCGCGACGAATTGGCGTGGAAACGAATTTTAAAAATGATTCCGAGCGTCGGCAATCAAACGGCGAACAAAATTTACGAAAGTCTGGCTTATTCGGAAAATCCTTTCGCTTTAGTTAAAAAAGACGATTTCAAATATCAGCCGCGCGGCAGGGAAAACTGGAAAAATTTTGTCGCGCTGCTTGAAAAAATTACGACCGACGACAATCGAAATAAACCCGCCAAACAAATCGAATTGATTTTAACGAACGGTTACGAGCAGTATTTAGAAGAAAATTACGAAAACGCCGAAGCTCGATTGGAAGATTTGCGCGGGCTTGCGCTTTACGCTTCGCGTTACGATTCGACCGAAGATTTTTTGTCGGAACTCGCTTTGCTTTCGACCGAACGATTCAAAGAACCAACTGCAATCGTCGGCGAAGATGTCATTTCCGGCGGCGAAGAAGACGAGCTTTTAACTTT
>CAXTMQ010000319.1:0-4835 GCA_964245305.1 uncultured Pyrinomonadaceae bacterium
AATCGGAAGTTTATTTTGTCAACACGAAGCAGTTTACCGATATGAAATGGGGAACGGCGAATCCTGTGATGCTGCGCGACGCTGATTTCGGCATCGTCCGTCTTCGCGCTTTTGGCGCGTATTCTTTGCGCGTCGCCGATCCCGCGATGTTCATCAAGGAAGTCGCCGGAACGAACGCGCATTTTCAAACCGAAGACATTGACGAACAACTCAAACGCGCCATCGTTACCGAATTTTCCGACGCGATTGGCGAATTAAAAATTCCCGCGCTCGATCTGGCGGCGCAATATAAGGAATTAGGCGACGCGATTCGCAGCAAAATCAATGAAGATTTCAATTCGTACGGTTTGCAGGTCACGAAATTCTACGTTGAAAACATATCGCTTCCCGAAGAAGTCGAAGCGGCGATGGACAAACGCGCTTCGATGGGCGCGCTCGGCGATGTCAATCGTTACGCGCAATTTCAGGCGGCGGACGCGATGCGCGACGCGGCGCAAAATCCGAGCGGCGGCGCAGGACTCGGCGCAGGACTCGGCGCGGGCTTTGCCGTCGGCAACCAAATGGCGAACGCTTTCGGCGGCATCAGCGGCGGACAAAATCAACAGCAAGGCGGCGGCGGTCAAACCGCGCCAACCGTTCCGTGTCCGAGTTGCGGAAAGCCGAACGCGGCGGGCGTAAAATTCTGCGGCGACTGCGGCGCGAAAATGGAAATCGCTAAAGTTCCGTGCGTCAAATGCGGAGCGCAACTGCGCGAAGGCGCGAAATTCTGTTCGGAATGCGGCGCGACGCAGGAAAAACAGAAATGCGCCAACTGTCAGGCGGAACTCGCTCCCGGCGCGAAATTCTGCCCCGAATGCGGCACGAAAACCGATGCGGCATAAGGAAAAGGAGAAAAAGCAAAAGGCGAAAAGGCGGAAGAATTTTATCTTTCGCCTTTTTGTTTTGCATCATCAATCAAACATTATAAAATAAGTTTTTGGAGAAATAATTTATGGCAATCAGTCCTGAACTTTTAGAAATCTTACGCTGTCCGAAATGCAAATCAATCGTTGAAATCAAACCCGACGAAAGCGGTTTGAAATGCACCAATCCCGAATGCGCTCTCGTTTATCCGATCCGCGACGAAATTCCCGTGATGCTCGTCGAAGAAGCGACCGTTGAAAAATAAAATCAATCCGCAATGGAACGAAGTGAAACGGGTTCTCGTCGTCCGCCTGCGCTCAATCGGCGACACGGTTCTCGCCACGCCGTCTTTGATCGCTCTGCGAAGATTTCTGCCCGACGCGCGAATTGACGTTTTGCTCGAAGATTGGGTCGCGCCGCTTCTCGAAGGTTTCGACGCGGTTAATAATGTCATTTCGTTAAAAAAAGATGATTTGAAATCGCGCCTGCAAACCGCAAAATTGATTCGCCGCAACAAATACGATGTCGCTTTTAATCTGCACGGCGGCACGACCGCAACATTTTTCGTCCGTGCGACGGGCGCGAAATATCGCGTCGGTTTCGCAAGTTATCAATATAATTTTCTCTATACGCATCTCGCGCCGTCGCCGCTCGAATTCTGGAAAACCGAACGCGCGCATTCCGCCGAACAGCAACTCGCGCTTTTAGGTTTCGTCGGCATTCCGGTGAAAGATAAGCCGAAAAGCCGTTTAGACTTTACAGAACAAGCGTTAAATTCCGTCGCGGAAAAATTAAAATCCAAAATCCAAAATCCAAAATCCAAAATCGCTCTGCTTCACCCGGTCGCCGCTTTCAACACGAAACAATGGGCGACGGAAAATTTTGCGCGAATCGCCGAATTGTTAGACTTAAAAGATTTTCATATTGTCGCCGTCGCCACGAAAAAAGAACGCGAAGTTTTAAAAAAACTTCGCGCCGAATCAGCCGCGCCGGTTGAGATTTTCGACGATTTAACTCTACCCGAAATTACAGCATTAGCCTCAAAAGCAAAAATTTTCGTGGGTAACGACTCAGGAATCGCGCACATTACCGCCGCCGTCAACACGCCGAGCGTCGTCATTTTCGGGCATTCAAACATCAATCACTGGCGACCCTGGACAAACGCGCCGCACGAAATCGTTTATTCGGAAAAGCCTTGCAGTCACAATTTAGGCGAAATCCGCAAAGGTTCGGAAAACCCGAAATGTATTCGCTGCGTAACGGTCGAAGCGGTTTGCGAGGCGATTGAAAGAGTTTTGGAAACGGAGATTTTAGTTGATAAACCAAACAGCGAAAAGTTAAAGTAATGTTTAGTCAAAAATTATTGACAAGGAGAACCGGCGGCTAACACATTAAGTTAAAATAAAATTATATTGATTCAATATATTCAAACTGCAATGCGTCAAGCCAAATACGAAATTTTGTCTGACGACGGAAGCTATTACGGCGAGATTCCCGGATTTCAAGGCGTGTATGCCAACGCTGAAACGCTTGAAGACTGTCGCAACGAATTAGCGGAGGTTTTGGAAGGATGGATTTTCCTTCATCTTGCGGACAATACGCCTTTGCCCGTCGTGAACGGACTGAAATTGTCTGTTGAAAAAGTTTCCGAACTTGCTTTATAAATCTTCCCAAGTTTTTCTTTCGATGTTGGCTTGTATCAAAATGCGAGTAAGAAAATCTTTTCCAATTTCGGAATTGGGCAGATTCGGAATATAGATTTTCAAAGTTCCTTTCTGCATATATTGATGATTTCCGCCCTGATGAAGTCCGTCAAATCCAAGTTGACAAAGATAGTAAATCAAATCTTTTCGTTTAATCGGCGCAAGTTTCGGCATAATAAACCTCTTTAACTTTTTTAATCTATTCTTGTTAACTTTCTTACAATGTTGACTAATTGACTTTATAATTTAGAAGTTTCGTCAATTTTCCTATAAACCGTAGATAAAATGAAAAAGTCCGACTTGCCTTGTTCGACTAATCAAACCTAGCAGATCGGACTTTTTGTCCAAATGTTGGTGAAAACAAGAGTAATTTTACTTTTTGTAAAAGTCAATGTCTTATATCCGAATCCTGTTTCTTGACACCAATTCACTAAACAATTATTATTTATAGTTTCGGCTTTACTGCTAGAAGTGTATCTATATGTTCGAGTCTTTATCCGACAAACTGAAATCTACGCTGAAGAATCTGCGCGGCGAAGGCACGCTCACGCCTGAACACGTTGATGCAGCTTTGCGTGAGATTCGGATGGCTTTGCTTGAGGCGGACGTTAATTATAAGGTCGCCAAAGATTTTGTTGACAGCGTTCGTCTGAAAGCCGAAGGACAGGCGGTTTGGCAGGATTTGAAGCCGCACGAGCAGGTTGTCAAAATCGTTTATGACGAATTAGTTGAACTTTTCGGCGGCACTTCTTCACGGCTTGTTTTTACCCGCGCAATTCCCAATGTCGTAATGATTGTCGGGCTGCAAGGGTCGGGCAAAACGACTTCGACGGGGAAAATTTCCAAGTGGCTCAAAGATAATCAGGAAAGAAAACCTTTATTAGTTTCGGTCGACGTTTATCGTCCGGCGGCGCGTGAGCAATTAAGAGTGGTCGGCGGCGCGGTCGGTGTGCCGGTTTATCAGGACAAGGAAACAAACGATCCGCTGACGCTTGTCAAAGGCGCGATGCGATACGCGCAGGATTCGGGATTCGATACTTTGCTGATTGACACTGCCGGTCGTCTGCATATTGACGACGACTTAATGGTCGAACTCGAAAGCATCAAAGCCGAAACGAAGCCGATGGAAGTTTTGTTCGTCGCTGACGCGATGACCGGGCAGGATGCCGTGAAAAGCGCGGAAGTTTTTCACGAGCGCGTCGGCATCACCGGAGTTGTGCTGACGAAAATGGACGGCGACGCGCGCGGCGGCGCGGCTTTGTCTATTAAACAGGTGATCGGTCAGCCGGTGAAATTCGTCGGTGTCGGCGAAAAATACGACGCGATTGAGCCGTTTTATCCCGACCGCATCGCGCAGCGGATTTTGGGAATGGGCGATGTTTTGTCGCTCATCGAAGAAGTTCAAGGGAAAATTGACGAGGACGAAGCCCAAAAGCAGTTGGAGAAAATGACGAGCAATCAGTTCACGCTCGAAGATTTTCGCGCCCAGCTCGGACAATTCAAAAAACTCGGCTCGATGTCGAAGCTGATGAAGATGCTGCCCGAACAAATGACGGGCGGCTTACAGATTTCCGACGAACAATCAATCGAAGTCGAAGCGCAGATGAAGCGAACGGAAGCGATCATCGATTCGATGACCAAAGCCGAGCGGCAGAATCATAAAATCATTGACGCGAGCCGCAAAACCAGAATTGCCAAAGGATCGGGAATGACGATTTCCGATATCAACGGTCTGATTCGCCAATACGAGCAGATGAAGAAAATGATGCAGCAGATGAATCGCGGCGGACTTTTCTCGAAACTCGCCGGCAAAGCGATGGGTGGACTCGGCGGCGGTTTAGGCGGCTTGATGGGCGGCGGCGGACTCGGCGGATTATTAGGCGGAATGGGCGGCAATGACGGCAGTGAACCCGAAGAATTCGGCAACAGTTACGAAGAACAAACCGATTCTTTAGCGAAAAAATTAAGGAAAAAGAAAAGACACAAAAAGAAAAGATAGGAATAAGCGGTAAACGGTAAGTGGTAAGTTTTTTATTCTTACACTTACCACTTACCGTTTAGCACTTGAGAAAATTATGTTAGCAATCAGTTTAATGAGAATGGGCGCGAAAGGGAAACCGTTTTATCGCGTCGTTGTGAAGGAAAAACGGTCGAAACGTGACGGGAAATATCTCGAAAATGTCGGAACTTATAATCCGATGACCGATCCTTCGACGGTTGATTTGAAGC
>CAXTMQ010000320.1:0-4808 GCA_964245305.1 uncultured Pyrinomonadaceae bacterium
CATTTCGATAATGCGTCGGGTCTTCAAAGAACCAGTGATTATCAATCCCTAAAACGACATCCCAACCGTTCGCCGTCTCGGAGACTTTTAACAGTTCGGCGACCGAACCGGGAAAAAACTCCGCCCTCAACTCGTCGAACGCTTCGCCGACACCCGCTAAGATTTCATCATTCGCGCTCATCTAAAACCACCGCAGAGTCGTTTCGATGTTTGATCCGCCGAAATTATTAACCGCCGTCTCAGAGGCGATTCTCGGCAATCCTAAAATTCCGCGAACATCGTTGCGGATCGCCAATCTTTTGCCGGTCGTATCGGTCACATAGCCCGCGATTTTGCCGTTCAAATAGCTGTATTTGTCCTTGACCGCATCCCACTTGTCGAGCAGGTCAACAAGAGCCGTTTCCTGCGCCGTGTTCAGTCCGCTTGCCCGGCTTGCCGCGTCTGCGTAGGTTGTCAGAGCGGCGAGCGCGGCGGCGTTGATTTGGGTCTCGGTTAAAGCCATTTACTTCGCTTCAATCGCCTCGATAATCTGCTTATTGGTCATCGAATCGGGAACGACCTCTACACCTAACCTTTCGGCTTCGGCGACGAGTTCGGCTTTGTTCATTTTGGCGAGCGGTTTGGTATTAGCTTTAAGCTCACTAATATCGAACTTCGCCGACGTTTCGACGATTTGACCTAACGCTGTGCCGACGTTTTCAAGGGCGATCAGCCGCTTCATTTCCAAGTCACGAATCGGAAATGATTCGGTCTGAATTTCGACTCCGAATTTTTCGGCGAGCGCGGAGACGTGCGAATTAATCGCATTCTCCGCTTCCGCCTGTCTTTTAGCTTTATTTTGTTCGCTTGCCATAATTAGCTCATCGGACTTTCATAGCCGGTCGGCGTGGCATAAGAAGCGTTGCCGACGCGGTAAACCAACGCGCCGACGCGGTTCCACGCGCCGAATCCGGCTCGACGCAAATACTGCGATTCGTAAAACGGATAATCGTTGCGGTCAGCGACTTTTTTGAAGCCGCGCAACGATTCTTCTTCGTCTTCGCGCAACGCGAGCGGGCGGTCGCCGCCGGTCGTTGTCGCCGCCATATAACCGCTCGGCAAACTGCGCCATTCGACAATCCAACAGCCGTCAACGTAGCCGATAACCACGCCCGGAACTTGCGCGTTCAAATTACCGACCAGAACCGAAGCGTTCGCGCCATCGCGCACGTTCGGGTCCGACCGCTCTCTGAAATTCGCTAATGCTTTAATGCTGTCAGTCAAATCCGACGCGACCAGCACGACGACTTCGCCGGAGTTTTCCGGGCGTTTAGTTAATGTGCTGTAAATCGCCGGAAACGGATTCGCCGCATCCGCAATCGCCGCCGCTTGCGCCAAGTAATGTTGTGCCGTCGTCGGAGCGTCCGCGCCGGATAGGATCGTATAGACCTGCGAATCGTTATTGGCAAGCGGTTTGACGGTCAGCGTTCCTTTGAGCGGATCAATAAAATTCCAATCTGCGTAGGCGAACAACGCCGCTAAAATGTGATCGCGCATCCAGCGCGCGTCCGCCATCAAAATTGTGTTCATCGTGTCGTTGACTTCATCGAGCCGCATTTTTTGACTCGTAACGTAATCAACGCCCCACGCCGAGCCGCCCATCTGCAACGGCAACGCGACATCGTAGTAACCCGCCGCCTTAATCGGTCTGGCTCTGCCGTTTTCGTCGAGCGGCTGCAATCGAGCGGCGGCGACTGACCGGAAGCGAGTTTTAAAATCCGTCGTGCGCGTCGCAAACAGCGACACAAGCGCGTCAACCTGTCGGTTATGCTCGGTTAAAGTAGTTTCAATCGCTCCATTAACCACCGACACGCCGACTTCCGTGACTCTCTTGTTAAAGAGGTCTTTCAAATTGTGGAATCCGTATAGAACCTGATTTGCCATAATCTACCAACCTCCTTATAATTCGACACTCAGCAACTTGTCTGCCGATGTGCCTAAAGTCTGCGACCACGCCGGAATTACCCGACCGACTATTTTTGAAACCGTTCCGGCGGCATCGCCTAATCTACCGTCGGTGTCCGACGAGTAAATCGGCGCGTTGTAGGCTTGCGAAAAACTGAAACCGTCGAGAACGCCGCGACGAATCGCCGTGACGGGAAAACCGGCGGCGACGGTGTTCGTTGCAATACCCCAAATGTCGGCTTCGGTCGTCGTCGTGCCGTTGCCATTTGTGAATTTACCAGCCGAATCAATTCTGACTCCCGCGCCCGCGGTAATCGCTTCGGCGGCGGGCAGAGTCATTTGGTGGATTGATTCGACAACCTCAACCCGGTCGGCAGTCGTTAAACTGATATTTGCCATAAAATCTCCTAATTAAAATGTGCTGTGTGTCGCTTGCGCCTGACCTGCCTGCGCTGCTTTCGCGGCTTCGGTGTTTGATTGATCGCCGGTCGGCAACGGATCAACGTCAGTCGTGCCTGTCTTTTTTTCTACTGTCTGCGCCGCTTCTACCTTGAGAACTGGCAAATACTTCGGAAAGTTCTCTTTCGCAAAGTCGTCGAGCGATGATTCTTTACCATCGAGTTTTATGTAGGAAACCTTGTTTTCCTTTTTCGGGTCGGTCTTGTCTTTTTCGGTTTTAATCGAAAATTCGGCGTTCGGATAAGCCGCCATTCTCTCTTCGAGAACGTCGAGGTCATAGCCGAGCGCGGCGACATCGCGCAGTTTATCGCGCTTCTCTAATCGGACGTTTTCGGTTTCCAAAGTAGAAACTTTGCCGATTTGCTCTTTGATTTGCTTCAAATCAAGTTTTGAGTCGCCGATAAATTCTTTATATTCTTTGAAGTCTTTCGCTTCGTCTGCCGAAAGAACCGTCGCGCCGTCTTTCGGTTGATTGGCGGCTAAAGTGCGATTCTTTTCGCGCAGTTGAAAATTCTCGTCGAATAATTGCGAGGCTAATTGAACGCCGTCGCCGTCTTTTTTGGCGAGAAGTTTTTGAAATGCTTCCGCCGGATTCGGTTTGTTGTCGTTATCGTCTGCCATATTTCGCCTTGCGATTGTGGTGTAAATGCAAAAACGCCTTGCGAAACTCTTTCGAGAATCACAAGGCGTTAATCTTGTTTTCGGGGATTGTCCCCAACCAAAATTTTTCGGTAACTGCTTACCTGAGAATAAAATTTACTTTAGTTAAAATTCATTGTCAAGAAAAATTATTCTGTATTTTTCAAATTGGGTAATACATAGTTGTCCACATCACAAATCAGCTCGCGTAAAAGCTTGTCGGCTTTATCTTTTTGTCCTGAATCGTGCAAAACACCAATAGATGATAAATGCTCACAAAGGGCGATTAAACAATCGCGCGATGTTCGGTAACCTTCAATTGTGGCTTGGATAATTGGTTCTCTTTCTGCGCTAGGTGGCATTCTTGCCATCTCCAAAAACGCTTCAAGTGGGTGTTCGTTTTCCATATATTTATTTCCCTCTTTTCCTTAACTCATCCGTAATCTTCAGCCGATTGGCGACCGCGCCCCAATACTTGCCCGAATTTCTGACGACATCATTTTTATAAGCGTCAATAATTCCCTGTTCAACGGTTAATTCGGCATCGAGTTCGGTGTCGGAAAGTTTTGTATAATCTTTCGGCGCATCTGGCATAGATATATTCTGGCTTTGATACGAAAAAGCGGACGTTTTAACTGTCTATATAGCGGGAATATGTAACGCTTAACTATAAACTTAAAGTTCTGTTCATCCGTCATATCCTACAGATGAAAGCCGCCCGATATTCAAATCATACCACAATTTCCGCGTCTCGATTAACCAGAAATTCCTGCCAAGTTTTGCAGAACGGGCAACGAATCCGACTCGACTTGTGAAAGATTATTTCATCGCCGCCGCTCGTTTTATAAAGCGCGTGTTTTCGCTGTCCGATGGCGCGGCGACATTTGCGGCATTCCACGTCTTTGAACTCAATACTATGGACTTCAATTTTAGTTTTTATTTTTACTTTCGCCATTCTAATCGTCGTCAAGTGAAAGTGATTGGCGCACGGACAACGGTAAATTTGATATTTCGCGGCGAATTTACGCCCTGCCCGTCGCCTGAACGCCCTCGCTTCCCTGCGGGTTGCGAATTCCCGCTTACTTTGGCATATCTCCCATTGATTCATTGAACTTGGTAATCGCATACGCGAAATCCTGAGTTACTTGCTCATTGCGACTTATCAATTCAGCTTTGATTATTTCAAATAATAAATCATCGCCCTTACATAATTTTTCAATTACCTCAACGGCATAGTTCTTAAGCGGCGAAATAAAACTGTGGATTAATTCGTGCGCTAAATCGTCGCGCCGGATTTTGTCCTCATTTTTGATATAGCTCGCGCAGAAAGTCAGTCGCGCGAAACGCCAATCCTTTTGCACATTGATTTTCGCGCTGTTATCCGCATCTTCCGCGCTGTAGCCGACAAACAATCTTTGCAACCACGTCGGCAGCAGCCAGGCGAATTCACCGAGCAGATTTTCGACTTGCGGTTTAAGCCATTCAGGAAAATCTTTATCAAAAATAATTTCAGCCATAAATTAAAAATTCTTTTTAGCGGTAAAAGGTCTGATTTTGCGCCAGTGGAGTTGAAATACCATCAGCGGCAGATAGATGAATCCCGCCACGGTGCCGCTAAAATCCAATTCGGGCAATTCGCCAACCAGAAGATATAGAACGACGCGTAACAAGATACCGCGAGACAAAGAAAATTTATCAGTTCATCCATCACCTATACTCTAAAACGCACAAACAAAACGCTCCGCATTCCAAACTTCCAATCTCCG
>CAXTMQ010000321.1:0-4766 GCA_964245305.1 uncultured Pyrinomonadaceae bacterium
CCGACGCATTTCGGCGGCGGTTTGCCGCAATTGATTCCGCACACGATTGAAAAAAACGCGCCGTTCTGCATCGGCAAAGATTTGCTCGTCACGCCGCTCGAAGTCGTTCACGGCAAACTGCCCGTTCTCGCCTTTCGTTTTAACGATTTCGCCTACGCGACTGATCTGAGCTTTATCTCCGAAGAATCAATGCAGGGCTTGATGAATTTGGACGTTTTAGTTCTCGATTGCGTGCGAATCAAACCGCACGCGACTCACTTGGGTTTATACGAAGCCCTCGAATACATCGAAAAACTAAAACCCAAAAAAGCATTTTTAACGCATTTGAATCACGACGTTTTATACGAACGCGATTCGCGCCTTCTGCCCGACAATGTAAAATTTGCGGTTGATGAATTGGTTGTTGAGAATTGATTTATGAATCTAAAATTTCGCCAAGCGACTCTTGAAGATTTGCCGGAAATCGTGCGAATGCTCGCCGATGATTTTCTCGGCGCGACCCGTGAACGATTTGAAACGCCGCTGCCGGAAAGCTATCTGAAAGCGTTTGAGGAAATCGAAGCGGATAAAAATAACGAATTGATTGTCGCGGAAAAAGACGGCGCGATTGTCGGAACTTTGCAGATCACGTTCACGCCTTCGATAAGTTTTCAAGGCGGCAAACGCGCGACCGTCGAATCGGTCAGAGTTGACGAGAAACTTCGCGGGCAAGGAATCGGCAAAGAATTGATGCTTTGGGCAATCGAACGCGCCCAACGGGAAAATTGCGTCGCTTTGCAATTAACGACCAACGCGGAAAGGAAAGACGCGCATCGTTTTTATAAAAATCTCGGTTTCAAAGGCTCGCACCTCGGAATGAAGTTAAAATTGAAATGAAAATCTTTCACGGCACGGACAACGCGAATATTTTGCGCGGAACGGTTTTAACGCTCGGCGTTTTCGACGGGCTTCATCTCGGACATCAACGAATTATGGAAACGGTCGTAACGCGCGCGAAAAAAATCGGCGCGATTCCGACGGCGATTACTTTTGATCCGCATCCGCGCTCGGTTCTTTATCCGGAAAACTCGCCGCCGCTGCTTCAAACGCTTGATCAAAGGCTCGCTAATTTTGAAGTTCTCGGCATCGAACAGGCGATTGTCATTCGTTTCAGCCGGGAATTTGCCAACCAAAACGCGGAAATTTTTTTGCGCGACACGGTTCACGAAAGATTGCAGGCAAAGGAAGTCTATTTGGGCGAAAATTTCGCGTTCGGCAAAAATCGCGGCGGCAATATCGAACTTTTGCGGCGAATGAGCGCGGAACTCGGCTTTTTTGCCGACGAAGTTGGCGAAATTACTCTGCGCGGGCAAAGGATTTCTTCTTCAAGAATCCGTCATCTGCTCGCTGAAGGCAAAGTCAATCTCGCGCGGCGAATGCTCGGCAGACCTTACGGCGTAGAAGGTCAAATCGTGCGCGGCGACCAACGAGGACGCACTATCGGTTTCCCGACTGCTAATTTAAAACCGCGTAATCGCGTTATTCCTAAATACGGCGTTTACGCGACCGCGAATCTGATTGAAGGCGTGTGGCGCAGAAGCATCACCAATGTCGGCGTTCGCCCGACTTTTGAAGGCGACAAAGAGCCTTCAATCGAATCTTACATTTTCGATTTCGACGGCGACCTTTACGGCGATGTTCTGCGCGTCCGCTTTCTCCATCGAATTAGAGACGAACGGAAATTCAACGGCATCAAAGAACTCAAAACGCAAATCGCTAAAGATTCGAGCGTTGCGCTCGATTACTTCAAAATGCTCGGCGTGAAAAATTCGCTCGACATCTCATAATTCAAATGCTTGTGAACTTTTTTGCAAACCGAATCGTTTTTTGTGATTCTAAATAACTTATGCAAAACGATTTGGCGACAAGCGAGAAAGCGAACGATTTAATTGTGAAAACAGCGGTTGTCGAGCCGGCGTTTGAAAACGGCGGCGCGAACGGCAATCACGCGCTTTTGCCGACGAAAAATCTGCCGATTGCAAAGCAGATTTCCAACGAAGATTTAATCGCCGAAGAAAAATCCTTAATCGAGAAAGAAACGGAAATCAAGCAAAATTACGCGGGTTTTCGCGGCTATCTGCGCCTGTTTCACGTTTCGCGCGTTATCGGAATGCTCGCGCTTTATCTTTATCTCGACCAATACGATCTGCATCACGCGCAGCATTTAAAACAGTCCGAAACCAGAATGACGACCGCGCAGAGGCTGACTTGGCTCGCGGTTTTGGGCGAACACGGTTATAAAATCCGGCTCTGGTTTTTTCATCAATTTATGCTTTTGCTGCGCTGGTATTTTATCGGCAATGAGGCGAACAAAGAATTAAATCAGGAAAAACAGGCAATTTGGCTGAAAGAAAATTTAATCGAGCTCGGACCGACATTTATCAAAATCGGGCAGTCTTTGGGAACGCGCGCCGACCTTTTGCCGCTGCCGTTCGTCAAAGCGTTGGGCGAGCTTCAAGATAACGTGCCGCCGTTTTCAAATGAAATCGCTTTCGCGCGAATCGAAAAAGAATTGGGCAGAAAAATCAACGAAGTCTACGCCGAATTCGATGTCGAGCCGATTGCCGCCGCAAGTTTGGGGCAAGTTTACCGCGCCAAACTTTTCACCGGCGAAGAAGTCGCCGTCAAAGTTCAGCGTCCGAATCTCGACCAAATTATCAAAGGCGACATCGAGATTCTGCGAAAAGTCGCGCATTTCGCCGAGCGTTTTCCGACTTTGAACGAAAACGCGGATTGGGCTGGAATGCTCAAAGAATTTGACGAAACCGTTCACGAAGAAATGGATTACGCGGCGGAAGGCAAAAACGCCGAACGCTTTACCGCGAGCTTTAAAGAATGGACAAATGTTCACGTTCCGAAGATTTTCTGGAACGCTTCGAGTTCAAAAGTTCTAACGATGGAATTTATTCACGGCACAAAGGTTACGAATCTGGAAGAATTAAAAGCCGGAAACGTCTCGCCGGAAAAAGTTAATCGTCTTTTGATTCGCACCTATTTAAAGCAGCTTCTCGAAGACGGATTTTTCCACGCCGATCCGCATCCGGGCAACTTGCTTGTGATGCCCGACGGACGGCTCGCGTTTTTCGATTTCGGGATGGTCGGCAGAATTACGCCGCAGCTGCAGTCGAAAATGATTGACGCATTTTTCCACGTCGTCGGCAAAGACGCGCCGGCAATCGCGCAGGATTTGATTGATTTGAATTTCCTGAAGCCCGGCGCGGACGAAACGAAAATCAAGGAAGTCGTGATAAAAATGTTCGCGCTGCATCTCGATTTGAAGCTTAAAGATGTCAATTTCAAAGAACTGACTTACGATTTAGCCGACGTGATGTATGATTACCCGTTCCGTCTGCCGTCGAATTTCACATATATTATGCGCGCGCTGATGACGCTCGAAGGCATCGGAATTATCACCGACCCGGAATTTAATTTCTTTGAAACCGCCAAGCCTTTCGCCAAAGAATTTATGTTCAAACGCGAAGGCAAAGATTTGCGTAAAATGCTGACCGACAAACTTCTAGGGCGCGACACGCCCGACGGTAAAATTGATCTTGACCGAACGTGGAAACTCGCAAAAATGGCGTTTAAGACGGTTTTCAATACGAACAAATAATGTCTAAGCTGAAAGAGAATTTTGAAAGGCTTATGAATTTTGCGGCGCAAAGCGGTTTTCATAAGCCTTTTTCGCAAGTTTATCTCGTAGAGCAAAAATCTATTCTTCGTTTTTACGATTCAGACCAAATTGTTGAAATTTCGCGGCAGGATATTTTTACCTCTGAAAAATATGAAACTCGTTTCGACGAAATCTTAACTCAAGGACATTCTTGGGTAAATATGAACTTCGCAGGAATATTGAACAACAATTTATTAGTCGTAATTGAAACTCCGAATTATGAAAACAACTGTGAATTTACTTCGGTTAATTTCTCCGGTATATCTAATAAAGTTTTAGAAAGAGATTACAGCCTTGATTCTTTCTTCAAAGTTATTTGAATTGAAAGTTCGGATCAGATGCAATAATCAACCAATAATTTGAAATTTATCCAAAATTGGCGTTAAATCATTCAATTATGGAACGCGCCAATTTTATCTTTTTGTTAATTGTATTTTCGCTTTCTGCTTTTAACGCGCTCGCTAAAGTGACCGACAGAATAAAAATCGCGCCCGTCAAAACCGATTTCGCCGTCAGCGAATTCAATAATAAAGCGTGGAAAACCGCGCCGGAAGTTTTGATTGATAAATATTGGTCGGGCGAAAACGCGCCCGTCGGACGACAGTTTAAGGCGAAACTTTTATGGTCGAAAACCGCGCTTTACGTGCGGTTTGAAGCGAATCAAAGCGAGCCGCTCGTCGTTTCGGAAAAACCGAATCTGACATCGAAAACGCGCGGGCTTTGGGACAGAGACGTGTGCGAGATTTTTCTCGCGCCGCGCAAAACGGATTTTCGGCATTATTACGAATTTGAAATCGCGCCGAACGGCGAATGGATTGATCTCGGAATTCATCAAATGCCCGAAAGACGCGAAACCGATTGGGATTACAAATCGGGAATGCAATCGGCGGCGAAAATCGAAAATGACCGCGTTTTGATGGCGATAAAAATCGAATGGAAAGCGTTTAATGTCGCGCCGAAAGCGGGCGATGTCTGGCTCGGAAATATTCTGCGCTGCATCGGCGCGGGAGAGACGCGCGGTTATTTAACATGGTCGCCGACTTTTACGAAAGAG
>CAXTMQ010000322.1:0-4765 GCA_964245305.1 uncultured Pyrinomonadaceae bacterium
GGCGGGCGCGAGCTGTCGCCGGTACGACATTCGTGCGCGAAGCTCGCATACGGATCGGCACTTTGCAGACGCTGTTGAAGGCTGAGGTTCTGCATAATCGCGTCGTCAAACCAGCCGCGTCCGCTGTCGCCGATAAATGTTCCGTCGGGTAAACCGATGAAATGCGCCATTTCGTGCGTCATTATAAAAGCGACGAAATCGGGAATTCCGATGGTGCTGATCGAGCGTTTGCCGAAATGAATCGTGTCTTTACGAACGCCGTTTTCGGTAACTTTCCCCTGCTCGAAAAAGCCGTTGCCGAACGTAAAAGCGATGCGCGGATCGCCGCTCGTATCGAGTTCAAAAAATCCTTTGCCGTCGAAAAACAGGGGAAAATTGACGATGCGGTTCATAAATTCAAAAACCTTTCCGACGCGGTTCAACTCCTGGCTACGCTGGCTTTTGGGAAATTTATCAATCTTGAAATGACGATTGAGACGATCCATTTTTTCAGCCCGCGTACCGCCGAACGAAGGAATATTGTCGTCGGCATCAACGACGGTTTTGGCGCGTAAAATATTGGCGTTGGCGGCGCGAACGCCTTGTTGCACCAATCCGAAATTTGAAGTTAAACTCGCCAGCAGAGCCGCGTCGTTGACCGGATCGAGCTTCGGCGAATTACTGAATAAAACCTGATTCAGCCTGGTGATGGTTTGTTTTCCGGGATCAATTCTGCCGTCCGCGCCGGATGCGCCGAATTGACGCATTTGAAAATTGCGGATGGCAGCGTTGGTTTTCGGTCCGCAAACGCCGTCCACAACCAATAAAGGCAACGGTCCACCTTGATTAGGCGGAACTTTATTCAACGCCTTCTGAATTTCCATTACGTCGTTCGTCAAATTTCTTCCGCCCACGCCGACCGGAGCGGAAATCACGACCGTCGTTTCTTCTCCCGAAACCGTAACTACTTTGCTTTCCTTCGTGCAAATCTTGTTAGACTGCATCACCATAAATCCGCCCATCATTAATTACCTCTCGCGCAAAAAATTAAAAACCGAGTCGAGTTATTTTCAAGACGCTCGGTTGTTTTTCTTTTGCCTAGAAGTAAATTTGTCGCCGATTTGAAAACTCTGCGGATGTTTTTATCCCAAAAACTTTTCCGCTCTTAAAATCAAAACGCAGCTCGGCGCGTGAGTTATTTCACCGCTCAAAACTTTTTTGACCGCTTCGTCGAGCTTGATTTTTATGGTTTTCATTTCTTCCGCCGCGTCTTGTTCGGTTTCTCCGAAGGTGAGTTTTCGGGCGATAAAAAGCGTTGTTTGGCTTTTGATAATCGAATGGTCGAGCTGGATTTTGCCGAGCTTGACGAATTCTTTGGCAGTGATGCCGAGTTCTTCTTTGAGTTCGCGTTTCGCCGCGCGCAGCGGCGTTTCATTTTCGATTCCGCCCGCGATTACTTCTAAAGTATCTTTTCCGGCAACGTATCGAAACTGTTCGGTCAGATAAACGAAATCTTCGTCGTCAATCGCCAAAACGCTTACGCCGGGAACGAATTCAATCGTCGCGTATTTTCCGTTTTTACCGTCCGGCTCGACGACCGCATCTTCAAAAACTTTGAAATAATCGTTGGCGAAAATTTTTTTGGTTTTCTTAATCGTCCAACTTCCGTTTTTCTTGCTCATATTAAAATTCAACACTATCAAATGAAAAAAACGAAGTGAAACTGTAATAATTTTCACTTCGTTTTTTCTAGTTTCTCTGCCGACTGAAAATTTTATTCAAACACTCGATCAACCGGCGTAATCACGACATCGGCGGCTTTGACCGGAATCGGAAACGTCGAAATTATCTTGTCCTCGTCGGTGATTTCCTTCGGTTTCGGCGCGGCGTAAGAAATCGTCGCGGGCGTGTTTTTGACAATCGCGTCGCGCAAGCCTTCCGCGTCTTTAGTAATAATTACGACGCGCATTTTGTTCGACGCGAGATGCATTTTAATCGCTTTGTTGACATCAGCCAGAGTCAGTTGCGCCAGTTCCGTTTTCATATATTCGTTAAAATTCGGAATGCCGTAAAATTTTGAATCGAGCGCGTAACCGAGTTCCGCGTCTTTGGTTTGCGTCAGGATATTCACATATTTCGACAGAAAATCGCGCGTTTCTTCAAACGTCTTTCGGTCTAAACCGTTTTTCACCAACTTGTCGTATTCGTAAAGCGCGGCGCGAAGCGTGAAATTTCCGTTTTGCGGTTCGACGGGGCGAATCCAGATTTGAAAAATCTGCATCGTTCGCGCCAGATTCGGATCAGGCTCGAACTGAAACATTCCGCGCGGAAAATATTCGATGTAAGAGTAATCGCCGTAATTCAAGCCGCGCAATTCGCGCAATTGCCCGTAAAGATAACTGTTCGACGAGCGATGCTGTCCGAAATACGCATTGACGAGCGCGAGCGCGGCGTAATCTTTGTCGAACGAGCGGTTAACGTCAATCGGAAAACCCATCGAAATCGCCGTCGCGCGCGTTTCGCGCTGAACAATGTCAATTTTCATTCCGTCGGCAAGGTCGGGCGTTTTCAGCTTCCGCATTTTCCGTCCGCCTTCAGGCAGTTTTTGAAAATCCGCCGTCATTTGGTCAGCGAATTTTTGATCGAATTTGCCGGACGCGCCCAAAACCAACGCGCCGCGCGTGTAGTTTTTTTGATAAAAATCCTTCACGTCCTGCAAGGTCAGTTTTTCGAGCGAAGAAATTTTTCCCATCGAATGATTTTCGTAAGCCGTGCCTTTGTAGATGATGTTGTAAAGGCGTTCTTTGCCGAGTTCTTCGTCGTTGCCTTCGCGCAAGCCGGTTTTCAAAAAGTTGATCGCGTCTTGTTTAAGGCGCGTAAAATCGTCTTCACGAAAGCCCGGATCGAGCAGCATTTGCTTGATGATCGGATAATATTTCGGCAAATTGTCAACGTACGTCTGTCCGGCAAACGTCGTCATTTCCTTATCCGCCTGCCAGCCGAAGCTCGCCGCAATCGGATAAAACTGCGCAACGATTTCGTCGTAAGTCATCGCCTTGCTTCCGCCGTTGGCAATCATCGCGGCGGTCAAACTCGCCACGCCTTCCTTGCCCGCCGGATCGTCAACCGCGCCGGTCAGAAATTGTATACGAAACGAAACAATCGGCGATTGGCTCATCTGAAAAACCGTATTTGAATTTTTGTCCATATTTTTCGGCGTTTGCGCGAAAATCGGCAACGCGAAAGCGAAAATCGCTAAAATCGAAAGTATTTTTTTCATTATTCCGCCACTCCTTTTTTGGTCGCCAAAGTAACGATTGTTTGATTATTATCCGTAAAATATTTCGCCGCGTATCGTTTGATGTCTTCGGGCGTGATCGAATCGTAAAGCGCGAAGACTTTATCAATCGTGTCGGGCGAGCGGCGGAGCGCGACGAACGCCGCGAGCGTTCCGGCAATCGCGTCGCTGCTGTTCATCGCCATCGAAAAAGCGTAACGCTGGCGCGAGCGCGTTTCGTCCAATTCTTTTTGCGGAATCATCTCGGTTGCATAGCGTTTGTAAGTTTTTACAATTTCGTCGCGGACGTAATTCAAATCATTGGCATCTTTGACCATCGCCGTCACTGTGAAAAGTTCGGGATCAATGTGATTTTCATTGTCCGCGCCGACGAACACGGCTTTTTGTTCCTTTAAAACGAGCTTTTGATAAAGATCGGAATTTTCGCCGAATGCAATCGCGGCTAATAAATCGAGCGCGGCTTTGTCTTTCTCCGTTTCGGAAAACGCCGGAGCGCGATAGGCGACTATTACATACGGCAAAGTGTTCGACGCGAAATCTATGTGTTTGCTTCGCGCTCCGGTCTGCGCCGGTTCGGACGGAATCGTTTGTTTATAATCGCCGCGCTTCCAATCGCTGTAATATTTTTTGACCATCGCCAGAACTTCCGGCTGTTTGACATCGCCGACGACGATGATCGTCGTATTTTCCGGTCGGTAAAAGCGGTTGAAAAATTGCCACGCATAATCGTATTGATTCGGATAATCTTTGATGTCTTCGATATAACCCATCGTCGTGTGGCTGTATGTATGTTTCTGAAACGCGGTTTCGCGCAGCACTTCATACATCTTAAAACCCGGACTCGCCGAATTTTTGTTGTATTCGCCCAAAACCGCGCCGGCTTCGGTTTTGAATTTTTCTTCGGGAAATTTCAGCTTTTGAAAACGGTCGGCTTCGAGCCGCATAATTTCGTCCAAGTCTTCTTTAGCGAAAGTTTCGTGATAAACCGTGCGGTCGTCGGAAGTATAAGCGTTCGACGACGCGCCCGCTTTTTTCATTATTTCGTCAAAGCGTCCGGCGGGAAAATTCTCCGAGCCGCGAAACATCAAATGCTCGAAAAAATGCGCGTAACCGCTTTTTTTATCTTCGACTTCGTTGCGCGAACCCGCGCCGACGACCGTGTAAAGCGAAACCAGATTCGGATAATCGGTCGGCACGGTCACGACGCGCAAGCCGTTCGGCAAATCGTCAACTTGATATGGATACGGAAAAACCTTGCGCGTCTGCGCGTTCGTCGTCAAAACTGAAATCGCCATAAACAAACTCGTCAATAACAGAAAAAATTTCATTAAATCGCTCCTCTAAAATGTGTAAATAACAGCTTGATTTGGATGAATTCGGGAAAATTTTGTTGCTTTAAGATTAGCAAAAATTCGTTTCTGCGAAAAGAATACGAAGAAAAACGAAAAAAGGTTAAAATAGTTGTTGTAATTTCTCAAGTTATATTGT
>CAXTMQ010000323.1:0-4430 GCA_964245305.1 uncultured Pyrinomonadaceae bacterium
TGCGTCGTCTCCATCGGTTCTTTGCCTTTCAATTCGCCCGCTTTGATGTCCGCGCTTTTCGATGCTTTTGTTAGATCAATCGTTTCGGCGCGTTTGGCGGCGTAATCTTTGGAAATCAATTCGGTGACCGGAACTTTGACGAAATCGGGATCGCCCATAAATTCGGCGCGGTCGGCGAACGCGCGGCGCAGGGCTTCGGTCAAAACGTGATATTTCTGCGACGAATTATACTGCATCGCGCGAAGGTCGTATTTTTCCAAAATATTCAAACATTGCAGCATCACGATGCCGCCCGAACTCGGCGGCGGCATCGTGATAATTTCATAGCCGCGATACGTTCCGCGTAAAGGCACACGCTCTTTCGGCTGATAATTTTTCAAATCTTCCTGCGTAATTAAACCGCCGTGCGCCTTCATATCGTCGGCGATCAGTTTAGCCGTTTCGCCTTCGTAAAATCCTTTCGCGCCGTTTTTTTCGATTCTTTCAAGCGTGTTCGCCAAATCCGCTTGTTTGAGCGTGTCGCCTTCTTCGTAAAACTTGCCGCCGTTTAAGAAAATTCGTTTGCTGTCTTCGTATTTTTCGAGATTTTTTTGATACGACTTGAAAAGATTTGCCAGCCGCGCCGACAAAACATAACCGTCGGCGGCGAGCTTGCGCGCCGGTTCGACCAACTGCGCCCACGTTAATTTTTTCGAGCCGTATTTTTGAAAAGCATAATCCAGACCGGCGGGCGTTCCGGGAACTCCCGGAGCGCGATAACCGATGGTCGAAGAGCCTTCGCCTTTGATAAGTTCGCCTTTGTCGTCAACGAAAACATTACGATTCGCCGCGCCCGGAGCCATTTCTCGGTAATCAATCGCGGTCGTTCTGCCGTCTTTGAAGCGAATCAGCATAAAACCGCCGCCGCCCAAATTTCCGGCTTCGGGATAAACGACGGCGAGCGCGAACGCGACGGCGATTGCCGCGTCAACCGCGTTGCCGCCTTTTTTCATCACTTCCGCGCCGATTTGCGACGCGAGAACGTGTTGCGAAGCGACCATCGCGTGTTTGCCGCGAGCCGCATCGCGCCGCGCCGCGAAAATATTCGTTTCGGTCGGAATAAAAGATAATTGGAATGACATAATAAAAAGGAATACGGCGATTCGGCGGATTATTTTCATAGCGGTTTTTGTGTTTTTGCGGAAAACTTCTGTTTCGTCAATATACAAAAATAAAAGCGGCTCTCCAAGTGCAAAATTTTTCGTTTCGGCTCCTCGCAGAACATAAATTACCAAAAGGTCAGAAATTTTCTTGGCAAATCGCTTAAAAAATAGTAGAATTTTTCGATCATTGAATATTTCTTTAATCTTTCTATCTGCATTTTACGCAGAATCGTCTCAAAAATCAGTTTTAGTAATCGGAGTTTAATCAAAATATGAAAAAGTTAGGTTTATTAATTTTACTTTTGACAATTTTATCTGCCGTCGCGCCGACGTTCGCGCAACGGGTGAACATTTTAAAATCAAACGGATTGCTTATAAAAAAAATGCCGGTCAGCTATGCGAGCGCGGAAGCGTTTTCGGACGGGCGCGGCGTTTGGCTGCAGTGGAAGACTGAAAGGGAAGCGAAAAATCTCGGTTTCTTCGTTTATCGAATCGTCGGCGACGAAAGACAACTCGTCAGTCCGGCGTTGATTGGCGGTAAAGGCTTGCTCGACCGTTCGGACAGAACCGACGGCGGCAGTTACTCATTTTTCGACCGGTCAGGCGATGTGAATTCGAGGTATGTTATCGAAAATGTCAACGCGAACGGTTTGCGCTACAATTCGGATTTTATACAGACGCAGTATATTGACGATTTGACCAAAGTCGCGGGCGCGTCGTCGGAAGAATTTATCAACCAATTGAGAACCGCGAATCCAATCGCGCAGGGCAGCGAATCCGTTCTGCCGAAGGATTTAGCCGAAGAAGTCGGCAATTACGCGCAATCTCCCGATCCGGTTATGCAGCGTTGGGTCGCGGCGCAGAGCGGCGTGAAAATCGGCGTGAAAACCGATGGCTTTTATCGCGTCTCGCGGGCTGATCTGCAAGCCAACGGTTTCGACGTAACTCAGCCGAGCGAACGCTGGCAGCTTTATGTCAATGGCGTGGAACAGGCGATCAACGTCGGCGCGAACGGCTCATATATCGAGTTTTACGGCAAAGCGATTGAAGCACTCGAATCCGACGTGCAGACTTATTTTCTCGTCGTCGGCGCAAGCAGCGGCAAGCGCATCGGCACGACGACGCGCCGCCGCATTTCGGCTTCGGTTTTATCGGACGGCTATTCGCAGCTCTTCTATAAAAAAGAGCGAATGATCTATAATCAGAATATTTTGAACGGCGACGGCGAAAATTTCTTCGGCACTTTTATCGCCAATTCGACTGTCGGCATTAATTTCAATATAACCGGCGTTAATTTCAATTCGTCAACTGCTTCGATTGACGTTACTTTGCAAGGCGGCACGACCGTTCCGCACCAAACGCGCGTTATTCTCAACGACGTTGTTCTCGGCGAAATGAGCGGCAACGGTTATGATTTGATGACGAAAAATTTTGTTGTTCAAACTTCGATTTTGCTCGAGGGCGCGAATGTTCTCAAGCTGCAAACTTTAGACAGCGCGTCGGACATTTCGTTTTTCAGTTCGATGAAAGTCAATTTCGCGCGGAAATATGTTGCCGACCAAAATCGTCTTTCGTTTTACACGCCGAATTACAAAGCGAGTTACGCTGAAAATTTCAGTTCGCCGAACGTGCGCGTGTTCGATTTGACAAACGCCGACGCGCCGCTTTTGATTACCGGCTTAAACGTCGAATCCAGTAACGGAACTTATCGCGTTTACCTGCCGTCGAATCGCGGTCGCGTGATGTATGCGGTCGAAGATTCCGGGCTTTCACAGCCGTTTTCGCTTAAACCTAATAATCCTTCGACATTATCAACAGCCGCTAACAACGGCGAGTTAATCATCATTTCCTACAAAGATTGGATGACGGAGGCGGAAAATTGGGCGAATTATCGCCGCGCTCAAGGAATGAATGTCAAGGTTGTTGACGTTGACGATATTTACGACGAATTCAATTACGGCGTTTTGAGTGCCGATTCGATCAGAAGTTTTCTGAATTACGCGAAAAATAATTGGACGACCAAGCCTAATTACGTCCTGATGATCGGCGACGCGACATTTGATCCGAAAAATTATGTGGGCGGCATCAATTACAATTTTGTTCCGACCAGAATGGTTGACACGATTTATACCGAAACCTGCAGCGATGATACGTTAGCCGATTTCAACAACGACGGTTTAGCGGAGATTCCCATCGGCAGACTTCCCGTGCGCGACGGCGCGACGGTTACGATGCTGCTGAATAAAGTTACTGTTTTCGAGCAAAATCTCGGTACAGGCAGCAATCAGGGCATTAACCGCGGCGCGCTTTTCGCCAGCGATTTGCCCGACGGGTATGATTTTGAAGGCTTGAGCAGTCGTATTGCCGCGCAGCTTCCGGCGGGAGTTCCGCGCACAGCAGTCAATCGCGGACTGACCAACGCTCAGACGCTTTTGACGGAACAATTGAACAGCGGCAAATTTGTCGTTAATTATTCGGGACACGGAAACGTCGGCGTCTGGGCGGCGAACTCGTTTTTCAACACGACGATGACGGGACAATTGACCAACGGAGGCGAGAAATTGTCAATCTTTACGATGCTGACCTGTCTGAACGGTTATTTTATTCAACAGACCGACAGTTTATCGGAAGGACTTTTGAAGAATCCGAACGGCGGTGCGGTTACTGTCTGGGCTTCGACCGGCTTAACTACGCCCGATATTCAGGAAGTAATGGCAACGCGCTTTTATAATCAGCTCGGCGCGGGAAATATCACGCGACTCGGACCGCTTATTAACGACGCGAAAACGACGATTAACTTCGGACGCGACGTGCGTTTGTCGTGGGTTCTGCTCGGCGATCCGACTTTGAAAATTAAATAATTTTTATCTGCCTTGAAAGGTAAAAGGAATCGCTTTAGTAAAAAGGCGATTCCTTTTACTTTTTATTTTCAAGTTGACTCGAATTGCCTAACTTTATAAACTTAAATCTTTCAAACGTGGTGAGTTATTGCGACTTGCGACCACGCTAAACAAGCCGCTAAAGAGCAACGAGTTTTAAGTTTAATTTTTTAGAAAAACTCTGCGCTCATCCGGCGCGGAGTTTTTAAATTTGCGATTGCAGATTTTGGGTTATGCAAATCGAACAAGAAATTGAAGTTGAATATGAGTCAAATGAAAAAGACTTTCAACGAGTTTTGCTTTGGTATCACTGGAAACGAATCGCTTTAAATTTTGGCTTAACGGTAATAGTTGGAATCGTTTTTTGTTACTTTATCGGATTCAACGTATTAGACATCAAAGATAGTGG
>CAXTMQ010000323.1:4440-4711 GCA_964245305.1 uncultured Pyrinomonadaceae bacterium
ACATTCGCATTTATCGCTACGATTTCAATATTGGTTGCGCTTGATATTTACAGATTATGTTTTTTTCAGGCGAAGAAATTAAAAGAAATAACTAAACCTTCAAAAACAATTTTTTCAGAGCAAGGGATCGAATCAAAAAACGCCGATTACCTCTTCAAACAGAGATTGGGAAAGCTACGCGAAAATTTATGAAACTAAAAAGGATTTCATCTTTTTTCAGCAGGAAAACGCCTTTGCGACAATTCCTAAACGGTTTTTCAAAAATCAGGAC
>CAXTMQ010000324.1:0-4674 GCA_964245305.1 uncultured Pyrinomonadaceae bacterium
ATTTTCTTTTGAAATTCACGCGCAACACGGTCATCGTTTTCGATTTCAAAGAAGCACTTTCGTTTGAAGGCGAAACCGGCGTTTTCTGCCAGTATTCCGCTGTCCGCGCCAATTCTATTTTCCGCAAATTGGACGAAAAGGAAGCGAATTTCAAATTTGAAGTTTCCGATGCGGATACGATTGCGGAAGTTTTCAATGCCGACGACGGCAACGAAATTTGGGCGATGGCGATTTTAGCGGCGCGGCTCGAAGAAACGATTGCCAACGCCGTCAACGCCAACGAACCGGCGATTTTGGCGAAATACGCTTTTAATTTAGCCAAGGCTTTTAATTTGTTTTATTACAATCACAAGATCATCGCCGAAGAAAACGAAACGAAACGCCGCGTTTTAATCGCTGTCGCCGATTTAGCGCGGCGCAGTTTAACCAATGCTTTGCAGACTTTAGGAATCGAAGTTCCCGAAAGAATGTGAGTTCGATTTTAGATTTTAGATTTTGGATTTTGGATTGAGCGTTTGCGCTTTCAAATTTTTTCTGTTAGAAATCTTATCAATGACTTTTTCGAGAACAAATTCAGTTCAATTCACAAGCTGGCAAAATTGGCGGCGCGTTATCGCGTCGGCGATGTTCAGCACGGTTGAATAAAAAATTTGCTTTTGGAAAGGTAGTTTTTGATTCTTTTACGCGAACGCCGCCGTTGAAATTTCAACGGCGGCGTTTTCGGTTTGGAGCGTAGGTGAAGCGCGGCGACGCGAAAATCAGTATGAATTACACGGACTTTCTCAAACAAATCGCAACGGCGAATGTGATTCCGGTCGTCGAAACGCTGACGGCAGATTTGCTGACACCGCTGGCGGTTTATTTGAAATTGGCAAACAACGCGGAAAATTCTTTCCTGCTCGAATCGGTCGAAGGCGGCGCGAACTTGGGACGTTATTCGTTCATCGGCGCAAACGCGGAAATGATCGTCAGCGGCAATGATGAGCAAACTTTCGTCGAAAAGAACGGTGCAACCGAAATGATTGAAACTTCCCTTTTCGACTTTTTGAGAAATTATTTTACTAACAAAAAACTCGCCGATAACCCCGATTTGCCCGCGTTCGTCGGCGGCGCAATCGGCTTTTTCGGCTTCGCGTGCGCCGGTTGGTTTGAAAAATCAATCAAACAAAACCAAGCGAACGAAGCAGACGCGAAACTAATGTTTTATCGAAACGTCATCGCCTTCGACCACGCCAAACAAATCATTAAAATTATTTCACTCGTCTTTACCGAGGAAGCCAAAGCCGAGAACGAACTCAAAAATCTTTACGAAAAAGCCGTCGCTGAAAACCGAAAACTAAAAGAAATTTTAGAAACCGCGCCAGTCGTTTTACCAAAAACCAAAAACCGAAAACCAAAAACCGACGAAGTCGTTTCAAATTGGGAACGCGCCGATTTTGAAAATGCCGTTCGCGAAATCAAAGAATTGATCGCGGCGGGCGAATGTTATCAGGTCGTTTTATCGCAATGTTTCACGCGCCAGACAAATGCCGACGCGGTTTCGATTTACCGCGCTTTGCGCTCGTTAAATCCGTCGCCGTATATGTTTCTGCTGAAAATCGGCGACCGGGAAATCGTCGGAGCGTCGCCGGAAATGCTGGTCAAATCAATCAATCGAAAACTCGAATACCGCCCGATTGCCGGAACTCGAAGGCGCGGAGCGACAGTTGAAGAAGATAATTTTTTAGCCGACGAAATGCGTGAAGATGCGAAAGAAGTCGCCGAACATTTGATGCTGGTTGATTTGGGACGCAACGATTTGGGTCGCGTCGCCAAATATGGAAGCGTCAAAGTTGAAAATCTGATGAGCGTCGAAAAATACTCGCACGTTCAGCATCTCGTCAGTTATTTAAAAGCCGATTTGCGCGATGAATTCGATTCGTTTAACGCGCTCGCCGCGTGTTTTCCTGCCGGCACGGTTTCCGGCGCGCCGAAAGTTCGGGCGATTGAAATTATCCAAAAGTTAGAGCCGACACCGCGCGGAATTTACGCGGGCGCGGTCGGTTATATTGATTATTCGGGCAATCTCGATGTCTGCATCGCCATTCGGACTTTGGTTTTGGAAAACGGCGCGGCGAAAATCCAAGCCGGCGCGGGCATCGTCGCCGATTCGGTTCCCGAACTCGAATATGAAGAGACGGTCAATAAGGCAAAGGCACTTTTGCGATGCGTGGAAATCGCCGAGGGAAATGGTTAATAGTAAATGGTAAATCGTTAATTATTATTGGCGCGGCTTTCAATTAACCATTCACAATTTACCTTTAACAATTATTTATGAATTCGCAGTTGGAAAATTTTCAAAATATTTTAGCTTCGGGCGCGAATCTGTCGGAAAACGAAGCCGTCGAATTTTTTATCGCTTTGCAGACGGAAACGGAAAATGAAAATTTAATCGCCTCCGCTTTGCTCGCATTTGAAGCGAAAGGCGCGACGGCTGACGAACTTTACGCGATGGCGAAATTGATGCGCCGGAGAGTCGTGAAAGTTCATTCAAATCATAAAACTTTCGTGGATATTGTCGGCACGGGCGGAAGTAAGGCGAAAATTTTCAACGTCTCGACCGCCGCCGCGTTCGTCATCGCGGGCGCGAATCTTCCGGTCGCCAAACACGGCAACCGCGCCGCGACAAGCAGATGCGGCAGCGCGGACGTTTTAGCGGAACTCGGTGTCAATCCGGCAGTCGAAGCGGCGAAAGCCGAAGCGTGTTTGAATGAAATCGGCATCTGCTTTATGTTCGCTCCCGTTTTTCACGCGCTCTCGCCGGTTTTGGGAAAAGTTCGCCGCGAATTAGGAACGCCGACGATTTTTAATCGTCTCGGACCGCTCTGCAATCCGGCGAATGCGCCGCATCAAATCATCGGCGTTTATCGCAAAGATATACTCGAAACGACCGCCGAAGTTCTGGCGCAGTTCGGAACAAAAAAATCGTGGATTGTTCACGGCTCGGATGGTTTGGACGAAATTACTTTGAACGGAACAACTTTTGTAGCAGAAATTTCAGATGGAAAAGTTCAAACTTTTGAAATTTCAACCGCCGATTTCGGATTAGAAAATGCGGGGTTCAATTTTTCAAAATGCACCGCAGTCGAAAGCGCGAAAATTATTTCGGACATTTTGAACGGCAATTCAGTTGATGAAAACGCCCGCAACATAGTTTTAATCAACGCGGCGGCGGCGATTTATGTCGCGGGAAAAGCGAACGATTTACGACACGCTTTTTCGATTGCCGTCGAGAGTTTAGAGAGCGGAAACGCTTCGGAAAAATTAGAAGGTTTGAAAGCGAAAACAAAAGAGAATTAGCCGCGGATGAATGCGGATGAACGCAGATTTTTTAAGATTTTGGATTTAATTTTCATTTGTGTCCATCTGTGGTTTCAAAATAAAATGTTCCTAACCGAAATTATCGAACTAAAGAGAAAACGTCTCGAAATCGCTAAAGCGAATCGTGAATTTGACGAATTGAAAGCAACCGCAACCGCCAAACGCGCAACGATGAAAAAACATCGCCTGCGCGAAAATTTGCGGCGCGATCAAATCAATATCATCGCCGAAATCAAACGCGCTTCGCCGTCGAAAGGTATTATCAATGATAAAATTGATGTCGCCGAACTTGCGCGAAATTACGAAACGGGCGGCGCGTGCGCGATTTCGGTTTTGACGGAAGAAGATAGATTCGGCGGTTCATTGGAAGATTTGAAGACCGTTCGCAATACCGTCAATTTGCCGGTTTTGCGAAAGGATTTCATCTTCGACGAATTTCAAATTTACGAAGCGGCGGAAGCCGGCGCGGACATAATTTTATTGATCGCGGCGATGCTCGATGATGAAAATTTGCGGAAACTTTATCAGTTGGCTGAAGAAATTTTGAGGATTGACGCGCTCGTCGAAGTTCATAATTTGGAAGAATTGGACAGAGCAAAAAAACTCGACGCGAAAATCATCGGCATCAACAACCGCGATTTGCATTCGTTCAAAGTATCTTTGGACGTTTCGCGCGAATTGGTAAAACACGCGCCGAAAGATTCACTGCTGATTGCTGAAAGCGGGATTTCGACGAAAGATGAAATTTTGAAATTAAAAGATTCAGGATTCGCCGGATTTTTAATCGGCGAAACACTAATGCGAAGCGGCAATGCGGCAGAAGAATTGCAGAAATTAGCCGCGAACAAACACGAAAAGACACGAGAAGTTTTCTAATTTTTTCGTGAACTTTCGTGGTTGTTCGCGGCAAAAAATCTTATGACCAAGGTTAAAATTTGCGGTATCACCAATTTGGAAGACGCGCTCGTTTCGGCGAAGTTCGGCGCGGACGCGCTCGGCTTTAACTTTTATGAAAAAAGCCCGCGTTACATCGTGCCCGGAAAAGCGCGTGAGATTATTGAACAACTTCCCGAAAACATTTTGAAGGTCGGCGTTTTCGTCAATGAAAGTTTGGAGAAAATCGTCGAAATCGCCCGTGTTGCCAAACTCGACGCGCTGCAACTGCACGGCGAAGAAACGCCCGAATCCGCCGTCGAATTAAAAGCGAAAACGAATCTTGAAATTATCAAGGCATTTAGAATTTCGCCCGAATTTAAGCCCGAAGACGTTTTGCAATACGAAGTTGATGCCGTTTTGCTTGATGCTTATTCACGA
>CAXTMQ010000325.1:0-2307 GCA_964245305.1 uncultured Pyrinomonadaceae bacterium
AAATAAACTGTAAAATTTCCATCATAAATTATTCTTCAACTCCCAAATCTTCTTCGTCTTTCATTCCGTAAGCCTGCGCGATAACCGGACTTTCCTTCGCCAACTGTTTCATTTCCACTTCGGCTTCATCTTCGCTCATTCCCGATTTAATAAGCCGCGTTTTAAGCGTATAAAGACCTTCGGCGGCGTTGGCGTTGGCGATTCTTTTCGCTTCCAAATCAATCAATTCCTCTTCGGACAATTCGATTAACAAAGACCGTTTGATATTAAAATCGAGTTCGCCGCCCTCGTAAGAATCGAGATCGAAAGAAGCGAATATCTTTTGCTGGTCCGACGGATTCGACCATTCGTTTTTGAGCGCGTAGCCAGCCGCCGCAATCTGCATCTGGCGCAGCTTTATCAGTTGGCGGTTGTAGTTGGCGGCGGCGCGGTCGAGACGATTCTGCGCGGGCGTGAGCAACCTTTCCAAGGCGATACCGGATAATTGAGCAGATTGTTTGATGATCTGCCGGTATTCCAATTCAGGGTAATCGTTGCCGAACGATAATAATAAATTCTTCAAATACGGCTCGGCTTCGGCGAGCTTGAGCAAGCCCGATAAATCGCCGATATTCGCCTGACCTTTGGCGGCAATTATCAATCGGTCGGTGCGCGGATCGTTTTCGTTAATCGTGCCGTCTTTATTCTGGCTCGCGCCGGTTAAAACCCTTATATCCGTTTCAAAATTCTCGATGCCGGAAATAACCTTGCCCGATTCGATTTCCTTGTGGATATTATCGTGCAGATGCGAAGCGAGCGAATTCGCCTCGTCAACTTTGTCGTAATTCAAGACGGCAGCCGTTCCGTCCGTCGAATGCGACAGCCACACGGCAAAACAGAATCCGAGCGGGTTCGGTTCAACCGCTTCTCTGCCCGGCGGAGCATACGGTTTATCGTCGCGGAAGTAGCGCGTCTCAAGTTTACTGACGATTTTCTTATACCGGTAAGTCTTTTTCTCAACCGCGTCATACGCCGAGTATTCGAGCGTGTAGCCGAGCGCGTCGTTGGCATCGTTAAGTTTTAATTCGCTTACATAACTTCCCCAAATCGCTTTCTGTGTTATCTTCTGCCGGTCGAAATCTCTGTGTCCTTCAATCAGCACGCCGCCGGTCGTCGCGGCGTATTTCTTGACCTTTTCCTGCTCGCTTCCCCAATTCGTCCATTGATCTATTTGGGCGACGGCGGCGATTAAATTTTCTTTAGTCTCATCCGTAACCGGCACGACGAGCGACGGGTATTTTGAATTTGTATTCGCCTGCCAGACATTATCAACGTAGAAATCAACGATTTCCGGCACCGGGTTGTAAATCAATCGGATTTTTTTATACAGCTCCCTTTGGCTCAAATAACTCGCCCAATAATCGCCCGCCTGCGCCGAACGCGAAAACATAGTTGAGCGATAGTAAGCCCACGCCTGATTGTAGTAATCAATTTTATTTTGATTTCTCGTCGCCGCTTCCGAATCGGGATTGGCGAATTTGTCTAAAAAAGCGTTCGTTGCCATATACAATTTTTGTAAAAAAGTCGCCATATCATAAATTTAAGCCTTTGAATATACTTCTCGCTTTATCGCCCACTTCAAAAACAGGCTGATTCGCCGCCGCCAAACAGATTGCCAGCGCATCGCCTCTGTCCGGCGATCTGCCCAATCTTTTCTTAATATCGTCTTTGGATTCCAATTTAATTTGACCGCGCGAAGTATAGCCAAACTTAATATTCGTTAAATCAGCCGCCAATTTATTATCCGGCGGCAAATTAAGTTCATCCTTTTTCAACATTTCCCTGATGAGCCACCAACTCTCGGCGCGACGATTGAGAAACTGTTCTTTGTCGAACGCTTGCGCTCCAGCGTTATAGGCGATCACGTCAACTTTTTGCTCCTTCAATCTGTCGGTCACGCCGCCACCGACTCCGGCATCGTCTACAGCCTTTTTACGCGCGACGCTCGCCTTAATAGCTCCGGCGGTCTGCATCGTATTTTGACCGTGAAAACTTTTCGGAGATCCGATAGTTTGCCCGAACAACTCAATTTCAACCGTTTCATCGCTTCCGAATCTCGCCACGTCAACACCGAGCGCGTCGGGAATACCGTTCGGTTTTATCCACCGCTTTTGTGACCGCTCGACATCTGCAAGGCTAATCAGCATATCGTCGCCCTGTTCGGGAAATAGTCCTAAAACCCTTGCCCGATACAAACCCGTTTCTCTGCCGCCGTATTCGATTCGCCTTTCGTCAATCCATTGTTTCGTAACCGCGCCCGGAACAATT
>CAXTMQ010000325.1:2317-4623 GCA_964245305.1 uncultured Pyrinomonadaceae bacterium
GCTCCGAATGACCAACTTGACTGAATGTCGATGCCGGATCGGTCGCATTGCCGATTGCTTAAAAACTGTCATTGCTTCCGACGGCAACACCTTCGGCGGCTTCCCAAATCTCACCCGCCACGCCCGTCGCTTCATCAAATACAATCAACACAAACGGCGCGTGAATACCTTGAAAGCGTGTCGGATCGTCGGTTGATAATCCAATAGCAAACCAATCATCTGCGAGATTTATAGCGGTCAAAGTTGTCGTTAAACTACCTTTCAGCATCGAACGACTGAGAATAGTTCTGATTTCCCGCCACAACAAATTTTCAACCTGAAACCACGTCGGCGCGGTCGTCAAAACTTTCGCACCCGGAAAACAAATTAAAAACCACAGAACGACGCATGCGGCGAAAAAAGTTTTGCCGATCCCGTGTCCTGACGGACAAGCGGTTCGGCGATTATTCTTAACCGATTCGCAGATTTCATTTTGTTGCGGAGTAAGATATTTGACATTAAGTATACGCTTCATAAACCATTGCGGATTGCTACGTCCGCAATGTTGAATTTCCTTAAATTCTTGTGCGCTAATCTGGCTCATTATTTAATTTTTTCGCTTCGCCGGATATGTCTGACCAATTAAAACCGAGATTGCCCGAATGCTCGACTTTTTCAGTAAACAATTTGTGATATTTGCCCAAATCCCTTAACGCTTCGTGGCTCGAATACAATTCAAACTCGACTTCTTCATAAATGATTTCCGTCTCGGTTTCCAAATCGTTAATTTCATCTTCGCCCAAAAAATCACGCATCGAATCGGCGACTTCGGTTTTCTTTTGTTTGAGCGTTCGCTTGCGCTTCAATTTCTTGATCAAACCGTCTTTGGCGCGTTTTTTAGCACCCGCCAAATCGAAATTTCCTTCTTCGTCTAAAACATCGGTGATTTTGCCTCTGGCAATTTGATTAAGTCTTGCGATGACTTCATTTGCCGACATAGACATATTCGCTAAACCGTCGTCAATGAGTGCCTGAATCTTACTATTTCTTACTAATTCAAAACCGCGCTGCGACAGCGCGTTCGAGTCGCCGGAATAACCCGCCATTTCAGCCGCTTTCGTCGCGTTAAAATGCGCTTCGCCGAGATAGGCGGCGATGAACGCCTTTTGCTTTCCGTTAAGTTTTATTTCCGTCTCGCTCATTTATTCAAACAATGCAAATTCCATTTCTCATTCATTCTCTGCAAGAATTCCGCGCCCTTCGTCGTCAAAAGATATTCTTCAAACAATTTCTCGACATCAATTTCGTCCGCGTGATTATTCGAGTGAGTAAAGACGATGAGATTCGAGCCGCGCGTCTCGGCTGTCAATTCTCCGCAGGTTCGGCAGTGTAATTTACTCACGGCAGTAAACTGTCAACTTCATTCATTTTTTGGTCTAAAATATCAATTTCCGAAATCACGTTTTCCTTTTTCTCGCCGCGCTCGATTAAAGAACGTAAAGTATCTACCTGTCGGCAGGCGGCTTTCATCGCTTGGTTGATTTTCACCTTTAACGGCTTCGGCAGATCGTGCGTGTTTTCAAGCTGGCGAATATAACTGTTTTTCCTTTCGAGTTCTTCGTCTTTTGATTTAATGATCTGCCACAACTCGTCGGTCGCCGCCGCGCGGTCGTCGGCTTCTATCTGACGCACCGCCGCTGCGTTCGATAAATCCGTTCGCCTCTTCGCCTCCCGCGACTTTTTACGCGCGTCAACCAATTCGGCGAGCCATTTGAAAAGCGGCACGCCGCCCGTAATTGCGCCGCCGACCAAGCCGAGAGCGAGAAGGATTTGCTGCCAACTGATATTTTCCATTCAGCACTCATCTCTTGTATGCTCGCGCGATAATCTGATAATCAGCGCGAAGCTGAAAAGCGCGAGAATGATCAGCGTCGGCACGGCGGGCGCGAGCGTCCTCGACAAAGCGGCAATTACGGTTAAAAACCCCCAAATGCCCGTATAATAATATGCGGCGGCGATTCTCGCGCGGCACGATTTGAAGCAAAACCCGCAGATATGCAAAATGCTCGCCGACCAAAAGACGGTAATCCAAACCGCGTCGCCGAAAACCGAACTGTAATTGGCGTTCTCGACACCGAAGACGGAAAACCACACGGCGCGAAAGAACGCGAGACCGAGAAGGACGACTTCCGAGAGCGTAATGTGTTTGTAAACGACGGCATCGCGCAGCTCGACGATTAAATCAATAAAGACATCGAGCAGGTATTCGAGCTTTTGCTTTATGCCGATTTGTTGATTCAGTTCTAATCGCATCGCTTGTATCGTCA
>CAXTMQ010000326.1:0-4546 GCA_964245305.1 uncultured Pyrinomonadaceae bacterium
TGATTCCGCGCGCCGAAGGCAAAGGTCGCGTCGCGGCGGTCGAGATTTTGAAATCGAATCAGCGCACACGCGAATATATTGAAAAAGGCGAGGAAAACGGCAAGAGTCTGCTCGACGCGATGCGCGACGGCGAACTCGACGGAATGCAGGATTTCGATTCGGTGATTCGCCGGATGATCGAAACAAACGTCGTTTCGCTCGAAGACGGACTTTCGTTCGCCACCAACCAGAACAATTTGATGCTGCAATTAAAAGGCTTGGCTTCGACCGAAGATTTTCTCAATCAAGCCCAGCCGTCAGCTCAACAAACGCCCGCCGTTCCGCCGCCGACTCCGCATTCAACGAATTCTTTTCTCGATATGATTGAGTAAAAATCATTTTAAAGTCCAAAGTCTGTTGAACAATCTTGAACTTTGAACCTTAAACTTTGAACTAAATTTATGATAATACGTTGCGATAACTGCTCTGTTTCTTTACAGTTGGACGAAGCCAAGATTCCGAACGGGAATTTCACGGTGCGCTGTCCGCGCTGTCAAAACCTGATTCGCGTCGCACCCGGACAAAAGAACGCTTCGACCGTTCAGCAATTAAAGGAAAACGCTCCCGCGCCCGCCGTCGAAGGCAATAAGGAGGAATTTGCCGCCAAGGAAAACGAAGTTCAGATAAACTCGGCGTTGCGTTCCCTTTTGTCGGCGTTACAGACGGAAAATAAAGTATTGGAAAGCAGCGACGAAACGGAAGAAAAACCGCGCCGCGTTCTTTTGTGTCTGGGCGCGAAACGCGATGCCGTCGCCAAAGTTTTGGTCGAAGCCGGTTATAAAGTTTATTTAGCCGGAACGCCCGCGCAAGCCAACGAACGTCTGCGCGAAGGCAAAACCGAGATTTTAATTTATTCGCCCGATTTCGCTTCGGAATTCGGCGGAACGGCGATTTTACAGCAGAAAGTTTTCACGATGCCGGCGGCGGAACGCCGACGTTTGTTTCTCGTTTCGGTCGAGGACAACGGCACGACCTTGAGCGCGCACGAAGCGTTTCTGCGAAATTTAAATTTGATCATTAATTCCAATGATGTCAGCCAAATGCCTTTGATTATGAACCGCGCTCTGCGTGATTTT
Organism: uncultured Pyrinomonadaceae bacterium; assembly: GCA_964245305.1. Lineage (GTDB taxonomy): Bacteria > Acidobacteriota > Blastocatellia > Pyrinomonadales > Pyrinomonadaceae. The sequence goes on from CAXTMQ010000326.1 coordinate 1,116, forward strand.
AACGAAATTTATCGCTACTATAATGAAGCCATCGGCATCGCGGGCGTTTAGATTTCAGGCAAAATTCGTATAAAAATCAAGCGGCGAATCTTCGGATTCGCCGCTTTTTTCGCGGTTTCAATTTTTCAATAACTTTAAATTTTTCGCCTTGAGCGAATGTTTCGGCAAATTCTATGATTTTGCGAAACAATGATAATATCTAAGCAAAATTATATTTTCCCGAAAATTACTGAGGTTACTTTATGAGATTTTTACTTTTATTTTTCTTCGTCTTAATCGTGTCCGTTGCGAGCGCGAAGGCTTGTGATTCGATGGAAACTTCGCTCGGACTTTTTGAATATCAGCCGATTTTTTCGCGCTTAAACGCGGATAATTTGACGATCGAAGGCGAGAAACATTTCAAAAACGTCAAACAATTATCGTTCGGCGGCGAAAACGCCGAGGCGTATTTTTCGTTCGGCGGCAAACAGTTGATTTTTCAATCGAAGCGCGACGCTTTGCAGTGCGACCAGATTTTTACGATGAACGCCGACGGCTCGAACGTAAAAATGGTTTCCAACGGCGAAGGTCGCACGACCTGTTCGTATTTTTTCAAAGGCGACAAAAAAATTCTCTACGCGACGACGTTTATGGGCGATAAAAAATGCCCGCCGCCCGCCGATTATTCAAAAGGCTACGTTTGGGCGATTTATCCCGATTACGACATCGTAACGGCGGACGCGGACGGCTCAAACATCAAAAAATTGACCGATTCAAAAGGTTATGATGCGGAAGCGACGATTTCGCCCGACGGCAAAAAAATAGTTTTCACGTCGGAGCGCGACGGCGATCTGGAATTGTATTCGATGGACAAAAACGGCAAAAACGTCAAACGTCTGACCAACGAACCCGGCTACGACGGCGGTGCGTTTTTCTCGCCCGACAATAAAATGATCGTTTATCGCGGCTCGCATCCGACCGACCCGAAATTGATCGAGCGCGACAAAGATTTTTTGAAGGAACATATAATTGTGCCTTTGACCTTTGAAGTCTGGACGATGAACGCCGACGGCTCGAATAAACGCCAGGTCACCAAATTAAACGCCGCGTCGTTCGCGCCGTTTTTTACGCCCGACGGAAAGCGCATAATTTTCTGCACAAATTATTTTGCGATCGACCCGAAGAAAAGAAATTTCGATCTGGCATTGATAAATCTCGACGGCACGGGCTTGGAAAGAGTTACATTCAACGAATCGTTCGACGGCTTTCCAATGTTCTCGCCCGACGGCAAAAAATTCGTCTTCGCCTCAAACCGCAACGCCGCCAAACAAGGCGACACGAATGTTTTCATCGCCGATTGGGTTGAATAAATTTTATGAGAAAACAAATTTTTAGTTTCTTCATTTTATTATCGTTCGTCGTCAGCATTTCGGCACAAATAAATGAGGCGAGGCAGATTGATGAGTTCGGCATACTGCCGTGCGGTGATATGTTGGGGCGAATGGAATGGATTCATCAATCGTCTCAAAAAGAACCGGATTCAAAAATTTATGTCATCTATTACAGCGGCAGGTTCAGAAAAGAAACGGTCTGGAATAAAGAAACCAGAAACAACAAAATTTTATTAAAATATCCGCATCGTGACGATGCTCTCAATCAGGCAAAAGCAATTCCCCTTTATTTGACTACAGCAGAGAATATCTCGACAGCCGAACGTAATGCTTTTCAAGATAAAATTATTTTAGTTGACGGCGGATTTCGGCAAAATTTTGAAACAGAAATTTGGTTCGTTCCGAGAAATGCCGCGCCGCCGCAACCAAATCCGACAATTGATAAAAAAGATATAAAGTTTAGAGCAGATAAACCATTTGGCACACCTGATTATAAGCGTTGTTATGACGAGTTTTAATTTTTCCTAAAATATGAAAAAGCGATTTTTAAGTTTTCTCGTTTTATTATCGTTCGTCATAAGCGTTTCGGCGCAAAAGACGCAACTGCAAAAATCCGACGCGGCGGAGAAAAATCTTCGCTCCCACGTTGAATATCTCGCTTCGGACAAATTGGAAGGTCGGCGCACGGGCGAAACGGGCGCGACTTATGCGGCGGGTTATATCGCCAATCTTTTTGCCAATTACAAACTCAAAACGGGTTTTGACCAAACGGCAAACGGCAAGACTAAGCAAAATTATCTGCAAACATTCCCGTTTGTAACGAGCGTCGAAATGGCGGGCGACGGCAACGCTTTTAATTTTGACGCTTCGAGCGGCGGGCAGAATTTGAAAACAGCCGACGCAACGGATTTTAAGCCCGTCGCGTTTTCGCCGAACGCTTCGATTGACAACACGGCGGCGATTTTCGTTAATTACGGAATCGTTTCCGACGAACTGAAAATTGACGATTATAAAATTCAAAACATCAATGGCAGAATCGTCGTCGAGTTTGACGGAACGCCGGAAAACGATAATCCGCATTCGGCTTTCGCCAGATTTAATGTTTACGCTAAAGCTCTGATCGCAAAGGAAAAAGGCGCGATTGGCTTGATTTTGATTTCGCGCGAAACGAAACTCGCCGATGATAAACTCGCGCGTTTGAGTTTCGATCAGGCAAGCGGCGAAGCGGCTCTGCCGACGATTATCGTTTCGCGCAAAATCGGCGCGGAATTGCTCGGAACTGACGAAAACGGCTTGAAAAAAGCGCGGGAAACTTCGGCGGCGAATTTGACGGCGATGACAAAGGGCGCGATTGGCGGAACGAGCGAAAACGCGCCGCTGAAAACGAAAGCCGTCGTCAATCTGAAAATCAATCTCGTCAAAAAATCGGCGGACGCATATAACGTCGTCGGAATTTTGGAAGGCACGGACGCGAATCTAAAAACCGAAGCCGTCGTCATCGGCGCGCATTACGATCATCTCGGACACGGCGGCGCGGAAAGTCTCGCGCCGAATTCAAAGGAAATTCATCACGGCGCGGACGATAACGCTTCGGGCGTTGCCGCGCTTCTTGAACTCGCCAGAGAATTTTCGCAGAACCGCGCGAACAAACGAACCATCGTTTTCATCGCGTTCGGCGGCGAAGAAGAAGGCTTACTCGGCTCGAAATTTTACACGAACAATCCGGCGTTTCCGCTCGAAAAAACCGTGGCAATGATCAATATGGATATGATCGGGCGGCTCAAAGACGACAAACTAACCATCGGTGGGATTGGGACAGCGAGCGAGTGGCAAAATTTAGTTGAAGCAAAAAGCAAAGCGAATTTACCAATAACATTTGAATTATCGAATTTAAATGGACAAGTTGCTAATAATTCACAAATTGTTCAACTACCAAAATTCAATCTCCAAATTAACGAAGATGGCTTCGGACCAAGCGATCATTCTTCGTTTTACGCGAAGAAAATTCCGGTGCTGTTTTTCTTTACCGGAACGCACGAAGATTATCACAAGCCTTCGGAC
>CAXTMQ010000327.1:0-4546 GCA_964245305.1 uncultured Pyrinomonadaceae bacterium
ACTAGCTAAGAACGAATAATTTCTTGATTTTTATTAGCTTTCGCGTAAAATGGTTAATGGTTTGAAAATATAAAAGGGTCTCGATAATTTATCCCGCCCGCCTTAGATTCGGTCTCGCGTAAGTGCCCGCTGAATATTCGGCGGGCGTTTCTGTTTTAAATATAAAAATGGCAGGTCTAGGCGGAACTTCAAGCGCATCATTATTATTTCACCTTAAAGCCGATTCATCGCAGGCGGTTGCCGAATTAAAGCATTTAAAGGAAGTCGTTGCGTCAGAAACCGAGGCTATTAAAAAATTCGGAAAAAGTAATTTTTCTGCATTAAGCGATAGCGTTGATTCGGCTGGCAAAAGTCTATTTTCATTGAAAGGATATTCGGAAGGCGCATCGGCGGCAATAAGTAGCTTCGTCGGAAACCTCGGCGCGGACGCGGTTCAATCTTTAACATCTGCTTTGGTTTCAGGCGGCAAAGCCGTTTTAGATTATTCATCGAAATTAGAACAGACTAAAATAGGATTTACTGCACTTTTGGGAAGCGGTGAAAAGGCAGCTGCATTACTAAAAGAAATTCAAGACTTCGCTAAATCAACACCATTTGAATTTGAAGGCATCGCCGGACTTTCTCAACGACTCGCGGGTGCAAATGTTGAAGCAACGAAAATCATTCCTTTGATGCGCGACATTGGAAACGTCGTCGCTGCAACAGGTGAAACCAGCCAAGACAGATTAGAGGGCGTTACTGTGGCAATAACGCAGATGATTTCCAAGCAGAAAGTTTCCAGCGAGGAAATGGAACAACTCGCCGAGCGCGGAATCAACGGTTTTCAAATTCTTTCGGAAGCGACGGGAAAATCTCAAGCCGAACTCCGCAAACTTGCCGAAGGCGGTAAAATTTCCGCCGATGTAATGCTGAAAGCGTTACAACAAATTAGTCAGCAAAAATACGGCGATGCGATGGAAAAACAATCTCAAACTTTTTCCGGCGCGATGTCTAATATTAAAGACGCTGTAAAAATTGCCGCTAACAGCGCATTTACCCCGCTGTATGAAAAAATTTCAGAAATATCCGTTCGCACAGCAAAAGAATTAGAAAGCGCGGATTTCGGCGAAGCAACACATATCATCGCCAAAAACATTGCTAAAGGTTTCGGCGAGGCGTTAGCCGACGAGTTAAAACGCGAAATAAATAGCTACAGTTGGGAGAAATTTTATAAAGATATAAACGTATTTCCGAATATCGGCGCGGAACTCGGAAAAGGTATTTTCGGCGATTTTAATTTAACAGATTATATTTCCAAATCGCTCGGAGGCATTACAAGCAAAGACATCGCCGAAAAAGACCGATGGGCTATTCAATACGGCGTTCTCGGCACATATTTTTATGAAAAGTTTTATGGCGGTTTTATTAAAGCCTCAAGCCCCGAAAAATTTCAAAAGTTTGTCGGAGATTTAACCAAAGCCGTAGATGTCAACGGCGTAAAATATCAGTTTGATACTGTCTCCAATACTCTTAAACAAGTAAAAGATGTCATTTCATCAATACCAAATCTCGGCAAACAGCTTGACGCTGAAAAAGCGGCGGAAGATGCAGAAAAATTAAACAGAGAATTAGCTGAGTTTCAGAAAGACTATTTAAATCAAATCTCTTTTTTCGGCGATGAATCTGAAGTTGCGACAGCTAAACAAAAACTTCTTGCCAAAGGTGTAACTGATTTTAATTCAGGTTTGGCTAAATCAATTATTGAATTAGCTCAAACCGTTGACAAATTAAAAGAAGCCAAGAGAGCGCAAGACGAATATACGCAGAAAATCAAGGACGCTCGCAAAGAACTCGAAACTTTCGATCAAAAAGCATTCGATAATTTTATTCCCGACCAATCTGAATTAGACCGCTTTAATCGTTGGGTTGATAACAGCAAAACGAATTTAACAGAACTCCGAAACGAGATTAAATTCACCCGCGATTTACTCAAAAGCTCATTAGAATTTCAAGCCTTACTCGATTCACAAAAACGATTTACCGATTTAAGTAATTCGATTGAGCAAACGAGTATTGACGTTGAAAACAGCACGAAAAAATTCTCGCCGCTACAAGAACAATTATTAGCGGTTGCAAAAGCAGCAAATCTAGTCGAAACATCGTTTGTTTCGCTCGATAAAATCGGCTCGACTGTTGACACACTGAATACGACCGATTCAACCTTTGTCGCTAAATCCGAAGAATTTTTAAAGAAATACAAAAAGGAACGCGACGAAGGCGCAGAACTTCTAAAAAATCTTGACGAATTATTCTATGACAAAAATCTTGGCGCGGTTGAGCAAGTCGGAATCGGAGACGCGCTTTCTAAAAAGCAAATTGAGTATAAAGAAAATCTCGATAAAATTATCGAAGAATATTCTAAATTTCTTCGCACACTCAAAACGCTCGGAAAAGATGAAAACGGCAAAATTACCGAAGTTCCGCTATTTAAGCAATACGAAATTGAAGCATTTATCGCGCAACTGTTAAATCTTGATAAGACCGTCAACAAAGCCACCCTTCAAAAAGGTTTGGAAAAAGTTGAAGAAATTTTCGAGAAATTAAATCTTACAATCGGCGATTTTGGCGCGAAAACCGACTTACAAAAATTAAACGATCAATTATCCGATCCAGCAATAACCGAGGCGATTAAACTACGCGCCGAAGCACTCGGCTACACAGTTGACCAACTGAAAGAAATCATTCGCCTGAAAGCTGAAAACGACGCAAACCCTGAATCGAAATCTACACGCCCGCGTGTAGTCGAAAAAGAAAGAAAAGGCGAAAGTGTTTTTGGAACAGTAGAAAATATTTTCGGACTATCCGACGAAGTAATAAATAAAGTTACAGGTAAAGCCGAAGTCTTAAAGACGGTTTTTGCCGACTTGAAAGGTTGGGTTATTGATGCGTCAAAGGGAATGCTTGACGCTTTCGGCTCTGCCATTGAAGGCTATCTGCTTTATGGTGATTCAATCGCCGCGGCACTCAAAAAAGCGGCAGCGGCAGAACTTGCTCACATCGCATCGGTTGCGGCAATCAAAGCTCTCTTTTATACCGCAGAGGGCATAGTTTCACTTTTCATTGCGCCTGCGGCAGCCCCTTATTATTTCAAAGCTGCGGCAATGTATGGACTCGTCGCACTCGCGGCGGGTGTGGGCGCGAAAGCACTCGCCGGAAGTCAGGATAAAGGCGCGAAATCTTTTTCCCAACAATCGTCAACCGCCACAGGTCAAAACAATTCAAACACGGGCGGCGGTAATTCGCAGAACGGCGGAAATTATTACACAACGAATCGAGATACAAGATTTCTTGAAGAGGATAGGCAGCGAACGATAAACAGCCAAAGCGAACCGCCGACGCAAATCATTCAGCACAATATCAATATGACCGATATACACGGCAGGCGTTCGGAGTTTGTCATTAAGGAAGTTATTGATGGCATTAAAAATCGAACGCAATTAAAACAAGTTCTGGTTGAGTTGATTCGAGATAACTAAAAATGCTTCAAGTTTCAAATTCTTTACTGTCTGTATTGCAAAGCGGAAATCTCGTTGCGAAACAACTCGCAACGGTGATCGAAATTTACCCAAATGAAGCCGTCCCTACTTCGCTCGGCTTTAATCCTGCGGACAGTTTATTGTGCCTTTCTCTGGTGTCGGGAATAACTTTTCAAGGAAAAAATTATAAAAGTCTATTAACTCAAATCGGAACTATAAAACGCACTATTACGGCAGAGGCTAACCGATTCAATTTCACGCTCGATAATTTAACGAGAGAGGTAATAGATTTTGAACTTGATTCAGGATTTGAGGGGAAAATTTGTGTCGCCAGAATTTTGAATCGCGGAACGTCAGTTAATCTAGACGACTCGATTGTTTGTTTCACAGGAAGATGCAAAAAACCAAATGAATTTGATAGAAACTCTGAAACAGTCGGGATTGATGTTGAGCAAATATTAGCAAATGACTGTTTAGTGCCTCGCAGATGTTTCACTACTACAGACGACCAAGACCGTCCAGCGTCGGATTTTGAATTCGAGGGATTTCGCTATCAAGCCAGAACCGGCTCGGTCGTATATCAGGAAGTCGTCAAAACGAGATTCCTTTTATTTTTCACGAAGAAAAAAACCGTTTCGCGCACTCTTCAATTTTCTTCGCGTTCCGATCTGGATTCGGAAAGAGCCGTCCCTCTCGCGCTCGGCAGAGTGCAAATGCAGGCGATTCATCTGGCGGGCGCGGATTTAGGGGAATTTTTTCAGGGAACGGCGGCATTCTGCGATGGTCACGAATACGGCATCGCGGCAGTCGAGAACTTTCGCTCCGTTACCGACGGCATTGCGATTGTTGATAAGAATATTAAACCCGGACTCGTCGGCGGACCTGTCCCGGCTGATGCGAATCACCAAGCCAACGATGAGCCGACGTGGATCGGCAACGGCACATATTCAAGAACCGTTTTCGCCTTTTACTCGGCGGGCGGATCTAGCAATCAAAGCGACGATCCGCTGCCGGATATTGTGGCGGTCATT
>CAXTMQ010000328.1:0-4543 GCA_964245305.1 uncultured Pyrinomonadaceae bacterium
AGATAGCAAATTTCAAATTAAACCAAAAGTTTGAAACTTCAGAGCAGATATAGTATTTTGCCGAACCTGCTGTTTTAAGGCTTAAGAAATATGAAAACAATATTTATATTGCTGCTGGTGAAAGCCGAATCGTTATTCGTATTTTGAAGTTTATCCCAAATTAATTTTGAATCTGCTAACCCAATGGAAACAAAAGTAAATCACAATGTGTCACGGAATTAAAATTCGCGCCGCATCCGGTAAGACTCGAATTTCTAAAATAAGTGGAGTCGTAAATTAAAAAGCTGATTTTCGGAAGTTTTTAAGCTGTAAATCTGTAGTAACAAGCAATAATCAAGGAGAAAAAAATGTCAGACAATGAAAAGGTAAATCAAACTGATGAAGTTGATATTGCGACGGCTCATCTCGAAGATCGTCGCAGATTTCTTAAAATAGGCGGATTGGGCATCGCGGCTCTGGCTCTCGGACAAGTGACGAGACAGACGACTTTTGCCAGCCCGCTAGCGAAACAAACAACCCAAACAATTAATCTCGGCACGGGCGATGTCGGCATTCTGAATTTTGCTTATTTGTTGGAACAGCTTGAAGCGCAGTTCTACGCGCGCGTCGTCACCAACGGTTTCTATACCGGCGCGACCGCCGAAGAACGTCAGATATTGACCGACTTAAGAGATCACGAAAGCATCCACCGGCAGTTTTTCAAGGCGGCGATTACCGCCGCCGCGCCGACGATGGTTATCCCCGATCTGACTTTTAATTTTGCCTTGGTTGATTTCAACAGCCGCGACAGCGTGTTGACGACATCGCAGAATTTAGAAGACACCGGCGTTTCCGCTTACAACGGAGCGGGACAGGCGATTGTCAACCCGGATTATTTGCTGCTGGCGGGCAAAATCGTTTCGGTCGAGGCTCGCCACGCGGCGGCGATTCGTGATCTGCGAATTCCGCGCAACGGTTTCTTCTCGACGCACCCGGAAGATTTCGCGCTCGATCCTTTAACCGTTCTCGGTTTAGCCAGTCCGTTCCTGCCGAGCGGCGTAACCATAAATGCCAGCGGATTACCGAGAGTAATTCTCGCTTAATAGGAGAAATTTAAAAATGAGTGAAACAATATTTGATAATGTCAACGATGAATTAGTCCAAAATTTAAGCGAGCATCCAGAGGCATTTAAAGACAGCCGTTATCTGCACAATCGGGTCGCCGCTTCGCAGCAAATCAGTTCTTCGGATTTATTTACGCCGACCAATGCGCGAACGCCGCTTAACCAACAATTACCTTCGCAGATTATCGCGGCTTTGAATCTCGCGCTGCTCGCCGAATATTTGGAGACGGAATTCTACAGCATCGGTTTGAATACTTCGGGGCTGATCTCGAACGATCTGCGCCAGGTTTTTGTGCGAATTCTTCTTAACGAAGTCGGACACCGCGAAACTTTGCTGACGGTTCTGGGAAACAACGCGATTCCGAAACCGACTTTTGATTTTACGGCTCGCGGCGTGCTGCCCGATGTTTTTACAAACTTCAATACGTTTATCGGTCTCGGACAAACCTTTGAGGATAACGGTGTGCGCGCTTACAAAGGGCAAGCCGGAAATGTGATGTCGGATGATTTTGTTCTGACAACCGCTCTGCGCTTTCATTCGGTCGAGGCGCGACACGCTTCCGAACTGCGACGCATTCGCGGCGAAAAGGGCTGGATTACGCTTAATTCGCGCGGCAGCCTGCCGGCAATCGCGCAGGGCGTTTATAACGGTGAAGAAAACATTATTCAAGGCGGCATTGATGTAGTCGCGCTGACCGGTTTTCCGGCAACGACGGTCAGCGAGGCTTTCGACGAACCGCTGACGGCGGATCAAGTATTGGCTAATGCCGCGCCGTTCGTTCGATTTTCGCGTGGTCGCGGCGGAGTTTTTCTGAGAAATCAAGGCAAAAACGAAAACTTTGACGAAAAGAAAAACAAATAATTTCGCAAAGAGACATTTTATCTGCGGCGGTCTTGCGACCGGCGAACAGAAATTACGAGGAGAAATTACAAATGTTAGCTGAAAATTTTATAAAGATTCGAGCGCGGCTTTTAACCGGAGCGATTGGTTTATTAATGTGCGCGCTTCTGATGCCGCTGGCGAACAAAGCGCAGACAGTTCCCGCCGCCAAACCCTGTTTCGACTTTAGCGGCAACGGGCGCACGTCTTTTGCGACGGTCGGACGCGGAACTTCGACACTTATCTGGCGAATTATGGATAACGTGAACGGCGGCGGTCCCGTCCAGATCGTGCCGTTCGGCGTATCCGCCGTTGACAATATAACTGCCGGCTATTTCGATAATGATAATCGCGCCGACATCAGCGTTTATCGCACGAGCGAAAATACATATTTTACGCGCCCTTCGTCTGCGGCAAATACAATTCAAGGCGTTCGATTCGGTTCGCCGAATGATGTATCGGGACGCGAAGCCGATTACGACGGCGACGGGAGAGACGATTATACGGTGGTCAGAGACACCGGCAGCGGATTGACCTGGTTTTATTTACGAAGCAGCAACAACACGCTCGGAGTCGTCAATTTCGGCGTGTCGGGCTTTGCCAACGGAACGGGCGATTATCCGATTGCCGGTGCTGATTATACAGGCGACGGACGAGCCGAAATCACCGTTATCAGAAACAATCCAAGCGGCGGAAGCAGTTATTTGATCGGCGACAGCGTAACCGGCGCGCTCGTGTCAGCGCAGCAGTGGGGCAATTTTGCGACCGACTATTACGTAGTCGGCGATTACGTCGGAGACCGTCGTGCCGATTTCGCCGTCTATCGCGCCTTCGCGGGCGGAGTCAACGGCAACTGGTTTATCCTCGAGAACGGCGGCACAAGCACCGTTACGCGGTTGTTCGGTTATACGGCACTGGCGGGCGGCGGCGACCGTCCGGTCTGCGGAGATTACAACGGCGACGGCAAACAGGACATTGCTATTTACCGTTCATCGAACAGTACGTTTTACTGGCTCAACAGTCCGGCTTTCACCAGCGCGTCGGGTCAGCAATTCGGGCAGGCGGGAGATTTTCCGGTCGCCGGAATTCGCTCGTTCTAATTCATTAAAAAGAACGATTGTTTCTGAAAAAGGCTGAGATAAATTTTGTTTTATCTCAGCCTTTTAATTGAGCGGAAGTTTATATTGGAACCTGAGCAAAAAATTCTGCGGCTAAATGATAAATTCCGACTTAACTTTTATTCATCATCTTCGTGCGTTCTGATTCTGCCTTCGGCGCGGGCTTGTTCGACGACTTTCGCCGACAGATTTCCGGGCAGCGGATCGTAATGCGAAAACTGCATATGATATGAACCGCGCGCCTGCGTGACGGAATTTAATTTCGATTGATAGTCGAGCATTTCCGACAAGGGAACTTGCGCTTTGATGACTTGCTGTTTACCGCGCATATCCATTCCCGAGACGCGACCGCGCCGCGAATTAAGGTCGCCCATAATATCGCCGGAAACTTCGAGCGGGCAGAAAACTTCGACATCCATAATCGGTTCAAGCAGCGTCGGTTTGGCTTTTTCAATCGCGTTGCGGAAGGCTTTTCTGCCCGCCGCGCGGAAGCTGTGTTCGTCCGAATCAACCGTGTGATACGAGCCGTCAATGAGCGTAACCTTGAAATCTACGAGCGGATAGCCGGCAATCGCGCCGCCCTGCGCGGCTTCGGTAATGCCGCGCTCAATCGCCGGGCGGAAATTCTGCGGAATCGCGCCGCCGAAGATTTTATCAACCCATTCAAAACCCGCGCCGCGTTCGAGCGGCTCGAAAACGCATTTGCAGTCGCCGAATTGCCCGCGTCCGCCGGATTGTTTTTTGTGTCTGCCCTGCACTTCGACCTGCTGCGTAATCGTTTCCTTATAAGGAACTTTCGGCGGATGCAGCGCGACTTCGACGTGATAGCGGTTTTTCAATTTATCAACGACGGTTTCGATATGCAGTTGTCCCGAACCGCTCAAAATGAATTCTTTAGTCTGCGCGTCGCGGTCGAAATGCAGGCTCGGGTCTTCTTCGAGAATTTTATGCAGCGCGGTCGAAATTTTATCTTCGTCGGCGCGGGATTTCGGTTCGATGGCGAAGGAAATCGCCGCTTCGGGATATTCGACCGACGGATAAACAATCGGATTTGATTTATCGCACAAAGTATCGCCGGTTTGCGTGTCTTTTAATTTGACGACCGCGATGATGTCGCCGGTTTGCGCTTCATTAACTTTTTCCAGATTTTTGCCCTGCAAAACGTGCAGCGCGCCGAGCCGTTCGACGAATTCGCGGCTCGAATTAAGCACGGCGGCATCCGAAGAAATTTTGCCGGAAACGATTTTCATCACGTTGATTCGACCGGCAAACGGATCGGCAATGGTGCGGAAAACATACGCCGAAAAAGGCTCGTCGTTACTGTATTTGCGCGTCGGTCGGTCGAGCAGACTGCCGACGACCGGATTGCCGTATTCGGCTTCGTGCGCCGCCGGATTCGGCGCGAATTCGACGATGTGATCGAGCAGAATCGAAAGCCCGAC
>CAXTMQ010000329.1:0-4519 GCA_964245305.1 uncultured Pyrinomonadaceae bacterium
CTTCGACGGCGCGGCGCAAAAAGCGGTTCGTGTCCGACGCTTCGGGCGTGGTGCGAATCGCCGGTTCGAATTTGTCGCCGATGCGATATTCGACCGTCGTCAGCATCGCCGCTTTGTCGCCGTTCGCCTCGCCGAGCGCGAAGATCAAATATGTCGTCGTCGTTTTGCCGTTCGTTCCGGTCACGCCGACGAGTTTTAATTGATGCGACGGATTGCCGTTGATAACAGCGGCGGCTTGCGCCAAAGCCCTGCGCGCGTCGGCGACTTTGAGCCACGCGCCCGAGAAATTTTCCGGCGCGTCGAATTCGGAAATCACGCCGACTGCGCCGCGCCGCATTACGTCTTCGACAAACTGATGCCCGTCCATCGTCAAGCCGCGCACGGCGACAAATAAACTTTTCTTTCCGGCTTGCCGCGAATCGTGCGTTACGTCGAAAACTTCCGCGTCGAAATCTTTCTGAATGTCAGCGTTCGTCGCTTCGGCAACTTGTTTGACTGTCGTTTTTTGAGTCATAAAATTTGAAACTTGTTGGATTATACGATTTTGAATTGTTTTTGCGAAATCGGTTATTATCTATAAAAGAGGAAGAAAAATTCGATGAACTTGATCAAAATACTTCTCGCCATCGCCGGTTTATTGCTGGTAACATTTTTCGCTTTTTACATAATCGGTCTGCTTTCGACGATTATCTGGTATCTGTTTCTGCTCGGCGTAATCGGCATCGGCGGCGCGGTCGTTTATGAGCTTTTAAAAAAAGAAAAAGAGCCGACGATATTGAAAGAAAAAACGCATACGGCGATTGAAGAAATGGAAAATACCGACCGGCTTTTAGAAGAATACCGGCGCAAATATTTAGAGAAATAATTTCGATGAAATAAGTTGATTCGCTAGACTTTGTCGATCTTATCCGATAAATTCAAACTTGTTTGAAAGTTTTTTTTCAAGATGCTGAGATGGCGTAATTGGCAGCCGCGCTGGTCTTAGGAGCCAGTGCCGAAAGGCGTGCGAGTTCGAGTCTCGCTCTCAGCACCAAAATTTCTCCCCGAATCCGAAATGAACGATCAATTCGTTCGATAAAACCAGACATCTAAATTTTAAAGGAGGACGAATGAAAAATCTAAAGAAAATAATTTTCGCGTTCGCGGTTTTCGGCGGCGCGATATTTTTTGCCAATGTCGAATCGGCTCGCGCTCAATCTATGGAATGGCGCGGAACGGTTGACGACGTAATTCAAATTCGCATTCGCAATCGCCGAGCGGAGACGAATCATATTTCCGGCAGAGCTTATTACGATGCCGATTATAATTTCGACGGTCGCACGCCGCGCAACAATTCCTACGCGCGGGTTGACAAAAGTGACGGGCGCGGAAAGGTTTTTATCGTGCAGCAGCCGAGCCGCCGCAATAATTTTACGACCATCGTGCAGATACAAGATACCAAAGGCGGTCCCGACCAATATCGCTTTACAGTTACCTGGGATTAAAAGTTTTCCCGAAATAAAGCGAAATCTAAAATAAGATTTCGCTTTATTTTTTCGAGCTGAAATTTTCCGTTCTCAAACTTCCGCGAAAAAAACTCATATTCGACATTTACAGGCAACTTCGCTATTCTTTTCTTGATAAAACGAGTTGAAAAAGCCGCATCTTGCGGTGATTTTCAAATCAATCGAACCATAAAATTTTTAACGAATGAACACCGAATTAATTGAAGTTTCTCCGACGCAGCGAGAAATAAAAATCGAAATCGAACCCGCCGAAGTGCGCGAGGTTTACAACAAGGTCAGCCAGAAATTTGCCAAGGGCGCGCAGGTTGACGGTTTTCGCAAAGGATTTGCGCCGGTTGACGTGGTGCGACTGCGCTATAAAGACCAGATTCAATCTGAAGTTTTGCAGGAACTCGTTTCGCCGAAAGTCAGCGAGGCGATTCAGGAATACGAATTAAATCCGCTCGGCGAGCCGCATCTGCATTTGGAAGACGCGGAAAATTTAAAGGTCAACGGTTCGCAGCCGATTGTGTTGCGCGTTCACGTCGAAGTGATGCCGGCAATCGCCGCGCCGGAGTATAAAAAACTCGAAGCGACGCGTCGTGTGCGCCCGCTTTCCGACGATGAATTGGCTTCGATTATTGACGAACGCCGCGCCGAATCTTCGACCTTGATTCCGGTCGAAGGCAGAAAATCCGAAATCGGCGACACGGTGATCGTAGATTTGGAAGGCAAAATCAGCGGCGAAGAAGAACCGATTCGCGCCGACGATCTGGAAGTAAAACTGGGCGACGATGTAATTGAAAAATCGTTCACGGAAAATCTCGTCGGCGTTGAAGAAGACGAAGAAAAGGATTTCACGGTAACTTACGCCGACGATTTCACATCGCCCGCGCTTGCCGGAAAAACCGTTGATTACAAAGCGAAAGTCAAAAGCGTCGGGCGAGTTGAAATGCCCGAATTAGACGACGAATGGGCGACGAGTTTGGATGAAGGTTTTGAATCTCTGGAAGATTTACGCGCCAAATTGCGCGGCGATTTGGCAATCGCTTCCAACGAAGAAGCCGACAATCGTCTGCGCTCGGAATTGATTTCAAAACTTATCGAAAAGCATAATTTTGAAGTTCCGACCGCTTTGATTGATATGCAGGCGCGTAATCTTCTAAACAATTTCGCGCAGGATATGGCGCGGCGCGGAACGGATTTAAATCAGGTCGGCGGCGATTTCGTGCAGATGATTTATAAACAGATGCAGGCGCAAGCCGAAAACGACGTGCGCGGCGCGATTCTGCTGGAAAAAGTCGCCGAAGCCGAGAACGTCAATATTTCCGCCGACGAAATCAGCGAAGAAATCGAAAAGATGGCGAATTATTATCGCACAACGCCCGAAGAAATTCGCGCGTCGCTCGAAAAACAAGGCGGCGAAGCGAATATCGCCAACAGCCTGCGAACGCGCAAAGCCGTGCAAGCGTTAATGGACAACGCGAAAATTTCCGAAGGCGAATGGATTGATCCGAATCAGCCGCCCGCGGAAGAAAATGCCGCGACCGAAGACGATTCCGCGAAACCGAAAAAATCGAAGAAGGCGGAAACGGAAGAAACCGAAGACGAAGCGGATAAACCGAAAAAGGAGAAAAAACCGAAAGCGGAAAAAACTCCGACGGAAAAATCCGAAGCGAAAAAAGACGAAACCAAAAAAGACGCGCCGAAGAAAAAATCGGCGAAAAAAGAATAATCAACTAAAAATTTATTTGAGCGTTTGCAATTTTTAAGTTTATCTGTAGAATAAAAATCCTGACGGCAACAGTCGTTATTTTTCAACAGTTATCTCCGTCGAGTTAAACTTATTCTTAAACAAATCGCTCAGACCGAAAACAGAGAGAAAAAATTATGTTAGTTCCAATGGTAGTCGAGCAAACTTCGCGGGGCGAACGGGCGTTCGATATTTATTCGAGATTGTTGAAGGACAGTATTATTTTTATCGGCACACCGATTGACGATCAGGTTGCCAACTTAATTGTCGCGCAGCTTTTATTTCTGGAAGCCGAAGACCCGGAGCGCGACATCAATCTTTATATTAATTCTCCGGGCGGTTCGATCACCGCCGGAATGGGAATTTACGACACGATGCAGTTTATCAAAAACGATGTAACGACCATCTGCGTCGGGCAGTGCGCTTCGATGGGCGCGCTGCTTCTGACCGCCGGCACGAAGGGCAAGCGTTTCGCTCTGCCGCATTCGCGCATCCTGATTCATCAACCATCGGGCGGCGCGAGCGGTCAGGCGACCGATGTCAGAATTATGGCGGAAGAAATTTTGCGGATGCGCGAAATGACTTCGCGGATTCTGGCTCATCATTCGGGAATGTCGTTCGATCAAGTCGAACTCGATGTCGAACGCGACCGGATTTTATCGCCGATTCAAGCCAAAGAATACGGTTTGATTGACGAAGTTATCGAACACCGAGAGAAATAACAGTCGTCAGTTATCAGTCATCATTTGTTTGACGACGATAACTGACAACTGATAACCGATTATGCCTTTGAGACGACCCGAAGAAATTTTACGCTGTTCGTTTTGCGGAAAATCGCAGAACGAAGTAAAAAAACTGATCGCCGGACCGAGCGTTTATATTTGTAACGAATGCATAGACATTTGTAACGAAATTATCAACGACGACGAGCAGGCGGCGACGGCAAACGTCCGTTCCGCGCTGCCGAAACCGCAGGAAATCAAAGCGTTTCTGGATGAATACGTCATCGGTCAGGACGAAACGAAAAAACGTCTTTCGGTCGCCGTTTATCAGCATTACAAGCGCATCGAAATGGCGAAAATTCGCCAGGATGTCGAACTGCAAAAATCGAATATTCTTCTAATCGGTCCGACCGGAACGGGCAAAACCTTGCTCGCGCAAACCTTGGCGAGGATTTTGAGCGTTCCGTTCTGCATCGTTGACGCGACGACTCTAACCGAAGCCGGCTACGTCGGCGAAGATGTCGAAAATATTATTTTGCGCCTTTTGCAGTCCGCCGGAA
>CAXTMQ010000330.1:0-4499 GCA_964245305.1 uncultured Pyrinomonadaceae bacterium
AGCATTACGGTCTCCAAAACCGCAGGTCCGGGTTCGAGTCCTGGTACCCCTGCCAATATAAAACTGGACGAATTTAGGAGATAAAAAAGTGTCAGAAGCAGTTGCTCCCCTTAACGATAAGGAACTAGAGAAAAAAGAAAGCATCGGCGAATTTATTCAACACACGCGCGAGGAGTTGGATAAAACCACTTTTCCTTCGTCAGAAGACGTGCGAAACACGACGATCATCGTGATTGTGAACGTCATATTTTTTGCCGTTTATCTGTTCGTCATCGACCGCGCGTGGGTTTATATAATTGACGGATTAACTTGGTTAATCAATAAAATCGTCGGGGCGTAAAAGGATTTTAAAATGAAACAGTGGTATTTCATCCACACATATTCGGGACACGAAAATAAAGTTCTGGAAAGTTTAAACGCCCGCATCCGCGATATGGAACTCGGCGAGCAGATTACGGAGGTTTTGCTGCCGAAGGAAACCGTCGTCGAAATGCGCGGCAACAAACGCATCGAAACTCAGCGAATGTTTTATCCGGGCTATGTTCTGGTAGAAATCGAATGCGACGAGAAAGGAAAAATTCCCGACAATGTTTTTCACGTTATTAAAGCTACGCCGAAAGTTACGGGATTTCTGGGCGGCAAAAATCCGACTCCGCTGACGCAGCTTGAAGTTGACCAGATCGTTCACAATATCGAAGTCGCTACCGAGAAACCGAAACCTAAATTCTCGTATGCGATTGAGGAAGTCGTGAGAATCAAATCGGGTCCGTTTGCGAGTTTTACGGGTAAAGTCGAAGAAGTCAACGAGGAAAAATCTACGCTGAAAGTTACAGTTACAATTTTCGGACGCGCGACACCGGTTGAATTGAATTTTTTGGATGTCGAAAAAGTGACGTTCGCGGAAGAAGAATAAAATTTTTATGAGGACATTTTCGGGTCGGTCTGAGAAATAATTACCCGGAATCGTAAATCAAAGTTATGGCTAAGAAAATTACAGGATACATTAAATTACAAATTCCGGCGGGCAAAGCGAATCCCGCGCCGCCGATTGGTCCCGCGCTCGGACAGCATGGCGTAAATATTATGGAGTTTTGCAAAGCGTTCAACGCGAAAACGCAAAACGACGACCCGGATATGAAAGTGCCGGTCGTGATTACCGTTTACGCCGACCGCTCGTTTACGTTTGAAACGAAAACGCCGCCCGCCGCCGATCTTTTGAGAAAGGCTTCGGGTATTCCGAAAGGCTCGGGAACGGCGAACCGCACGAAAGTCGGAAAAATTTCGCGTTCGCAAATCGAAGAAATCGCCAAAAAGAAAATGCCGGATTTGAACACGACAAGTCTCGAATCGGCGATGAAAACGATTGAAGGAACGGCGAAAAGTATGGGTTTAACCATCGAAGGTTAATTCATCAAAAAAGGTTTTATAAAAAGGGAGAAATGTAGCGAAAAATTCGCAAATCAAGAGCATTTCGTTTGAACCTGAATAAATAAATGGCAAAGAAAGGAAAAAAATATCTGGCGGCTGCCGAAAAGGTTGAAGCCGGAAAGAAACATACGCTGGACGAAGCGGTTAAAAAAGTTAAAGAAATCGCTTTCGCCAAATTCGATGAAACGGTTGAATTGACGATGTGGCTCGGCGTTGATCCGCGCAAAGCCGATCAGCTCGTGCGCGGAACGATTGTTTTGCCGCATGGTTTGGGCGGCAAAGCGAAAATCGTCGTGGTCGTTACGCAAGGCGATAAAATCAGAGAAGCGCAGGAAGCGGGCGCAGATTTTGCGGGCGGCGATGACATCGTTGAAAAAATCAAAGGCGGCTGGCTCGATTTCGACGCGCTGATCGCCACGCCCGATATGATGGGCAAAATCGGACCGCTCGGAAAAGTTTTAGGACCGCGCGGGCTGATGCCGAATCCGAAAACCGGAACGGTTACGCCCGACGTGAAAACTGCTATTCAGGAAACCAAAGCCGGTAAAGTCGAATATCGCGTTGATAAAACGGGCGTGATTCATTCGCCGGTCGGCAAAGTCTCATTCGACGAAGCGAAACTCACGGAAAATACCAAAGCCTTAATTAGTGCCGTGATAAAAGCGAAGCCGACGACGGCGAAAGGTCGTTATTTGAAAAAAATCAACTTGGCGGCAACGATGAGTCCGGGCGTTTTGATGGATGAACTGGCTTACGTCTAAAAAGAGTGAGGAGCGAATAAAAAATGAAGACAAGAGAAAGAAAACAAACGGATTTGAACGCTCTCACGGAGCATTTGAACAATTCAAAAACGGCGATGATCATCGGTTTTAATAAATTGACCGTTAATAAAGACCAGGAATTTCGCAATCAATTACGCGGTATCGGCGCGGATTACAAAGTCGTTAAAAACACTTTAGCCAGAATCGCCGTTAAAGGAACGCCGTATGAAGGCGCGACCGATCATTTAAAAGGTGTCACGGCAATCGCCTGGACGAATGAAGATGCGGTAATTTTATCAAAGACCGTTTCCAAATTCGTCAAAGACAATGCCGACAATTATACGTTTAAAGCGGGTATTGTCGAAGGTAAAGTCGTTGACTTGGCGCAAGTTACAGCGATTGCGAGTTTGCCGTCGAAAGAAGAATTGATTTCTAAATTGATGTTCGTCATCAACGCTCAAGCGCAGCGTATCGTGACGGTCATTAACGCCGTGCCGCGCAATTTGGCAATCGTCGTCAAGCAAATCGGCGAGCAGAAAGAAGCGTAAAAAATTATTTTGGATTTTAGATTTTGGATTTTGGATTTGTAAAAATCGAAGTCCAACATCTTATCCTTAAACGAAAAAGCCGACTCAAGGTAAAACGGGCGAAAGCGATAATGTCAGGTCGCTTTACAAGGCTCGGACGAGTTAATAGTTTCTGATGCAACAAAACTATGAAATTCGTCTCGTTGGGTTCTCCGGCTGACAACCAAAAAGCAGTTAATTGCGAGTCGTAAATAGAGAAATTAACGATCAGCAATTAACAATTAACAAAAATATAAGAACCCTAAACGGAGGAAAATAAAATATCATGGCAGTTTCAAAAGAAGAAGTAATTGAGTATTTGAAAGGAATGACGTTGCTCGAAGCGTCGGAATTGGTCAAGGAATTGGAAGAAGTGTTCGGCGTTTCGGCGGCGGCAGCGGCTGCGCCGATGGCGATGGCGGCGGGCGCGGGCGCAGGCGACGCGGCACCGGCGGCTGAAGAAAAAGATACGTTCGACGTTGTCTTGACGAGTGCCGGAGCAGGCAAAATCAACGTTATTAAAGTCGTCCGCGAAGTCGTTGCCGGTCTCGGTTTAAAAGAAGCCAAGGAATTGGTTGACAGCGCGCCGAAAGCCGTTAAAGAAGGCGTTTCCAAAGACGAAGCCGAACAAATCAAAACGAAATTGACCGACGCGGGCGCGACGGTCGAAATCAAATAATTTTTCGGGCAAACCGAAATCAGACTTCGGCATCTATAATTAGCTAACAATTTTGAAGTCGAACGATTTATTGATACGATAGATAAGGCAAGCGTCTAAGTTAGAAAGAATTTACGACGCTTGCCGTTATTTAATTTTGAAACTTCGATATTTTTGAAGTTTCGGAAAGTAGTCGAGAGTCAAATCTCGCAGACATTTTTAGGAGAGTCGGTGTCCTTTTCCGGCACACTCGGAAAATTTAATTTATAGCTTAACTGCTAGTAAAAAGCGGTCAGGGTTAGTTTTACCCTCGACCGCATTTGCCGTCTTTATTGAAATTCAGGTTGATCGAAACGCTTTTTGACTAAGGCATCTTAACAACAAAAAACGATTTAATCAACAACTTTTTTCCAGGAATTTATTTTCGCAAAATTATGATTGCCAATCCGCTACAAACCAATACACACGGGCTTGGTCGCCGAACCAGCAAGGCACCCGAGCGCGTTGATTTTTCAAAAATTTATACGTCCGCCCGCATTCCGAATTTGATCGAAGTGCAGCGCGAATCATACAACCGTTTTCTACAGATGGATTTAATTCCCGAAGAGCGCGATATGGTCGGGCTGCAGACGGTTTTTCAATCCATTTTTCCCGTTTCGGATTTCCGCGAAACGGCGACGCTCGAATTTGTCGAATATCAGATCGGCAACTGGCAGTGCAAATGCGGAAATTTGGAAGGCTTGGAACATCTTCGCGCCAACTGTAAAGAATGCGGCGCGAAAATCAAGGTTGACCCGTTCAATCCGGCGGAAGTTTTGTGTAACAACTGCGGAACTTTCAACGCCGTGCGCCCGAAACTTTGCTCGAACTGCGGTGAGCCGGTCGGTTTGAAACACAAACACGACCAGCAGGAATGTCAGGAACGCGGCACGTCTTACAGCGTTCCTTTAAAAGTCCGTATTCGTTTGACGGTTTTCGACAAAGACCCGGAAACGAATGTTTCGACGATCCGCGACATTAAGGAAGAAGACGTTTTCTTCGGCGAAATTCCGTTGATGACCGACAACGGCACGTTCATCATCAACG
>CAXTMQ010000331.1:0-1767 GCA_964245305.1 uncultured Pyrinomonadaceae bacterium
TGCCGTCCAGCTCGACCATTTTGATCGAACTCGAACCGACATCTAAACCGGCAACCGTTTTCTTTTTACCGAATAACATTTTTATCCGCTCCTTTAGGCTTTTTTATTTGCCAATCGCTAATTTTTGTTTGAATCATTTGCAGGAACGATCACAGGGTTTTTGGCACTTCCGAAGGAATTTTTGCCACCTTGTCGAACGACAGCTCAAGCAGGACGCTTCTCGAATGAGTTAAGCCGATTGCAGAGCCAAAATCCTGTATCGTTTTTTAGTTGAAGGCTAATAATACTTTCTCTATCTTTTTCAGTTTTGATGAAAACTGCATTTTTGGTGGCGATAGGATTCGACGCTTGCCGCGTCAACACTTTCTAAAATTACATTAGTTAAAAACGATTGTCAACAGTTTTTTAACTTGTTTAACGCAAATTGATGAAATTATTTTCAGTTTGATTGTTAATTCAACCAATTTTCAGTCATTTTGAACGATTCTCATTCTTTAAGAATTATTTTTCGAGAGTATTTGTCTGATAATTTCCGCCGTTTCGCGCGGTTTTTCAAACGGAAAAAGATGCGAGCCTTCGATAAAATGAAAGTCTATCGGAAACTTTTTTCGCATAAAAGAAAGCCTCGCCATTTTCGCTTCAGTCGAATTCGTTCCGCCGATGTATGTGATTGGAACTTTGAGACGACCGCGCAGATTCGGCAGATCGTCCGGCAGAGTTTGATAAATTTTCGCTTCGACGTTCTGGCTGAAATTCAGTTCAAAGCCTTTATCTGTTTTAATCGTTCCGAATTCAACGTAATCGCGCAGAACGTCTTCGTCGAAATCTTTAAATTTTTCTTTCTGCTTAAAATGTTCGAACGCTTCATCTCGCGTCTGCCAGAGCGAGCGGCGGAAGCGCGTCGTCTGCACGAGCGGCAATTTTTCCATCTGCTTGAAGCGTTTGAGAATTTTTATTCCGAAACTGCTTAAACGACTGATAATCGGCGCGTCGAGCAAAACGATTCGCTGGTAAAGTTCCGGCTTTTCAGCCGCAACCAGCAAATGCAAAACGCCGCCGAGCGAATGCCCGATGCCGATGATTTTCTCCGAATAACGATTTTTTATTTCAGCGCGAAGTTCGTCGCGCAGACGTTCCCAATTATCGGTCACGGGAAACAGCGGATTATGCGCGTGTTTTTCGAGAAAATTTATTTCAAAATCGTCTTCGAGCGACGAAAAAAGTTTCGTGTAAGTTCGGGCGGGAAAACCGTTGGCGTGCGCGAAGTGAATAATTTTTTTCGACATTAAAATCTGTTCATCATTTCCCAAAAACCAACGTCAACCCATCTGCCGAGCTTATAGCCGACTTCGCGGAAATGCGCGACTTTTTCATAACCGAGCCGTTCGTGAAATTTGACGCTCGCGTCGTTCGGCAGAGCGATTCCGGCAATCAGCGCGTGGACGTTCGATTCTTTCATCAAATCAAAAAACTTCTGATAAAGAGCCGAGCCGATTCCCTTCTGTTTGACATCTTGCCGGACGTAGATCGAAACCTCCGCCGAATGTTTATAAGCTTGGCGCAATTTAAACTGCGTCGCGTAAAGATAGCCTTGAATTTCGCCGTCAACTTCCGCGACCAGATACGGATAATCTTCGCCGTTCGCCACGATTCGCTCGCGCATTTCGTCCGCGCTCAAAGCTGCGGTTTCAAACGTGTGATGCGTCTTCAAAATGTAATAATTGTAAATCTCGGCAATCTGCGCCGCGTCGCTTAATTCGACAGTTA
>CAXTMQ010000331.1:1777-4497 GCA_964245305.1 uncultured Pyrinomonadaceae bacterium
CAATTTCCAAATCCGATTTGCGAAAAATGCCGTAAAATTTTCTGCCTACAAACAGCCATTGAAATGAAACTGTAAAAAATGCGCCGAATGCCAACAGAACAAAATAAAAATCGCCAAAAACAAGAGCGGGGCAAAATAGAATCGCCGGAATAGTTATTGCCGGTAAATCTAATATGAATAAGAAAAATAAAGTTGAAAAAGCGAATTTTCCGCTTGGAGAAATGCTGTCGAATCCATCTGCCTGCAAATTGAGAAAAGCTGTCAGAGCGATTATCCAATGACAAATCAAGAAGCCGATTCCGATTGGATTTTTTGCGGTAATTTTGCTGAGCTTATTCATTAATGATCTTTATATTTTTACTTTTTCAACTCCAATTTCGTAATCGTTTCGAGATGCACTTCGTCGGGACCGTCGGCAAGGCGTAAGGAACGCGCGGCAATCCAAAATTGCGCGAGCGGAAAATCCTGCGAAACGCCGCCGCCGCCGTGGGTCTGAATCGCGCGGTCAATGATTTTCAAAGCCATTCGCGGCACGATTGCTTTAATCATTGCGATTTCACCACGCGCGACTTTGTTGCCAACCGTGTCCATCATCCACGCGCATTTTAGAACGAGCAGTCGCGCCTGTTCAATCGCCAGACGCGCTTCGGCGATCCAACTTCTGATTGTTCCTTGCTCGGAAATTTTACGCCCGAAAGCGACGCGATCTTCGGCGCGATTTTTCATCAGTTCGAGAGCGCGTTCGGCGATTCCGATCAGCCGCATACAATGATGAACACGACCGGGACCGAGCCGCCCTTGCGCGATTTCAAAGCCGCGCCCTTCACCCAAAAGCAAATTAGACCCGGTAACGCGCACGTTTTCAAACGAAATTTCGGCGTGTCCGTTCGGCGCGTCGTCGAAACCGAAGACATTTAAAATGCGCTCGACTTTTACGCCGTCCGCGTCGAGCGGCACGAGAATCATTGATTGTTGGAGATGTTTCGCCGCCGTTTCGTCAGTCTTGCCCATAAAAATCGCCAGTTTACAGCGCGAATCGCCTGCGCCGGTTGACCACCATTTTCTGCCGTTTAAAACGTATTCGTCGCCGTCTTTGACGATTGAAGATTTAATATTCGTCGCGTCTGACGAAGCGACATCCGGCTCGGTCATCGCAAAACACGAACGGATTTCGCCGCTCAAAAGCGGTTCGAGCCATTCTTGTTTTTGCGCGTCGCTGCCGTAGCGTTCCAAAACTTCCATATTGCCCGTGTCCGGCGCGGAACAATTAAAAACTTCCGAAGCCCAAACGACTTTGCCCATCAATTCGGCAAGCGGCGCGTATTCGACGTTGGTCAAACCGGAAACTTCGGGCAGAAATAAATTCCAAAGATTTTCGGTTTTCGCTTTTTGTTTCAAATCTTCAATCAGCGTGGACGGTTGCCAGCGGTCGCCGGAATTTATTTCGTCGTGATACGCTTTTTCGTTCGGATAAATATGTTCGTTCATAAACGACTGCAATCTGTTTTGCAGTTCGAGAGTTTTCGTTGAATAATCGAAATTCATATTCGCATTTTAAATTGCCGTGAAAGCAAAATCATAACTAAACTCTTTGAAAAGTAAAAACCGGCGCGTCGTATGTCGTTCACCTTTAATTTGAAATATTCGTTTTTGACGTTAACGCTGTTCGCCATCGAAATCTTGATCGCGCTGTTTGTCAACGATCAATTCGTGCGCCCGTTCGTCGGCGATGCTTTGGTGGTCGTCTTGATATATTGTTTCTTGAGAATTTTTCTTGACGTTTCTTATCTCAAAGCGGCGTTCGCGGTTTTTTTGTTCGCCGCGCTGATCGAAATTTTGCAGTATTTCGATTACGTCAAGCTGCTCGGTTTAGAAAACAACCGCGTTCTTTCCGCCGCGCTTGGCAGGACTTTTGAATGGCTCGATTTCGTCGCATATTTCGGCGGCTTTTTATTGATTGTTTTAGTAGAATTTTTGTATGAACGAAACACAGCCGGTTAGAGCAGGCGAAGAATTAAACCGCGAAAATTTAGGGATTTTTCTGCGCGAAAATCTCGATTTAAAAACAGACAAAATCGAAATCGCGCAGTTTCCGGGCGGCAGTTCCAATTTAACTTACGCCGTCAAAATCGGCGCGGACGAATTTGTTCTGCGCCGTCCGCCGTTCGGCAATCAAGTCAAATCGGCGCACGATATGCGGCGCGAATTCGACGTTCTTGAAAAACTTTCCAAAGTTTACCAGTCCGCGCCGAAACCTTTGATTTACTGCGCCGACGAAGCCGTCACCGGCGCGGAATTTTATTTAATGGAACGTCGGAAAGGTTTAATCGTTCGCGGAAAATCGCCGGAAATTTTGGAGTCTTCAAAAGATTTGCGTCAAAAAGTCTGCGGATCGTTCATCGAAAATCTCGCCGATTTACACGCGCTCGATTATCGTAAAATCGGGTTGGAAAATTTGGGAAAACCCGAAGGTTATGCAAACAGACAAGTCGAAGGCTGGACGAAACGCTATTTTAACGCGAAAACCGACGAGCATTCGGAACTCGAACAGGCAATCGAATGGCTGAACAAAAACATTCCCGAATCAAGCGGCGCGGCGTTGATTCATAACGATTATAAATTCGATAACGTGATGCTGAATCCGTCGGATTTGACCGAAATCGTTGCCGTTCTCGATTGGGAAATGACGACCGTCGGCGAGCCTCTGATGGATTTGGGTT
>CAXTMQ010000332.1:0-4478 GCA_964245305.1 uncultured Pyrinomonadaceae bacterium
TTTTTATAATCATTAATTTTTAATTTTTATTTAATCTTCGGCAAGCCCTAATCTTTGCAAATTTTGTTTGCAAGCAGGTCAGTAATTTCATTATGACGCGGAACTGCCGAACGCTTGTTTTGCGAAGAATTATGCCACTAAGAATTATTTCCGCCTTCGCGTAAAAGTTCGCCATCCGTGCGCCGTCAGATGCCGCAGCAATTCGCGCCGCTTCATATCGCAATTGCTAATTCCTGATAATTCGACCCAGCCGCCGAAATCGCGTCTTGACGATTGAATTCCAACGCTTCGCGCAAAGTTGTTTTCAATGATTCCAACAATTCTTCGCGTGTCGCTTCCTGACAATTCACGCCCGAAATTTCTTCAATCCAGCCAATCCACCAATCGCCGTCTTGCTTAACAATTGCCGTATAAGTTTGATTCATAATTACCTCTAACAATCTTTCGTGAAATACGCGTGTTTGTTCGCGGCTAAATTATTTTCCCGCCGATTTCACCCAATCGTAACCTTTTTCTTCGAGTTCCAACGCCAATTCTTTGCCGCCTTCTTTGACGACTTTACCGTCCGCCAAAACGTGAACAAAATTCTGTACGATGTAATTCAAAAGTCTCTGATAATGCGTTACAAGAATAATACCGTTGTCTGCGCTTCGCAGTTTATTGACACCTTCCGCAACAATCCTGAGCGCGTCAATATCAAGCCCTGAATCGGTTTCGTCGAGAATCGCCAACGTCGGGTTTAAAACCGCCATCTGCAAAATCTCGTTGCGCTTTTTCTCGCCGCCGGAAAAACCTTCGTTGACCGAACGATTGAAAAAACTCTTATCCATCTCGACGATTTTTGCTTTCTCTTTTAAATAATCGTTAAATTCGAGCGGGTCTAATTCTTCTTCGCCCAAGTGCTTCATTTTCTCGTTATAGGCGAGCCGCAAAAACTGCGCGTTCGACACGCCCGGAACTTCGACCGGATATTGAAACGCGAGGAAAATTCCCGCCTTTGCCCGTTCGTCCGGCTCTAATTCGAGCAGATTTTCGCCGTTATAAAGCACTTCGCCCTGTGTCACTTCATACGACGGATGACCCGCCAAAACTTTCGACAAAGTTGATTTCCCCGAACCGTTCGGTCCCATAATCGCGTGGACTTCGCCTTTATTGACGGTCAAATTCAAGCCCTTCAAAATCGCTTTATCTTCAATATTCGCGTGTAAATCTTTGATTTCCAATAACATTTTTATAATTTCCCTTTTCTAAATTAAACTGCTTTCGCTTTTAACGGCGCGTAAAGTTTCGTCAGTTCTTCCGCATCCGAGAAAAACAAACCTTCGCCGACCGGCTGAATCGCCTTAATAATTAAATCGCGCCAACTTTTATCCGCCAGATTTTCGACAATCCAACCGATTAAATACTGCTGTGCCAAACAGCCGCCCGCCGTCGCAGTGCGCCCGTGCGCGACGAACGGTTTTTCGATGACTTCAACGCCGAAACTTTCCAAAACCGCTTTCGATGTCGGATACGTCGTCGCCGTTTTTCCTTCCAACAATCCGAGCTTCGCCAGAATCAGCGAACCCGAACAAATCGAACCGATAAATTGTTTTTCAGGTTTCAAATCAAATTTCGCCAGCCAGTTTTCGTCAGCGATTCTGTCGCGCGTGCCCTGTCCGCTGACGAACAAGACCGCGTCCGCATCGTCGGCTTCTTCGATGCGTCCGTGCGTTTTGATTTCGATATTCGTCGCCGAAAGATGCGTTTCTTTTTCGCCCAAAATCTTCACTTCCCAACCGGGAACGCGAACACGATTGAGCAAATCCCACATCAAAAATAAATCGAGGTCGGTAAATTTATCGAAAATAACGATGGCAATTTTAGACATAAATTTCTCCCTTTAAGTAAAGCACTCCGTGTCCGCCGATTTTTACGCGTTTCCCGTTTAATTCGCAAAATATTTCTCCGCCGCGAGCGGAGATTTGGCGGGCGAGCAATTCGGTTTTGCCGAGTTTTTCCGCCCAATAAGGAATTAAATTGCAGTGCGCCGAACCTGTCACAGGGTCTTCAAAAACGCCGACTTCGGGCGCGAAAAATCTGGAAACGAAATCCGCTGTTTCGCCTTTTGCCGTGATAATAAAGCCGTGCGCGTCAATGTCGAGAAGTTTTGTGAAATTCGGCTTGATGCCGGCAACTTCCTGTTCGGTTTCATAAACCAGAAAATAATCACGCGCTTTTAGAATTTCTTTCGGCTCCCTGCCGATGGCTTCGATTAAACCGTTTGGCGCGTCGCATTGTTCAACCGGACGCGAGGGAAAATCAAGAATTAACAGATCGCTTTGTTTTTCGACCGTTAATTCGCCGCTTTTGTGCGAGTGAAATTTGACGAGTTCGGTTTCGAGTTTCAAAATCTCAAAAATCACAAACGCGCTCGCCAGAGTCGCATGTCCGCAAAGGTCAATTTCAAATGTCGGCGTGAACCATCGAATTTCGTAAACGTCATCTCGCTTAACAAAAAATGCCGTCTCCGAAAGATTATTTTCGAGCGCGATTTTCTGCATCAACTCGGCATCAAGCCATTCGTCAAGCGGACAAATCGCCGCCGGATTTCCCTTAAAAACTTCTTTCGTAAAAGCGTCAACCTGATAAATGTTCAGTTTCATATTTTATTTTCACCGCAGAGCCGCAGAGTCCAAAGAGGTTTTTAATTTATAAAACTCCGTGTCCTCTGCGGCTCTGCGGTGAATCAGTCTTTAATACAAGCAATCGCCTGAATTTCGATCTTCGTCCCGAAATGCAAATCCTTTACGGGAACAATCGCCCGCGCCGGTTTATGATCGCCCAAAATCGAAGCGTAAACTTCGTTCACCTTGTCCCAAAGTTCCATTTCCGAAACGTAAATCGTAAACTGCAAAACGTGATCCAAATCGCTGTTCGCCGCCTGCAAAACTGCTTCGACATTCCGCAAAGCGATTTCCGTCTGCCGTTCAATCGCGCCCGTTTCAACTTCGCCCGTCTGCGGATTCATCGGCAGTTGTCCCGACACAAAAATCAAGCCGTTAAATTCTACGGCTGGCGAATAATGCCCCTTCGGTTCAGGCGCGTTCGGTAATTTGACTCTATTCATCTATAAATCTTCTGGCTTCAAACCAGTTTTCTTGGCGATTCGCGTCACCATTTTTGAGCCGATTTCTTCGCCGTCGTGAAAGGCGAAGACGTAATCCGCGAAGCCTTCTCTTTCGAGAGTTTTATGCGAGCCTTTCTGCCGTTTGATTTGCCAACCGATTTTTTCAAGCGCGGCTAAAACCCGTTTAGCCTTCGCGGATTTCCAGTTGCTCATACAGCCGCAAAAATTTGACGGTCTAATTGCTGCGGCAAACTCTCGCCGTTTTCCAGACGGTCGGCGATGACGCGCAAAGCCAGCGTTTTAACTTTCCGAATCGCCTCGTCGCGTGTTTCGCCGTAAACCAAAACGCCGTCGAGCGCGTCAACTTCGGCGATCCAGCGTCCATCATCTTCTTGTTCAAGTTCGATTGCTAAATTCATAAACACTAAAATCTCAACTTCTTCTCGTCATATTCAAAATTTGTTTCTATCAGTTTCATTTTTTCAACAAACTTTTTGAAAACAATCCCATAAATACTTTCCTTGTTGATTTCAGCCCAAAAATTCTCGCTTTCCCAGCATCTCATTGTGTAATAACCAAACATATAATGTGCTATTTCAGGGCTGATTAATTTAGAATTGACTAATAACGCAATCTCTTCAAAAAAACCTAGATAATCTACTTTATCTTTGTATGCAACCCCTCTTAACTCTGCATTGTCATCTTCTGTTAAGGATGAAATTTCTCGGAACAGTTTATTTTCGTCGAATCTTTTTTCCATCTCAATAAACTGTTCCGCTCGTTTTTGCGAACCTTGTTTGACATATTCATAAACACCTTTGAAAAGTGCGATAAGTGCAACAATCACGCCTGCAATAGTCGCTATATCTTTCCAATCACTTAACGTCAAACTCATATTTGATTTTTAACCGACGCTTCCTTCCAATTTCAATCCCAAAAGTTTCTGCGCTTCGACGGCGTATTCCATCGGCAGTTCACGAAAAACTTCTTTGCAGAAGCCGTTGATAATCAGCGAAACCGCATCTTCCTGCGAGATGCCGCGCTGCTGCAAATAGAACAACTGCTCTTCGCTGATCTTGGAAGTCGTCGCTTCGTGTTCGACGCGCGCCGTGTTGTTCATCACCTCGATATACGGAAAAGTATTTGCCTCGCACGTCTGCCCGATAAGCATCGAATCGCACTGCGTGTAATTTCTCGCGCCCGTCGCCTTCGGCATCACTTTCACTAGACCGCGATACGAATTATTCGATTTTCCGGCTGAAATTCCTTTGGAAATAATCGTCGAGCGCGTGTTCTTGCCGAGATGAATCATCTTCGTTCCCGTATCGGCAACCTGCGCGTTGTTCGTCAGCGCGACCGAATAAAATTC
>CAXTMQ010000333.1:0-4431 GCA_964245305.1 uncultured Pyrinomonadaceae bacterium
ACGTGAGGGCGAAACAGCGACTTTCTTATCGCGTTGTCTGTTGAACTCGGAGTTGTGTGTTGTCGGTTTCGCCCCACGTCATCTCAGTCGTTATGTTGCTCCTTCCGGTGAAACAGTCTGAGAAATTTTAGCGTAGTGTTTTGAATGAAAGTTTCACAATTTGATGAAATTGACCGCCACGATGTTCTTCGTATCCATCAAGATATATTCGGACAGTCAAACTTTGGGCGTTTTTTGTGGCAGGTTTGTCAGCAGATTGAGAGTTTGGAAAAGGATTCGCTCAAACTTGTTTGCGGAGACGAGTGCGTTAAGGGTTACGCTGCCGTTTATCCGGTCGCAGAAAAAAGTTTCAGATTAAATTTGCTCGTCTGCCCGCAACATTGGAGGCGAGGAATCGGAACTGCTCTGCTTAACGAAATTGAGAATCAAGCAAGAAACAGCGGAGCGCAACAACTTGAAGCGCGAGTAATTGAAGGGATGAATGAAAGTTTGGCTTTCGCTCTCGCCAGAAGTTTTGTCGAACTTCACCGAATGCGCGGTATGTCTTTGCAAGCCGCTGATTTTTCGTTCGAGAATTGGCGCGGCTTGGGAGAAAAGTTGTCTGCTGAAGGTTTTACGGCAACAACTTTTGCCGCCGAAGAACACGCTGGTGAAAATCCGTTGGAAAAGCTCGTCGAGTTACAGAAACACGCGGTTGAAGGTTGGTTTCAAACGGGCTTGTCGGACGCGCCTGATTTGTCGGAGGCGCGGCTTCGTAAATTTTTTTCATTTATAACCGTTCCCGACAACGTTTCGATTATGAAATTTGGAAAAGAATACGTCGCTTATACCAGCGCGGAACGCAAGAATACACTCGGAACGGCGACGCATCCGAAATATAGAGGACGCGGCATTGCTACTTGTCTGAAAGCCTTAAATTTGAAAAAACTGATTGACGACGGAACAAATTATTTTGAATTATCGAGCGCGAATCCAGCGATGCTGAAAGTGAACGAGAAACTCGGCTATAAATTAAACGGGCTGACGGAAATCAGGTTAGCCAAAGATTTTCAAAGTCTTGATTAAATCGGCAGCGCAACATAACAAATCAATGGACGTGAGGGCGAAACAGCGACTTTGTTATCGCGTTGTCCATTAAACTTAAACGGGCTTGGCAGCGGTTTCGCCCCGCGTCATCTCAACCGTTATATCGCTTCGTGTGGCGGAAGTTCGTATAATCGAACGAGAATTTTAAGAGCAATGATGAACGCCTCTGAAAACCGAAACACATCTGGCGACGCTTGTGAAGATTGCGGCGCACTTGCGGCAGAAGGCAAAACTGACTGTCTTAAGCTGTTTGAAGAAACTATTGCCAGAGAGTTTAGTGATTATCGCTACGGCAAAATCCATCGCTTGACGGTAGATGCTTATTCGTTGCAACACCCTGACGACTATATGCGTTCGGGGAAATCGTTTGCCGCGCATTTAACCGGCATTTGCGCCGCACTCGAAAACGACGAAGACGCTTTAGCTCTGAACCAAACTGTGCAAAAGTGGCTTAGCACGAATCCGAAAATTGACAAGCCCGTTCAGATTCCAGAACGAAGAGGAAACTTGACGATTGCTTACATCCAAAGTGCCGTTGATGCAGACGAATACGGCAAGCGCGTCCGCGAGTGGGTGCAAGACGTTTGGAGCGCGTGGAGTGAACATCACGCTTTGGCAAAACAGTTGATTGCTGAAGCTAAAAGTGAGAATAATAAACGGTGAACAGTTCCGGCAAAGGGCGATATAACAAATCAATGGACGTGAGGGCGAAACAGCTACTTTGTTTGGAACGTCGTCCGTTAAACTTCAGCGGGCTTGGCGGCGGTTTCGCCCCACGTCATCTCAATCGTTGTGCCGCTTTCTTTTAATTATGGCTGAAGAAGAAAAACTAAATCCACCGGAAACTACCGGAAATCTTTTTACTGATTTGCAAATCTCTGTTGCAACATTTGTTGGTATGCCGATAGCCGGTTGTTTGCTTCTTGCTCAAAATTACAGAAATTTAGGCAGAGCTAGTTCCGGGTGGAAAACTTTGATTTTAGGACTTGTTTCGACAATCGTTCTTTTCATCGTTGCTTTTTCGTTGCCGGAGAGGTTTCTGAATTTCGTGTTGCCAATGGCTTATACAATCGGAATGCGGCAACTTGTAAAGTATTTGCAGGGCGACATAATTGCTAGTCAGGAAGCGCAAGGCAAAAAAGGTTCGTGGGCGGTAACAGTTGGCATATCAATCGGCTGTTTGGTTTTAATTATGGCTTTTATCTTTGGCGCAGTAATTTTGTTTGTTCCTGAATAATTTTTGTTTGGAAAGTTGTGTGTTGAAAATAACGGGCGGCACAACAAATCAATGGACGTGAGGCGAAACAGCTACTTTCTTAATTATCAAAAAATATCAAACGAGCCTCTTTTTTATTGTCTGCATAATTTTTCCGCCTTCTCATTTCCCAAAAACCGCCTCGACTTTTGTTGATTGATTTTTGCCGTTCGTTAATCGCTATCTTTTGGCTTTTTCATTTCTCCCAAAACCGCCGCGCTTATCGAACCGTAATAATCGCGCTCATTTCCAAAATCAACCGCGATAATTTTATCCATCTCATTACTCTACCAAAGAATTTCCGGCATCGAAAAATTTCTGCTCGCGCTGTATTTTTTCGTCTTCGCGCGCGGCGTTTTCCGCTTTCATTTTCTCGATCTGCTCGTCGGTCAAGCCCATATCGCGCTGGACCTGCTCATAAGACCAGCCCAAATTTACTTTTTTCTGCGCGTTGTCGAGCAGCTCGGTTTCCGACACGGGCGCGGCATCGGTCCACTGCGCCTCGATTTCGAGTTGTTCCGATTTTTCGCCGGCGATTGAGAGCGCGAACGAAATCGCCTCGCCCCACGTTTCGCCGAAACTGCGCTGCGCGTCCTGCACAATTGCCGTGAAACGCGCTTCGATTTTCCGTAAGGCTTCGCCTGAAATCGCCGTGCCGACCGAGTCTATGTTGAAATAGATGGGCGGAATGCCGGAGACGAGCGCGATGTCCTTGACGGCTTCCTGTTTGACGGCGATCATCTCGGTCAGGGACGTGTCGGAGAATTCGCCGAATTTCGTGGCTTCGTCGGCGGCGAAGAAAATATCGTCGTCCGGCTTGAACGGGTTGATGCGCCTGCCGGTCTCTTCGTCGACTTCGACCTGCATTCCGGCGACGTAACGCCGGCGGCGCATATTTTCTTCCTGCGCTCCCAAAATGTCCGCCCACGATTTGTTGAGCGCGTCGTTCAGGGGAATCACGTCTGTCAGAAGCGAATTGCCGAAATCCTGCAGATCGTTGTCGAACCGGAAATGAAAGACGGGAACGCGCCCGAACGGATTTTTCAAGGGAAATTCTTCGCCGCGGACGCGCCGGATGTCGAAATGCCCGGCTTCGGTCGGCATCGTCCAGCTTTTGCCGCGCGTGACGTATTTTTCAATCGAGTCGGGATAATAGAGATTCAAATAATAAAATCCGTCCGCGCCGCGCCACGCCTTCGCCGCGCGCTCGATCTCGTCGGTCTCCGAATTACGAAAAACCGTGACGTTCGCCGATATTTGCGGGTAAAAGCGAATCGCGCCGGACGCATCCTTCCAGATGAGAACGTAAGCGTCGCCGGTCTTGAAGGCTTCGCGGTGAACGGCTCCGGCGTGCAGCGGCATCTTGGATTTCTTCCACAATTTCCACGTCGGATTTTCCGTGTTCTTTTTGTCGGCGAGAAAATTTATCAGTTCGAGCCGCGAAGCCGGCGCGGTGACGACGGTTTTGCAGAGATTCTCCCGGAGCTTCTGCAGGCGTTTGCCGAATTTATTGATGAATTTATCGGAGGCGAAGTTGAGCTGATGTTTGCCGTCGTAGTAATCGTAATACTCCTTGTATTTGAGCCGGTTGTCGCTCAATCTTTTGAGCGCGAGTTTGATGTCGGATTGAGGCATATTTTATTTAGAAATGGGCTTGTAATAGCCATTCTCAATATAAATTAAATATTCTGAGCGAACTAGTTTCACGACAACTTGACTTTAATCGAAGCACTCTTTATTTTGTAAGAGTGGAATCTTATTTCATTGAGGCAGATTAATTTATGGCATTGAAAGATAATGAAATTACAAAACTAACAGACAAAGAATTTTTAATTTTGGGTTTGCTTATTCCGCGCGGCGAAATGTTCGGTCTTGAATTGGTTAATGCTTCTGAAGGTGAACTTAAACGCGGAACTGTTTATGTAACTTTGCAAAGAATGGTTGAAAGAGGTTTTATCGAATCGCGCGAAGAAGAAAGAGTTGCGCCTGAAGTTGGTATTCCCAGAAGAATGTATCAGGCGACCGGATTAGGCGAAAGAATTTATCGCGCTCAGAGCGCAGCAATTAAGCAGTTTAATTTGATATGGGGG
>CAXTMQ010000334.1:0-4376 GCA_964245305.1 uncultured Pyrinomonadaceae bacterium
TCGCGGTATTTCGCGGCGAGTTCGTAGTTCTGATTTTCGGCGAAATGCCACATTCTTTGTTCGAGATTGCCGGCGAGTTCTTTGTTTCTGCCTTCGAGCAGAAGTTTGACATCGCTCGCGGCTTGCGCGTATTCGTCGGGCTTGCAGAGTTCTTTCACGCACGGCGCGAGACATCTTTTCAAGTGATATTCGAGACACGGACGCGGCAGTTTGCCGTCAATCTCGATGTCGCACGTTCGCATCTGAAACGTGCGGTTGATTAAGTCCAAAGTTTTCCGCGCAAGGCTCGCGGGCAAAAAAGGTCCGTAATAACTCGAACCGTCTTTGACGATTTTGCGCGTGATAACGACTTTCGGAAACGGCTCGTGCGTCATCTTGAGATGCGGATACTGCTTGTCGTCCTTCAATAACACGTTGAAGCGCGGCTTGTGTTTTTTGATCAGATTCGATTCTAAGACGAGAGCTTCGACTTCGTTATCAACGACGATAAATTCCAGATCGGCGATGCGCCGCACAAGCTCGCGCGTCTTCGCATCGTGTCCGCGATTCGTCTGAAAATACGACCGCACGCGGTTTCGCAAATTCTTCGCCTTGCCGACATAGATGATTTTCCCGTCGGCGTTTTTGTGAATATAAACGCCGGGCGCAGTCGGCAGATTTTTCAGCTTTTCTTCGAGCGTCATTTAATTAAATTTTACGAAAACGCCGTTGAAATGGAAAATGAAAAACGGATAACGGATAATAAAAAAACGCAGATTGCCGAATTAAGAAAAATGAAAACAGTTTTGACCGAATCGCCGCTTGAAGCCGCCGAATTTATCAAGCGCGGCGGCATCGTCGCGTTTCCGACCGAGACGGTCTACGGTCTCGGCGCGAATGCGTTCAATGAGGCGGCGATTGCGAAAATCTTTGCTGCGAAACAGCGTCCGAATGATAATCCGTTGATCGCGCACGTCGCCGATTTGAAACAAATCGAATCGCTTGTTTCGGAAATTACGCCGAACGCGAGGAAGTTTATCGAGGCGTTTTTTCCCGCGCCGCTGACGATTGTTTTGCCGAAATCAAGACGAGTTCCGCTTGCGGCGACGGCGAATCTCGAAACCGTCGGTGTGCGAATGCCGCGCAACAATTTAACTCTGGAATTTTTACGGACGTGCGGCACGCCGCTCGTCGCGCCGTCGGCGAATCTATCGGGTAAGCCTTCGCCGACGACGTGGCAAGCCGTTTTTGAAGATTTAGACGGCAGAATCGAATGCATTTTAAAAGGCGCGGCGACCGAGATCGGTTTGGAGTCAACGGTCGTTGACTGTTCTTCAATAAACGCGCCGCAGGTTTTGAGAACGGGCGCGATAACTTTGGAGTCGTTGCAAAAAATCGTTCCCGAAACAAGACTTTATCAAGTCGGGAAAAACGAACCGCCGAAAAGTCCGGGTTTGAGGCATCGTCATTATTCTCCGCGAGCGCATGTTGTTTTGGTTGGTTCAAAGTTTAAAGTTCAAAGTTCGAAGTCATCGGCGTTTATCGGTTTGAGTTTGCCGGAAACTGATTTCAAATTGACGAAAATCTGCGCGTCGGTCGAAGAATACGCCAGAGAAGTTTTCGAGTTTTTTCGAGCTTGCGACCGCGTGAAAATTGAAACGATTTACTGCGAAGCGGTCGAAGAAATTGGCATCGGCTCGGCTTTGACGGACAGATTGAAACGCGCCGCGAAAAATTAGTTTTTTAATTTCAACACGACGATTGCCGTGTCGCCGTTGTCGGCTAAAACCTTCGTCTCGACGGGCGTTTCTTTCAAAATATTTTCCAAGTCTTTGTGCGGAATAAACACTAAAATCCGCCCCGCGTTCGCGCTTTCGTATTCGTTCAGCATCTCCGAAAAATTTTCGTAGCGTTTTAATTTCCCGTCCGCGTCTCTGACCAATCTTCCGTCGGCGTAAAATTCGGCATTGTGCGAAACGACGTAAAGATTGACGATTTTTTCAGTTGTGTAGCCGCTCGCGTTCGCCGCTTCGATCAATTTTTTCGTCGAATCTTCGTCGGCATGACGCGGCGCAACGAATTGCAGAGAAAAAGCAACCGCCGCGAAAACGAGAAAAGCCAAAAACTGCATCGCCAATTCGCGCCGCCGCGATTTTTCAACGAATTTTTCAACGCCGAGCGCGGCAAAAATCAAAGCCGCCG
Source organism: uncultured Pyrinomonadaceae bacterium (assembly GCA_964245305.1). Lineage (GTDB taxonomy): Bacteria > Acidobacteriota > Blastocatellia > Pyrinomonadales > Pyrinomonadaceae. The sequence goes on from CAXTMQ010000334.1 coordinate 2,182, forward strand.
GCAGCGCGGGCAGAATATAACCCGGCAATTTCGAGCCGGAAAAACTGAAAAAAACGAGCGGCACGAAAAGCCAGGCGAAAGCGAAATTTATTAACGGTAAATCGTTAATGGTAAACGATAAATCGTTCCGAGTTCTGAATCTCGAGATTTGATTTTTGAAGAATTTCCAAATCGAAACGAGGAAAAACGGCAGCCAAGGCAGAGTCATTAATGGCAAAACGAGAAAGAAAAACCAGAACGGCTGATGATGCTGATATTTGTCGGACGTAAAACGCTGAAAATGATGCTGAATAAAAAATTCGTCAACGAATTTCCAGCCGTTCGCCCGATACATCGGCAGATACCAGACAGCCGCGACGAGCAGACTTAGAATCGTTCCCCAAATCAAACTGAAAAGAAATGCGCGCGGCGGAAGTTTGCGCGAAAGCAGATAATAAAACGCGACGATGGCGAACGGAAAAACGATGCCGACGAGACCTTTAGCGAGCAGAGCAATGCCGATGAAAAAGTAGAAAACGATAAGCGGTAAACGGCAAGCGGTAAATGTTTTTCGGTTTGATTGATCGAAGATAAAAAAGCCGACGAGCGACACGGTGATCGGAAAAGTCAAAATAATATCAAAGCTCGCGCCGCGCGAGAAAACGATTAAACCGATGCTCGAAGCGGCGACTAAAGCGAGCCGGTTGGCGAACGCTGAATGCTGAACGCGGAATGCTGAAAATTCTTCATTAGAACTTTGAACTTTGAACTTTGAACTTTGAACCTTTCTGCCTAAAATCCACAAACAGAAAATCGTTCCCAAACCGAAAACGGCAGAGCCGAAACGCGCGGCGAATTCGCTGATGCCGAAAATTTTGTAGGAGAAAATTTGCAGCCAGTAAAGCAGAACGGGTTTTTCAAACCAATCGAAGCCGCCGAGCTTCGGCGTAATTAAATCGCCGCGCAGAAACATTTCCTTTGCAATTTGCGCGTAACGCGGTTCGTCCGGTCCGACGAGCGGAATCGTCAAACCGAAAAAATATACGGCGACGATGACGAGCGCGAACAGCAACAAAACGGCTTTGGAATTTGGAATTTGCGACATCATCTATGAAAATGAAAGTATTGCTGAAATAATCCCGACAATCAATTATGGAAGAAATCACAAATCGCAAATCACAAATCGCAAATCTCCGAACCGCCGTCATCGGTGTCGGCAGTCTGGGACAACATCATGCGAGAAATTACGCGGAATTGGAGCGTGAAGGAACGGGCGAATTCGCCGGCGTGTGCGATACAAACGAAGAAAATGTTCGCTCGATTGCCGAGAAAAACGATTGCGATTTTTTTACGGATTGGCGCGATTTATTCGATAAAGTTGAAGCGGTTTCCATCGTTACGCCGACTGAAACGCATTCGGAAATCGCCTGCGCGTTTTTAGAAAAAGGCGTGAATGTTCTGGTTGAAAAACCGATTGCGAAAACTCTGCGCGAAACGGATTCGATGATCGAAGCGGCAAATAAATCCGGCGCGAAATTGATGGTCGGACATCTCGAACGCTTTAATCCGGCGATGGTCGCGTTGCGCCCGCACGTTAATAATCCGCTTTATTTCGAGATTCATCGCGTTTCGCCGTTTCCGAATCGTTCGCTCGATGTTGATGTCGTGCTTGACGTGATGATTCACGACCTCGACGCGATTCAATGGCTCGTCGGCGCGGGCATAAAAGTTTCCGAAATCCACGCCGTCGGCATTCCCGTCATCTCGGACAAAGTTGACGCGGCAAACGCCCGCATCGAATTTGAAAACGGCGCGGTCGCCAACATCACCGCGTCGAGAATCGGCACGGAAAAAATCAGAAAGACGCGCTTTTATCAAACGAATTCCTACGTCGTGCTTGATTACGCGACGAAATTCGCGTCGGTTACGTCGCTCAATCCCAAAGCCGCGCATCCGCTTTTGGGAATTAACATTAATCGTCTCGAAGTCGAAGACAAAGAACCGCTCCGCGCCGAAATCGAAGCGTTTTTAGACTGCGTAATCAACGACAAAACGCCGCCGATCACAGCCGAAGACGGCAGACGCGCGTTGAATTTGGCGTTGGGCGTTTTGGAGAAAATCGAAATGCATCGTGGGCGTTTGAATATGTAACGGCGATAACGCAATACGAAATTCCTCTTGTTCATTCAAGATATTTGAATACACAAATATAAAAT
>CAXTMQ010000335.1:0-4367 GCA_964245305.1 uncultured Pyrinomonadaceae bacterium
AAAATTTCGGCGATGTGAAAACGTGGAGCTTTTCGTTCGACATCAATTCGCCCGACGTTTGGCACGAAGAAGTCGGCGCGGTAATTCGCGGAAAATTGTCGGCAAACGGCGGACATTACGCCACGAAAAACGCGCGTTACGATTGGCTGACGATGAACCATTTTGCCGATCTGAGCGACGGCGCGGCGAACAATTTCGGCGTAACGATTTCCAATGCCGACGATTCGTTTATGAAGCTCGGCGCAAGTTCGCCGGACACGCTTGACACGGCAACGCCGCAAATAAACGTGCTTGCGGGCGGGCAGATTGACGGCGCGGAATACGGTATTCAAAATCAGGGCGGCGACAGTTTTTTCCGGCAAAGATTCGCTTTGCAAACGCACAATGCCTTTAATCAAACCGACGCGATGCGGTTCGCGCTCGAACATCAAAATCCTTTTTTAGCGGGAACGATTCAACCGTCGTCGGGGGCATCACGCCCATATCCGGCAAATAATTTTTCGTTTCTGCAAATCTCGAATCCGAATGTTTTGCTGTGGGCTTTGAAACCGGCGGAAGACGGCATCGCGCGCGGCATTGTCGCCCGTGTTTGGAATCAATCGAATTCGCCGGCGAATTATAATTTAGGACTTTCGAGAATGATCAGCGGCGCGGACAAAATCACGAGCATCGAAACTTTCATCGAAAACGCCAACGTCTCCGGCGGACAGCTAAACGCCGACATCAATCAACAGCAAATTCAAACGCACATTTTGAAGTTTTAATGAAGGACGAGTGGCGAGAGACAAGGGACGAGCAACGAGGAATGAGATTAGATACAATTTTCTCATTGCTTATCACTCGTCCCTCGTCGCTTATTCCTCGTCCCTAAATCAATGACAAAATTTTCTCCAGACCAGCCTTGACATCCGCGCCGAGATGAACGCGCAAAGCTCTTCTGTTTCTGTCGAGCAGAACTTGAAAATCTCCGCGCGCCTGCGCCGCTTTGACGACACCGAACGTATATTTTTGGTCGGGAACATCTAAATCAGCCGCGTCGTCCGAGGTGATTTGCAGAAAAACGCCTTCGTTCGCGCCGCCTTTGTAAGCCTGTCCGGTCGAATGCAAAAAACGCGGTCCGAAACCGAGACAAGTGGCAACTCGTTTTGTTCCTAAAACCGAATGTCGAATTTTTTGCAGCAGCGATTCGTTTTCCGCGTTCATTTCGATGTAAGCGAGCAGCGCGAAATAATCGTCCGGTTCGATTCGGTCGAGGTGCGTTTTCAGATAAAGCGCGAGCGTTTTTCCTTCGTGAACCGCTTCATTCAAATCTGTGAGATTTTTCTCGTCGGTGAAAAGTTTGATGCCGTCGGCTTCAAAGAAGGGCGTTTCGTCGGGCAGCTCGCCGGTTTTTTCGTATTCTTCGGTCAGCTTTTTGGCTTCGATTTTCGCCGATTCGACATCGGGTTGATTGAAAGTATTGATCTGCATAATCGCGCCCGCGACGGCGGTCGCAAATTCCCAGCGGAAAAATTCCTGACCGAGATTCATTTTGTCTTCGAGTTCGATGCGAACGATTGGCTGACCTGACTTTTCAATCGCATCGAATTTCGATTCAAAATCTTCACTGCTCGAATTCTTCAGTTTCAGATAAGCGAAAACGCGGTCGTCGCCGTAAACGTCGGGCGTTTGAATCGCTTCGCGGTCAACCGGAATAATCGAGATGTCGGATTTGCCGGTTGATTCGGCGATTAATTGTTCGAGCCACGCGCCGACATCGTAAATTTTTTCGTCGGTGAAAATCGTTAATTTGTCGCGTCCTTTGGTCTGGCAAACGCCGAGAATCGTTCCGAGAATCGCGCCCGAATTTTCGCGCGGATCGTCGTTTTTACACGCTTCGACCATTTCCTGCGTACGCGCGTAAAAATCTTCGACATCAATCTGCATCGCGCTCGCGGGAATCATTCCGAAATTCGACAGCGCGGAAAATCTGCCGCCGATTGCCGGATCGCCGTAGAAAATATTTCTGAAATTATCCTTTTCGGCAACCTTCTGCATTTTCGAATCGGGATCGGTGACGGCGACAAATTGGTTGCCGGCGTTTTCCGCGCCGACCGCTTCGGAAACCCGTTCGTAAAAATACTGCTTGAAGACGTTCGGTTCGAGCGTCGAGCCGGATTTCGAGGCGACGATAAACAGCGTATTTTTCAAATCGAGTTTCGATTCGAGCGTCTTGATCTGCGCCGGAACGGTCGAATCCAAAATATGAAAATTAGTTATGCCGAACGTAATCGAAAAAACTTCGGGACACAAAGACGAGCCGCCCATTCCGAGCAAAACGATGTCCTTGAAATTTTTCGCGTCTTCGGCGAACGCTTTGAATTTTCCCGCATCCTTCGATTCGCGCTCGACAATATCGAGCCAGCCGAGCCATTTCGCTTCGTCTTCGTTCGTCCAGACACTCGCGTCCTTTTTCAAAATGCGGGCGATTTTATTTTCCTTCTGCCATTCGTCAAACGACGCTTCGACTGCCGTGTTTAAATCTTCGGGTAAAACGTATGAAAGCTGATTGATTGCCATAAACTTTTCCTTTTTTCTTTTCTAAAAATCTTGCGCCAGCGAAGCGGCAAAGTCAAAGGCTTCGCGCCGGAATTACTGATATGAAAAGATAAATCAATAGCTATTCGCTATTAATTATTCACTATTCGCTATAAAAAGAGTTTTCCTTGTTTATCAGTGAACAGTGAACAGTTAATAGTGAACAATTTTTGATTGATACTTTCGCCATCGAAAAAACGCTTTAACAATAGAGAATTTTGCGAAAGCATCAAGGATTGAAAATGAATTATAAAAGATATTTTACAACAATTTTTTTAGCGGCAATCGGCATTCAACAGGCAGCGTGTCTGCCATTGAACTTCGCACAAAGTCCAAAAAACCCGGCGAATCAAGCAATCGAAAGCCGTCGCGCTGAAGAAATCGCGGCGAATCAAACATCGCGTAACGAAGCGGAAAAAAGTAGGACGGCGGAAACTTTGAAAGTTTCCGCCACGCCGAAACCGAAGCCGAAAGCCCAAATGCTGACGGATAATTTCGTTTGTCCCGAACCGAATTTGCCGTGCGATCATAAAGATCGTCAGTTTGCCGATTGGGAATTGTCGTTTCGTTTGCCCGCGAAAATCGTTGCGAACCGCGAATATAAATCCGCGCCGTTTTACGCGGTGATTCTGAAAAAATATGAAGAAGGCTGTGAAGAGTTAGACGAAAATCCGGCGGTCGAACCGGAACGCCGAAAAATTCAAAAATTATTTCCGTCGCGCAAAGTTTTCGCCGAGTATAGCTGCCCGAATATGGACGCGGTAAATTACGACTTCTCCGGCAAAATGAGCGCGGACGGCGAACGATTTTTATATATGGATTATATCGCCGTTTACGCGGGCATTGACGAAACCGAAGGAAAAGAGATTTTCGACCTTTTGAAAAAAGATTATCCGCAGGCGGAATTAAAAAGAATGACCGCCAATTACACACTGATCGAGCAATAAGGAGATAAAAAATTATGGCAAGCAGTGAAATGAGTTTAGTTGTAAATCGTCGAAACAATTTATCGGTTGATAAAATTTTCGGCGTTCTCGCAATCTTATTTGCGCCGACGCTTTTGATGCAGTTTTTGATCGGCGGCATCGAGCAGAATTCAAGTTCGCCGAACAACGCTTCGCTCGTTTCCGCACTCGGGATTTTATATATCGGCGGCTGGATGCTCGGCGCAGTCGGAATGTTTCGACAGAAGATTTACGGCGAAACTTTAGCGGCGAAAATCGTTTTCAGTTTGCAGATGATTTTTCTAACGCTCGCCTTTTTGTTTTCGATTCAGGAAACCATCGGCATCAGTTATGAAAGCGGCGGCGGAACATTTTTCTTCGTCTGCGATATGGGCTATCCGGCGAGCCATCTGTTTATGTTCGTCGTCGGAATTTTCGTTCTGCTCGCGAAACGCTGGCACGGTCTTTCACGATTCGCGCCGTTCGCGGTCGGCGCGGCTTTGCCCGTGACGATGGCACTCGGCGGCTATCTCGGCATCACGCTCGGAATGATTTTATTCGGCGGTTTGACGACCATCGGTTTGGCAGCAATCGGCTGGAAAATTTTCAAAGATTAAAATTATGTTTCAATCGAAACAGCAGAATTTGTTATCAAAACGCGACAGACAGTTTAGGCTTGCGTGTTTTCCAAATCAATTTTTATATTTCGCCATTTGCCTTGTCCAAAACGCAGATAGCTCAGAGCGCAGCGCGTGAAATGTCCGACGAGAATCGCCGTCCAGATGTGCCATGGCGCGAGTCCGACCGTGTTTTTCAGAATGAAACAAATGCCGAGCGGAATGATGA
>CAXTMQ010000336.1:0-4326 GCA_964245305.1 uncultured Pyrinomonadaceae bacterium
GTCTGGTCAAATTTTCCTCGTCGCGCGTGCTTTCAAAAACGATTTCGCGCCCGTCCGGTGTCCACGCGACGGGCAGATCGTCTTCATTCTGAAAAGTCAGGCGTTTGGCTTCGCCGCCCGTCGCGGGCGAAACGTAAATGTCGAAATCGCCGCCGTTAAAACGCGCGAACGCGATTTGTTTGCCGTCGGGCGAGAAAACCGGATTGTTTTCCGTACCGGCATCATTTAATCTTCGCGCCGCGCCGCCCGCGCGTTCGACGAGCCAGATTTTTCCGGCGTAAGCAAAAGCGATGTGCGTTTGATTGACGGAAACGCGCCCGATCAACAATGGCGCGTTCGTCGAATTTTGAGCGAAAGTTATATTTAGAAAGAAGATTGAAAAAACGAAAGCCGATAAAATTTTGAACATAGCTTTAAATTTATTTCCTTGATTTTTGGAATGTCTGAAGCGGCGATTCTCGAAACCGGGAATCGCTGAATCGTTTCGATTTATTTTTAAAACGCTCGTTGACGGCGTTTGGTTAACAAAGGCGCGTTAAAATTTTTAACAAAAATCCGGCTTTTAATTCTTGAACGAAACGAGCGTTTTTGTTTCAGGCTAACATCCGTCGAGCGAGTTTTTTGTATTCGAGAGGCGTTGCGCCGAGCAGATTTTTGAAAGTTTTGTTGAGATGGCTCTGATCGGCGAAACCGGCGGCGAGCGCGATTTCGCTCAACGGCAGATCGGTCGTCGAAATTTGCCGACGCGCGAATTCGACGCGCAGACGGCGCACGTATTCGCCAATCGTGCAGTCGAATTCGCGCCGGAAAACGCGGGCGAGATGCGCCGGATGCACGTCGGCGATTCGGGCGAGCGTTTCGACGGTAACGGATTCGGAAAAATTGTCGTGCAGAAAATCGCGCGTTTCTTTCAGCCAGCGCGGAGATTTTTTCTCGGTCGCGGAAATTTCGCCGCGCGCGGATTCGGCTAAAAGTTGGAAAATCAATCCTTCTATTGCCAACGCCGAAACCGAATCCATTCGGCGGAATTCACGATGAATTTCGCGTCCCAAACGCGCGATTGTTTTCGTCCGGCGGCTTGCCGCTTCATCGAAGCTGTTTGAAAGCTCGCGCAGATAAGCGAGTTTTTGGGAACTGATTTCAACATTTAAAATTCTCGCGCCGCTTTGAAAATCAACCGCGTGCGATTCGTTCGGCGGATGAAAAACGACGGTCGCGGCGCGACGCGTCTGCGATTGACTGCCGTAATCTTCGGTATAGCCGCCCGCCAAAACAAAGCTGAAAGAAGCGAGCAGATGCGTGTGGCGCGGCTGTTTTAAATTCGGCGCGTAGCTGCATTCCGCCAGTCCGAAGCCGTTGATCGCCTGTCTTTTTTGAATATATGTCATATAAAAAGGAAAGTTGATTTTCAAACGATTAACCGGTTGATAAAGTTCCAAATGTTGACGGTTGAAAAAGTTAAATTTTTCGCTTGAGCCATTTTATTTCGGTCAGCAACGCCCGCCACAAACCGTTGAAAAATAATTTAAAAGGCGCGTTCTGGCTGAACGCCGAAGCGATGGCGTAAAGCGTTTTGAAGGAAAATCTGGGTTCGTTGGCGAGCGCGAAAACCGGCTCCCAGCGTTCGGGACGTAGTTTCGCCTTGAAAGCGTCGAGTCCGTCGAAATTATAAAATCGCTGTCCGTGTTTTCTGAGCCAAAAAAGAAAAACGCGCAGCCAGAAAGGATTGTCGAACGCGCCGATGTTTGCCCTGGTCGAAAGCGGCGAAAGTCCGAGCGTCGCGTATTCGTAATTGTCTTCGGCGAGCGAGCGCATCGCTTGATCGATCATCAATTCGACTGTGCCGTTCGGCGCGGACGGCGCGTGCGGAAACTGTTCAAAAAGCCAGCCGTTACGCTCTGCAACCGGCGAAAGCATCACAAATCCGACGACTTCGTTTTCATTTTCCGCAACAAAAACACGGCGATCAAAAAGCCGCGCGAGCGTGTCGGGTTCAACAAGAAAGCCGAGCGGCGGCAGATTTTTCGTCGCCAGCCATTCGCGCAGACATTTTTCCAGCGACGGATTATTACGCGCTTTTTCAATTGACCATTCGGAAACTTTTACGCCCTTGTTGCGAGCGCGATTAAGCTGCGCTCTGAGAGATTTTTGTTCGCCGACGATTTTCGCCCAATTGCGCGGCTGCCAGACGGGTTGCGCTCCGAGAATTATTTTCGAGTGTTCGGGCGAGTTTTCATAAACGGATTCGAGTCTGGCTTCGGCGCAGAAATAACAAACGCGCTCGCCGTTTCTCGCTGCGTCCGCTTCAAATTCGGCAAGCACTTCGGGCAGGCGTTCTCTGGCGCAAACCGGCGCGCCGGCGACCACGCGCTCGCCGCCGCTCGCAACGAAACCGACGACGGCATCGCCTCTTTTTGAAAACCAATGTTCGATTCCCGGATTGATAATTTGATATGAAGTCGAGTTCCAGCCGTATGCAAGAACGAGAGCGCGGGCGCGTCCGAGCGATGAAAAATTATCCGGCATTGCGCCGTCGAGGGTTGATAAAGACGCGGCGTGTATATCGCTCATCGCTCGATTCCAAAATGAGTTTTGTCAATTTATTAAAAACCTAGCCGGAATATTTGCCGGTCGAACCCGCCCAGCCGATAATCGCTTCGGTGCTGTTTTCTTCCGCCATCGCGTGCAGACAGGCGAGCAAAAGCGCGGTGCTTATTTCGCTTTCCTGCAAATCTTCGCGCACGCCCGAAGGTCCGAAAACGCCTTTTTTAACGACATCGTAACAAGCGAATCCGAGCAGATTTTCCGCCGATAAATTCTCCGTTAAATTCCCGGAAAAATTTTGATACGCGATAAAGCAGCTCGGCGATTGTTGTTCGAGCGCGACTTCGCAAGCCACCGCCCAATTCGGGTTGATAATTTCGCGCACCCATTCGCAAACCACGTCGCATTCATCAAACCGCGCGCGGCGTATCTCTATGCCGCTCGTCCGCTGCTCGTCCAAGACCGGCGCAAGGTCTCGCAAAACGCGCAGATTCACCATCATCTCCGCCATACGAAATTATCTTAGCAAATTAACGCGCGATTCCTTAAAGCGGATTTTGAATAAAATATTTTGCCGATCTATCTGAGATGTTTTCTGAGAAACGAAACGATTTTCCAGCCGTCGAGATAAACCCAGGGCTTTTCGCCGAGCGTGTAATGACCGCAGGGAATTTTGACCGTGCTGTGTGCGATTCGATGTTCACGAAGCGAGCGCATCATATCGCGCGATAAATTGACGGGAAAAGTCAGATCATAAAGCGTGTAAATATAACGCTGCGGACGCGGCGGCATCTGCGCCAGTTTATCCATATAAACCATCGGCGAAATCGGCAGCCAAAATTCGCGCAGCTCGTCCAGAGTTACGTTATCGCCGATGCCTTCCTTGACGTGATACGTCGAAAGTCCTTCCCAGACGACATCGGCGACATAGCCGGAAACGTGATTGAAAACGCCCGCGTCAATCGTCAAATCGTGCGCGAAGGCGAAAAATCCGACGCAAGAGCCGATGCTCGTGCCGACCACGCCGACTCGCTCATAACCTTGCTGTTTGAGCCACTGAACGGCGGCGCGCGTGTCAACGACCGATTGCCGCAAACTTTGCAAAGTGCGCCCGATATTCGGCGCGACCAGATAATCGGCGCGTTCTAATTCCGGCGGCATTCGCTCTTCGTGATACGGCAAAGTCAGACGCAAGGCGGACACGCCGACGCGGTTGAAAACTTTGCACAAATCAAAATAAGTTCCGGCTTTCGCGTTCCAATGCGGCAATACGAGAACAGCCGATTTTTTATTTTCTTCGTGCGGAAAAAATTGTGCATACGCCGTGTTATTTTCCGGCGAAGTGGTTTCAATCGCGCTCGTCCAAGTTAAAATTTTATCGTCTAACTCGTAATCTTTAATGTCGGGCGCGAAGAAAAATTCGTCGCTGTTTGCCAGAACTTTTTTCGTGTAATCGCGGAATACTTTGCGCGGATCGTCGCCGTTCGCGTTTTCTTTGACGAATTCCGTTCCCCATTCAAATTCGCGCACCACGCGGTTCGCATTGAGCATCGCAAAATATCGCTCGCGGTTATGCATAAAGCGTTTGAGCATACTTCTTTTAGTGTAAAGTGAAAAACGGAAAGTGGAAAGTGAAAGGCGAAATGCGGTTTATTAAAAATAAAAAACGCCGAACAGTTTAGAGCGGCGTTTTTTTATTTTTAGTTTTAGTTTTCAGATTTTACTTCTTCAAAAGCACGACCGGCGATTGTTCCGCCGCCATAATTTTCGAGTAAAAATCTT
>CAXTMQ010000337.1:0-4313 GCA_964245305.1 uncultured Pyrinomonadaceae bacterium
CGCGCGAAAGCAAGCTGCGTTTCGAGCGCAAAATTTCGGGAATGGCGTGCGACAATATCGCCAAAAATGTTCTGCGCCTCGTTCAAAAACCGAAAACGCTGACCGTGCATTTGTCCGAAGTCGGCGAAGCGGCGAAACAATTCGCGCCCGACGCGATTGTAATGAGCGGAACGCTTTCGGATTTCGATTATTACAATCCGGCGATGCTCGAAAAGTTCGGCAAATTTATCAAGAAAACGAAAATTCCCGTTTTGGCGATCTGCGGCGCGCACCAGCTTGTCGGAATGAGCTTCGGCAATAAACTGACGACGCTCGATCATCTCGACGCGGCTGAAAAACGCGCCAATCGAATGGTTGAATATCAATATCGTTTTATCAAAATCACCGAACCGGACGACCCGATTTTTGAAGGCATCGGCGATACGGAAAGCGGGATCTGGCAGGATTACACGCTTGAAGCCAACATCTTGCGCGTCTGGCAAAATCACGGCTTGCAGGTCGAAGGCGTTCCCGAGGGCTTCAAACAATTGGCGACCGCCTACCTCTGCAAAAACCAAATGATGGTCAAACGCGGCGACGGGCAGTTAATTTATACCGTCCAATTTCACCTCGAAAAATCTTTTGAAGACTGGTCGAAAAATCCGACGCGCTGGGAACATCCGAACGAATCGCGCGACGGGCGAATTCTATTCGAGAATTTTTTGAAGTTGGCTTTGCAGCATATAAAACGATAAATCTGTTGCTGATTTTGCTTTCTACTTTTTTTGCCGTGTGATAGAATGGTTTTCAGGCGTTGAAATTTCTGCAAAGCTCGTGACCAAGCGTCATAATAATTGAGCCAACACTTGAAGAACGGGAGGCTAATGCCGCTGATTCGGTGCAATCTTTCACAGCTAAAGATTTGCCATAGACGGCGGCTTTGATGGTCGAAATTTTTTTCGAGCAGAAAGCCACCCACCTATTTTATATAGGTTCAATTCAAGCGCGTGGAACGGCTTCTGCGGTTTTCGCGCCAATCTTTTTTAGTTCAAGGTTCAGAGTTCAAAGTTCAAGGTTAGATTCATAACTTTGAACTTTGAACTCTGAACCTTGAACTATTTCGACTTATGAATATTTTGGTTATCGCCGATGTCGTCGCGCGTCCGGGAAGAGTTGCGGTTTTGGAGCAAATCGGAAAATTGCGCGATGAATATAAAATTGATATCGCTTTGATGAACGGTGAAAACGTCGCGGGCGGATTTTCGATTACGCCCGCGCTCGCCGATCAGCTATTTGCCGCCGGTTTCGACGTGATGACTTCGGGCAATCACATTTATAACAAAGAGGAGATTCTTCCGTATCTGGACGCGAATCCGCGTCTGATTCGTCCGGCGAACTATCCTGAAGAATCGCCCGGCAAAGGTTTGTTCGTCGGCGAAATTAACGGTTTCAAAATAGCCGTTCTCAATTTGCTCGGCAGAGTTTTTATGCCGCCGGTTGACGATCCGTTTCGCGCGGCGACGGAAAAAATCAGTTCGATTCCCGACGACGTAAAAATTCGGCTCGTAGATTTTCACGCCGAAGCGACTTCGGAAAAATACGCGATGGGCTGGTTTTTGAACGGCAAAGTTACCGCCGTCTACGGTTCACACACGCACGTTCAAACGGCTGACGAAAGAATTTTCGACGGCGGCACGGCTTATATCACCGATGTCGGAATGACCGGCAGTTACGACGGCGTGATCGGAATGGACAAGTTCGATGTCGTCGAACGCTTTACAAAAGTTCCCGCCAAACGCGCCGGACACGCCAAAAGCGATGTTTGGATTTGCGCCGTCGTTCTCGAAGTTGACGAGACGACCGGCAAAGCGAAAAAAATCACGCGCCTGCGCCTCGAACAAAACAAATAATTTTCAACGGATGAGTAGTGAACGCAAACACCAATCAACCATCAGCACACAGCGGCTCGAAGCATTCAGCGACGGCGTTTTCGCCATCGTTATCACGCTTCTCTTTTTGTATTTAAAAGTGCCTGAACTCGAAAATCGAACTGATTGGCGAGAGTTATTAAATTCGCTTTACGCATTGCTGCCGAAATTTTTGAGCATTGCCGTCAGTTTTGTCTTCGTGGCGATTTTTTGGGTCGCGCATCATCAATTTTTTCACACGCTCCGAGAAACGACGCGCGGACTTTTATGGCTTAATCTGATTTTTTTATTTATGGTATGCTTCGTTCCGTTTCCGGCGGAAATTTTAATTGAATTTCCGGCAAACGAAACGGCGGCGGTTTTCTTCGGTTTGACGGTTTTACTGACCGGAATTATGTTAGTTGCTTTGCGCTGGTATGCGTGGATTCAGCACAGGGAAATTACTTTCGTAACCGACGATGTGCGGCAGTTGAAAAAAGCGTTGCAGCGAAGCATTCTGATTGTTTTATTTAATATCATCGGGATCGGCGTTTCGTTTTTTCATCCGATGACGGCAATCGTGATTTATCTGCTGACACCTCTGGCTTTATTATTTCCGGTTAAGGTCGAAGTCGAAACCGAAGATGATGACGAAGAAGAAACGCGCGAAGTAATTTTATAGACGCGAATATCTTTACCAATCGGTGTAAATTTTTTTGACGAACGCGCCGTTTAAAAACGCTTCGGGTTCGATTTGGCTTTGAAGAATTATGCCTTTATGTTTGTTCGTTAAAAGCATCATCGCCGCTTCGATCAAAGGAACGGCGGTCGTCGTTTGAATCGCTCGCAGAAATTGCCCGTTAATTTCCAAAGGTTCGACGAAAAACGCTTTTTCAATCAATCTTCGCACGTTATTCTTATCAAATCCTTCGACCGAGGCGTGAACCAAAACAAAATCATCTACAACCGCCGGAATTTCGCGCAGGAATTTTTCGAGCAGTTTTTTGGGTAAACTTTCGTCGTTCGGAAACTGTCTGATTTGACTGTCAACCCAAGTGTAATGCCCGACGTGACGCAATGTTTTATAATCTAGTCGTTTCGATTTGCCCGCAAAATATTCGGGCAAATCAGCCGCGCCGCCGCTCGTCAAATCGGCTTCATAAGTTCTGCCGCCGATGACGATTGTTTCGCGGTCGGTGAGCGCGGGCTGTTCGGTTAATTTGTAATCTCTGATAATTCGCGCCGCCTTCACATATTCGGTCGCCACGCCAATCGGCGACCACGTAAAACCGTAAAAATGCGGCTGGTGCGCGTGCGCCGTCAACGCGCCGACCTTCATCCCGACTTTTTCGACTCGTTCATTTTCAAACTGCGCGACGAACTTTTTGTAAAGCGACATCGCCAGAATATTGATAAAACCGGGCGCGAGTCCGGTTTGCAAAACAAATCCGGTTTCGGCATCTTTCGCCAGCGCGATTATTTTGTCGGTTTCGGCAACATATTCGGTCAGGTTCGCATAATGCATTTTAAAATCCTTGGCAAACTGCGCCATTCGCGGAGACTGCGCGCCGGGCGAACAATCGAGCAGAACAGCGCAATTCTCGAAAGCCTTTTTCATCTGCTCGGTCGCGCCGTCTTTCGACATCAAAACTGTTTCGATCTTTGAAGTTTTCTGCGAATCGCGCAGAACGAAATTTTTTGCCTTCGCCAGATTAACTTCGGAAACGTCGCCGAGCAAAAGCTCGACCTTAAACTCCGCCCATTCACGAACGAGCAAAGCCGCCGCTTCACCGATTCCGCCCGAACCGGCGATAAATATTTTTTTGATCATATGATTATTTTTGAAAGAATTGAAGCGAGAACTTCCGAGAAGAATTTTATAATGAAAAAGCCGGTTTTGCGAATTTGCGAAACCGGCTTTTTTAGTCTGAAAAGTTATAAATGCTTTTACATCTTCGCTTTATCGGACATATAAAAAACGAGTTTTCCGCCGTTTATGATTTCCGAATGCGTGATGTAATTTTGTTTTATTTCCCTGCCGTTCAATTCAACCTTATTTACATAGACGTTTTTGTCGGATTGATTTTTCGCTTCGATTGATAAGGTTTTTCCGTTCTCAAATTTCAAAATCGCCGTTTTGATCGCCGGACTGCCGAGTTGATATTGGTCGGACGCGGGCGCGACCGGATAAAATCCGAGCGTCGAAAAAAGAAACCACGCCGACATCTGACCGCAGTCGTCGTTGCCGCCCAAGCCGTCGGGCGTTGGGTGATATTGATTTTTTAAAATCATTCGCACGCGCTCCTGCGTCTTTGAAGGCGCGTCGGCGAAGTTGTAAAGATAGGCGACGTGATGCGCCGGTTCGTTGCCGTGAATGTAGCCGCCGATGATGCCTTCGCGCGTGATGTCTTCGGTCGTGGCGAAAAA
>CAXTMQ010000338.1:0-4290 GCA_964245305.1 uncultured Pyrinomonadaceae bacterium
CTTTTTGCAAAATAATCGCGCCGTGATCCAACGCTTCGTCAACAAAATGAACCGTGCAGCCGGAGATTTTCACGCCGTATTCAATCGCCTGTCGCTGCGCGTCCAAACCTTTGAAAGCGGGAAGCAGACTCGGATGAATGTTGACGATTCGATTCGGAAAAGCGCGCACGAATTCCTTTGAAAGAAGCCGCATATAGCCCGCTAAACAAATTAGTTCAACGCCGCGTTTTTGCAATTCGGCGACGATTTCCGCGTCGTGTTCTTCGCGCGAACGCTTATTTCTGGCAATCAAGAGCGTCTCGATGCCGCGTTCTTCGGCTTTTAACAAGCCCTCCGCACCCGTTTTGTCGCTGATAACGACCGCGACCTCACAGCCGGTGATAAAATCGCCTTGAACAGCTTCGATGATCGCCTTCATATTCGAGCCGCGCCCGGAAATCAAAATGCCGATTTTCATTCGATTTTTACCAGAGTTTAATCAAATTATACGAACTCGCGTCGAAAATAATATTGGACAATTTAGGATTTTGAACATAATTGACCGGAGTCATTTTCGTAAAATTGGCGATTTTCGTCTGCCCGATTTGAAAACCGGGCAGAGTCGTTTCCGCAATCAGCCAGGGTTTGCCTTCCCATTCAAAATCCATTTTGTTTCCGTTGGCGAAATTTCCCTGCGGAACGGCGACCGTGATATGGCGCGGGCAATAAAGCAAAATATAATTTTCGCCGATTTGCTCGAGCAAGGATGCCAGCAGAATCGTTTTGTTGCTGCAATCGGCGGTGCGCGTCATCAAAACTTCGTCGGCGCGTTTCAAAGTTTCGCTCGCGCCGACCGCTTCCGTGTAGCTGTATTCGATTTCGTTGGAGACAAAATCAACCAGTTTTTGAATGCGCCTTTCGCGGTTATTTTCAACCGGCTCGCCTTTTAAGATTTCATCGGTCAAACGCTTCAAAGAAGGCTCGTTCGGTTTGGCGACCATAATTCCGTGATTGGCGAAAACTATTTTCGGCGAGTCTTTAAGCTGCGGCTGTTCGGCGATTAATTTGCCGCCGTAGACTTGTGAATTGTTCGTAAAATTCTTTAATTCTTCGAGCGATAATTCATAATCCAGATTTTTAAACGGAAATTTCAGCGTTTGTTTCGTTTCGATTTTGATATTGTCGAGCGCGGTTTTGAAAAATTTTTGATTCTCCGGTGAAACGGTCAAAACATAATCGCCGAGCTTAATTTTGCCGCCGCTTTCCTTGCCGATCTCAACCTTTGCGCGGTCAACGAAAAATTTGCCGACGAACGCATCAAATTCTTTTTCGTCCGACTGCGGAAAAGAAAAATACGCTTCTTTTTTGCGCCAGTCGAATCTTTGCAGCTTGCCGCGACCGAGAATCTGCGTTTCAAATTCGTCGCCCGAAAACGTCGGCTGCGCGAGCATCAAGACGACCGAATTACGAATGTCGCCGGCTGAAATCTCTTCGCTCGTGATTTCTCGCGGCTTTCCGGCTGAATAAAAATAAAACACCGCCGCACCGATAATCGCCAACGCGAAGAGACCGATGAGCAAAATCTTCCAGTTTGAAGACTTTTCGGTTTCCGATTCAAAAATACTTCCTGCCGACATAATTTTCGAGAATTTATTTTCTTAAAAAACTTGGGTAAAAGTTAAAGTATTGTAACTTCTTTATTTCCCGCAATCACGCGCCCGATTTCAAAAGATTCGCCTAGATTTTCCTTCAAAAATTCCTTATCCGTTTCCGCACAAATTACGATCATTCCGATTCCCATATTGAATGTGCGAAACATTTCCGCGTCTTCGACGTTGCCGATTTTTTGCATCAAGCCGAAAACGGACGGTTCGTGCCAAGTTCCGCGCTCGATTTCGACCGCGACGTTTTCAGGCAGAATGCGCGGAATATTTTCCAAAAAACCGCCGCCGGTGATATGCGCCAAACCTTTGATTTTTCCCGAATCGAGCAATTTGTCGAGCGGATTAAGAAAACTCGGATGCGTTGCCAGCAAAGCGTTTCCGACGGTTTCGCCGCTTAATTCTTCAGGCTTTGAATCAGCTTTGCAGCCGGCGATTTCAAATAAGAGTTTTCTGGCGAGCGAATAGCCGTTTGTCTGCAAACCGTTCGACGGCAAACCTAAAACAGCGTCGCCCGCCTGAATATTTTTTCCGTCAATCACTTTCGGTTTATCAACCACGCCGACGATAAACCCTGCCAGATCATATTCGCCGTCGGCATACATCGAGGGCATTTCCGCCGTTTCGCCGCCGAGCAGAACGCATTTGTTTTCTTTGCAGGCAGTCGCAAAACCTTCGACGACGGCAATAGTCGTTTCGGGATTTAGTTTTCCCGTCGCAAAATAATCGAGAAAAAACAAAGGTCGCGCGCCCTGCACCAAAATATCGTTGACGCAGTGATTAACCAAATCCTGCCCGACCGTGTTGTGAATTTCGGTTTCAAAAGCAATTTTCAGTTTCGTGCCAACGCCGTCGGCGGAGGCGACCAAAATCGGCTCGCTCATTTCGGGAAACGCGCCCGAAAACATTCCGCCGAAACTGCCGATTTCGGTCAGAGTCTGCGCGTTAAATGTTGATTTGGCGAGCTTTTTGATTTTATCGAGCGCGAGATTCGCGGTATCAATCGAAACGCCCGCGTCGGAATATGAAATTGGTTTTGTCATAAAAAATTGCGAATAAAATTAATTTTTTTGCGGGCGAATAAAATTAAATTCTGCTAAAAATTATGCTTGATATTAAATTCCCGTTCTAAAATTTGATTGAAAATTTCTTCCGAATCAACTTCGGTTTCGATTTTTTCGCTGCCGATTGTTTCGATAAACTTTTTGTCGGTCAAAGTTTTTCGTCCGTCTAAAGTCATTAAAGAGCAAATCTTTCGGCGCGTGAAATGTGATGCGGGCGATGTTTGATGAAAATCGCACATTTCTTCAAATTCCGCTAAATCGCGTTCGAGATTTTTGAAAATATATTCGCCGCGCCACTTTTCGCCGTTTTTTTTGGCGACTTCAAAATAATCTTCGTCGTGCTTTCTGATTATAAACGTGCCGTTCGCGTCTTTTTGCTCAACATCCAAAACAAATTTCAAAGGTTCGACGGTGAAAGCTCCGAAACCGACATCAACCAAAAAATCTTCGCCTTCAACGTGCGTTAAAATCGCTAAATGATCGAATTCACGACTGAATTCGCCGTTATCCTGCGCGACTCGCGCCGAAATTATGCGGCTCGGAAAATTGAGTTCGTTTAATAATTCGTGAAAAAGACCGTTTAATTCATAACAAAATCCACCGCGCCGCTTATCAACGATCTTCGCGTAAAAATTTTTCGTATCTAAAATAATCAATCTTTTCCAATGAATATCGAGGTTTTCAAACTGAACTTGCAACAGATGCGCGCGCTGCAAAAATCTCAAATTTTTCGCGCTGGCGGTCATCTCAACGTCATTAATGCCGATTCGCCGCAGATAATTTCGACTGTCCATAAATTTGCCGCTTCTTAAAAATTATAACCGCAAATTTATTTGGATAAAACTTGATTGACGCGCGTCCGCTTTAGCATATAGCATTTTCGATGGGAGAAAAATATGAGTTTTACGTTGATGGATTTGGGCGCGGAAAGTTTTGAATTTCGCGCGAACGTCTGGAATTGGAAGCCGACGCTCGAAATCATTAAAAGTTTCGACATCGTTGACGAAGGAAAAATCCGGCAAATGAATTATAACGCGACCGGCGCGAAATTTTCCGCCGAAGAAGCGCATCAGATCGGGGCGAAAATCCGCGACGAGATTTTGCCGAAATTAGTGCCGAACAAACGCATCTTCGCCGATTTGAGCCTCACGGACGCGCCCGACGACGGAACGCTTTACAAAGACGACGACGAACAATGGAAAAATTACTCGGCGAGCCACGATTGGCTCAAAGATTTCGCGGAGTTTTGTTTGAAGTCGAAAGGCTTTCAGGTTTTTTAATGGATTTTCTACATCAAATATGGCTCGCCGTCGTCGAGTTTTTTAGAAATCCGTATGTGCAGTTTGCTTCGCTGATTGTCGTCGGAACTTTTCACGGCTATGCGGGCGCGTGGCTGGCGGTAAGAATGCTTTTTCGTCCGCGAAATCCGGTTAAATTTTTAGGTTTGACAATTTTTCCGCAGGGAATGATTCCGCGTCATCGTGATAAATTGGCAAATGCAATCGGCAAAGCCGTCGGCGAAGAACTCGTATCGCAGGAAACGATTGTCGAAGAGCTTTTCGGCAAGGAATTCTTGCGAAAAAAAA
>CAXTMQ010000339.1:0-4290 GCA_964245305.1 uncultured Pyrinomonadaceae bacterium
CGTTTCAATTTCACGACCGGCGACGCTGCCGGACAAAATATGGTCGGCAAAGCGACCAAAATCGCCTGCGATTGGATTGAATGGATTTATCCGGGCATCGAACGCTATCAACTCGAAGGCGGTTTGGCGACCGACAAAAAAACTTCGTTCGTCAACACCCTGCACGCGCGCGGCAAAAAAGTCATCGCCGAAGCGACGATTCCCGCCGCGAAATTAAAGGAAATAATGCGCGTTTCAGTCGAGCAGATTTTTGAAGCGCGTCTCGCTTCTCAGCTCGGCGGTTTTATCGCCGGTTCAAACAATAACGGAGCGCATTCGGCAAACGGCATCGCCGCGATGTTCATCGCCTGCGGGCAAGACGCGGCAAACGTCGCCGAGTCTTCCGCGGCGGCGATTTACGCCGAAATCACGAAATCCGGCGATTATTATTTTTCCATAACGATTCCGTCGTTGATCGTCGCCACGCACGGCGGCGGAACGAATCTGCCGACACAGCGCGAATGTCTCAAACTGCTCGGCTGCTGCGGCGCGGGCAAAGCGAAAAAATTCGCCGAAATCGTCGCGGCAACCGTCCTGTGCGGCGAACTTTCTTTAAGCACGGCGGTCATCGCCGACGAATGGGTTTCATCACACGAACAACTCGGACGAAATCGCTGAAGAATTCAAAGTTCAGAGACTTTTGAATCACCTTGAACTTTGAACCTTAAACTTTGAACTTATGAAAAAATCCGCCGTCCGGTATGCGCTGTTCGTTCTTTTTTTAATCAACACGATAAATTTTTTCGACCGGCAGATCTTGGGCGCGGTCGGCGAGCCGATTCGGAAAGAATTCGGTTTAAGCGATTCCGCGCTCGGTTTGCTCAATACGGCTTTTACTTTGCTTTACGCTTTTGTCGGTTTGCCGTTCGGCAGGTTGGGGGATTTAATCAAGCGCAAATGGATTTTGGCGGGCGGCGTTTTTGTTTGGAGTTTGCTGACGACAGCTTCGGGTTTGGCAAACAGCTTCTGGCAGATTTTCGCTCTGCGGCTCGGTGTCGGAGTCGGCGAAGCGTCGTGCGCTCCGGCGGCAAATTCTTTGATCGCCGATTATTTCCCGTCGGAAAAACGCGCCAAAGCGGCTTCGGTTTTTATGCTCGGCTTGCCGGTCGGTTTGGCTTTGAGCTTTGCCGTCAGCGGCGCGATTGCCAGAAATTACGGTTGGCGCGAGGCTTTTTTCGTCGCCGGTTTGCCGGGTTTGCTGTGCGTCGTTCTCGCTTTTTTTATCAAAGAACCGAAACGCGGCGCGGTCGAAAAAATTCTCGTCGGCACGAACAAACGCGCCGGTTCGCCGTTCAAAATAATTTTGTCAATGCCGACGATGCGCTGGCTGATTTTGTCGGGCGCGGTGCATAATTTCAGCCTCTACGCCTTGAGCGCGTTCATCACGCCTTATCTGATGCGCTTTCACAATCTTGACATTCGGGACGCGAATTTTATCTCGATGATCGTCTACGGTTTCTTGAGCTTGCCCGGACTTCTCGGCGGCGGCATCGTCGGCGATTGGGCGAAAAAACACCGCGCCGACGGAGCATTAATTGTCGCCGCTTTCGCAATTTTATTTTCGATTCCGTTTTTCTTTTTCGCGCTTCAAGCCGAAAGCGGCAGCGTCAAAACTTTTCTGTTTTTAATCGGCG
Organism: uncultured Pyrinomonadaceae bacterium; assembly: GCA_964245305.1. GTDB lineage: Bacteria > Acidobacteriota > Blastocatellia > Pyrinomonadales > Pyrinomonadaceae. The sequence continues at coordinate 1,674 of CAXTMQ010000339.1, forward strand.
GAAGCGTCGCGCTGATGTATTTTTATTATTCGATTGTTTACGCGACGATTGCCGACATTACCGAACCCGCTCTGCGCGGCACGGCGATGGCGATTTATTTTATGGCGATGTATGTTTTGGGCGCGTCGCTCGGTCCGTATATCGTCGGTTTGATCAGCGATTTCTTCACGCAGAAAGCGGCAATCGCTTCGGGCATTTCCGAATTTTCGCCCGCCGCGCTCGAACCGTTCCGCGCCGCCGGTTTGCGCTCGGCGATGTATATCGTTCCCGTTTTCAGTCTCGTTTTGACTTTGATTTTATGGCTCGCCTCGCGTTCCGTAAAGAACGATGTCGAGAAATTGCACTCTTGGATGAGCGAGCAAAATCAATCGAATTTATGATAAAATAAGCCGATTAATTTCAAAAAATCTATTGCGGGAAAATTTATTTATGACACCTGAAATCAAAGAAAAACTATCAAAAGCGGGCGAAGAAAAACAGCGTTGGGAATCGGAAACACTGCAAAAAGTTTTAGACAAAACCGCCGAGCGCAAACAGAGTTTTGAAGGCGTGAGTTTAGAACCTGTCGAAAGACTTTACACCGAAAGCGACATGGAAAATACGAACGAAATCGGCTTTCCCGGCGAGTTTCCATACAAACGCGGCATTCACCCGACCGGCTATCGCGGAAAGCTCTGGACAATGCGGCAGTTCGCCGGATTTTCTTCGCCGGAAGAAACCAATAAACGCTTTAAATATTTAATGTCGCAAGGACAAACCGGACTTTCGACGGCATATGATTTGCCCGCGTTGATGGGCTTGGACGCTGACTCGCCTTTGAGCGAGGGCGAGGTCGGAAAATGCGGCGTAGCGGTTTCCAGTTTTGCGGATTTTGAAGTTTTATTTGACGGAATTAATCTGGAAGATGTCACCGTTTCGCAGACGATCAATGCGCCCGCCTGGATTTTTCTGGCGTTTTATGTCGCGCTCGCGGAAAAGCAGAATTGCGATTTCAAACGGATTTCCGGAACTTTGCAGAACGATATTTTGAAGGAATACATCGCGCAGAAAGAATGGATTTACCCGATTAAACCGGCGATGAAATTGTGCATTGATACGTTTGAATTCTGCACGCAGCACGTTCCGAAATATAATCCGATTTCCGTTTCCGGCTATCACATCCGCGAAGCGGGCGCGACGGCTTTGCAGGAACTCGCGTTTACCCTGCGCGACGGCGTGGAATACGTTAAATACGGCGTGGAACGCGGAATGGACGTTGACGAATTCGTGCCGCGCATCTCGTTTTTCTTTAATTCGCACAACGACTTTTTCGAGGAAATCGCCAAATTCCGCGCCGCCCGCGTCATCTGGGCGCAGACGATGAAAGAGCGTTTCGGCGCGAAAAATCCGCGCACGATGCAGTTGCGTTTCCACACGCAAACCGCCGGAGTTTCCTTAACTTCGCAGCAGCCTTTGAACAATATCGCCAGAGTTGCGATTCAGGCACTCGCCGGAGTTTTAGGCGGCACAAACTCGCTGCACACCGATTCTTACGACGAAGCGTTAGCACTTCCGACTGACCATGCCGCGTTAATCGCGCTTCGTACACAGCAAATTATCGCCGAAGAAACCGGCGCGGCGAACACGGTTGACCCGCTCGGCGGCTCGTATTACGTCGAAAGTCTGACGCAGAAAATGATTGACGGCTGTTTCGATTATTTCGACAAAATTGACTGTTTCGGCGGAATGGTCGAAGCCATCGAAGCCGGTTTTCCGCAGTGCGACATTCAGGAATCGGCGTATCAATACCAAAAAGCCGTCGAACGCGGCGAACAAACTATCGTCGGCGTGAACAAATATTTTATGCAGGACGAACTTTCCACCACTAACATTTTGCAGATTGACGAAACCGTCCGCGAAACACAGTTAGCGAGGCTCGAACAAACCAAAATTAAACGCGATAACGGCGCAGTCTCAAAAGTGTTGGAAAAACTCAAAAAAGGCGCAATCGAAAACGTCAACCTAATGCCGCTGACCATCGAAGCCGTCAAAGCCTATGCCACCGTCGAAGAAATCTGCACGGCGTTAAGAGATGTTTACGGCATTTATGAAGAACCGGCTTTTTGATACATTTTAATTTCGCTGACTAAAAACAATGAATAGCATTTCGGAAATTTGGATTAACAGTAAGGAAACTTTTGATTCAAAATCACTTTCACAAATATTGTCTTTTGCCGGCGACGGCAAACTTAAAGATAGCAATACGACCTCGAATGAATTTAGAGAATTGCTTGAACAAGTTCCTTTTGAACTTTTGAAACAATTCTCTGAAAATTGTCTTTCTGAAAAGTTTGATGACAGCGGTTTCGCTCTTCAAGATGTTATTAATCAAATTGGTTCAAGATTAGGTTTTGATGTAACGAATGGACTTTACAGGGGCAGAAAAAATGAAATAGGTTTCGATGGTATTTGGAAATCAAATGAAGATTTCAGCATTATCGTTGAGGTTAAGACAACGGACGCTTATCGGATAAATTTAGACACTATTGCTGAATATCGAAATAAGTTGATTGAACAGAGACAAATCAACAAAACAAATTCTTCAATTTTAATCATTGTTGGAAGACAAGATACCGGA
>CAXTMQ010000340.1:0-4287 GCA_964245305.1 uncultured Pyrinomonadaceae bacterium
ACGAGGAGAAAAATTAAATGAGAGCATTATGTTGGCACGGCACAAACGACGTTCGAGTAGATACGGTTCCCGATCCGCAAATACTACATCCGCGCGACGCGATTATTAAAATCACTTCAACCGCCATTTGCGGCTCTGACTTGCATCTGCTCGATGGTTATCAGCCGACGATGGAAGCGGGCGACATTCTCGGTCACGAAAATATGGGCGAAGTCGTCGAACTCGGCAGCGGCGTTTCCAATCTGAAAGTCGGCGATAAAGTCGTCGTGCCTTTTGTAATCGCGTGCGGAAACTGCTTTTTTTGCGACAAGGAAATGTATTCGTGCTGCGATAAATCGAACCCGAATGCGGCTGTAGCGCGCGCGGCAATGGGACAGTCGCCCGCCGGACTTTTCGGTTTTTCGCATATGAACGGCGGATTTTCCGGCGGTCAAGCGGAATATCTGCGAATCCCGTTCGCTGATGTCGGTCCGTTCAAAGTGCCAAGCGGAATAGAGGATGAAAAGGTTTTATTTTTATCCGACATTTTTCCAACCGCTTATATGGCGGCGGAAAATGCTGAAATTGAAGAGGGCGATACAGTGGCGATTTGGGGCGCGGGTCCGGTTTCTCAGCTTGCCGTCAAATGCTGCTGGCTGCTCGGCGCAGGTCGCGTGATTGTAATAGATAACGTGCCGGAACGTCTGGCGATGGCAGAGAATGACGGCAAAGCCGAAATCATCAATTTCGACGACGTAGACGTTTATGAAGAATTGATGGCGCGAACTGACGGGCGCGGACCTGACCGCTGTATGGATGCCGTCGGCTGCGAAGCAGTCGCCGGCGGTAAACTCGACGGAATTGTTGACGCGGTAAAAACGGCGACGTTTCTCGGCACGGATCGCATTCACACTCTTCGTCAGGCGATTATGAGCTGTCGCAAACAAGGAACGATTTCGATGCCCGGCGTGTATGTCGGCGCAGTAGATAAAGTTCCGCTCGGTGCGTTTATGAACAAAGGCTTGACCTTGAAAACCGGGCAGACGCACGTTCAAAAATATATGCCGATGTTGTTCGATTTAATCGAGAAGGGCGAGATTGACCCGTCGTTTATCATCACGCATAAAATGCGTCTCGAAGACGCACCGCACGGTTACGACATTTTCAAAAACAAGAAAGATAGCTGCATCAAGATCGTGCTGAAACCTTGAAATTTCAAGCGACCGCGAAACACGAAAGTATTACCCAAATGAATACAGGACGCAAAAACTTACCGATGGTGCGCGGCAAACACGATTCAGCACAAGCTGCCGCCTGTCGTCGCAAGTTTTTGCGTTTTTTTCCGAAAGGTTTCGCGGACGAAAAATATTTCGATTGGGAGCGCGGCTATAAATGGCGGGCGCACGAAAAATGGAAGGATACGCTGAACCGCGCGGAATTCGACTCGCTGTTGAAAAAAGGCGAGTTTCTTGAGATTGCGAGCCGCGCCGTGAAAATCGAATCGCCGACGAACTTGCTTTTTTCTTTCGAGAAAATGGCTCTGCGTGATGCCTTGCGAATCGAAAGCGACGCGAGAAGTTTCGCCGAAAGTCTTTTTGCGTTTCTATACGGTGCGGGCAAATTGAAAAACAAATTTGAAAAATGGGTCGCGGCAATCGAATCGCTACCGAAAAAACAATCGCGCGTGCTGACGCATCCAATCGTAACGGTCTTTCCGTTTCTCGCGCAGCCGGAAAAACATATCTTTCTCAAACCGACCGTTACGCGCCGCGCCGCTGCCAATTACAATTTCGATTTGTCATATCAATCGCAACCTTCATGGGAAACTTACGAGAGATTATTGAATTTCGCCGCGCTCATCGAAACCGATCTCGCGGATTTAAAGCCGCTCGATATGATTGATATTCAGTCGTTCGTTTGGGTCAACGGCTCTGACGAATATGCCGAATGACGGCATAATAAAAAACAACAAAGGTATAAACTAAATGAACAAGGGAGAACAATATGAACAAGTTTTTTAGTCTGATTTTTTTACTCGGAACGATGCTCGCGCCGTCGCTCACGACAAACTCTCAAACGCCCGAACCGCCGATATTTTTCGACGGATTTTTGCTCGACAACGCCGGTCAACCGGCTGACAACTACAACGGATTTTTCTTGTGGAATGTCACCGACGGCTCGGTTGATTTAATCGGCGGCAATGTTCCGGGTATGGACGATCCGGCAATGGGCGGACGCTACGTTGATTTGGGCGGCTCGACAAACGATCCGGGCGCGTTTGCGACCAAAACCGCGCTACCTTTCGTCGCCGGTATAACATACAATTTGAGCTTTAATTACAACAGCGTAGACGGACAAACGAACACGGCGACGGCAACCATCGGCTCTCAAGTATTTAACATCACCGCCACCTCAACGGCTTTTCAGAGATTCAGCCAAAACTTTACATTCAGCAACGCGACGACGGCAAATTTGGTTTTTCAAGATTTAGGCAGCGACAACAGCGGAGTCGGCATTGATACTGTGCAGGTATCAATAGCACTTCCGCCGACCGCCGCCGGAACGACTGCGGGCGGACGAGTAACCGAAGCGAATGGTCGCGGAATTTTCCGCGCTCTTATAACGACAACCGATTCGCAGGGCAATCAGCGGCAAGCCTTTACGAATCAACTCGGTTATTACAACTTTGAAAACGTGCCGGGCGGACAAGTTTATGTGTTCACGGCACAGCATCGTCGTTATCTGTTCGACCAGCCGACGCAGGTGCAATTTATCGGCGAAGATGAAGACGGCATCAATTTCATCGGAACGACGAACGGATTTTTCCGCTACGATCCCTGGAATCTGCCGATCAAAGGAGTTTAATAAAAGCGAAACGCGCGTTTTGTAAAAAAAGCGAAAAGCCTTGTCAGTTTCGGCAGGGCTTTTGCGATTTGACACTCACTCCAAACCATTCTATATTTCCTTCCAAAAAGTTTTAAGCTATTAAAAACCGATTCCCACTAACTAAGAATTTTATTCCTTGATTAGATATGTCGGTTTTTTTATTTTCGATTAATAAGTTTTAGGAGTCTAACGTAAATTATGAAATCTTTTCTTCACAATAACGGACTTTCGATTACACTGTTCGCGCTCTTTCTCTTTTCCTTTACGGGACAATATCTAACGGGTATCAGGGAATTTAATGAAGATCAAAAAGCGCACCGTCAGCCGACGGTCGGGTATATTGAGTATTTGGGCGAAGGTCATTTTATCGGAGCGACGTTCGAGAATTGGGAAAGCGATGCTCCGCGCATCGGAATTTTTGCGGGCATTGTCGTCGGGGTTGGAAAGACCAAATAATAATGGAAGACTTGATTCAAGAGATTTGGAATACGCCGATGTTAACTTTGGCGATGGCACTATGCGTATTGTTTCCGGTTGCCTTTATTTACTGGTTGATTTTGCAAATAAAAAATATCAATAAATATAGACAGGATAAATAAAGCGGAAAATAAACCGCCGGAAATTGCAGCAATCTGTTTATAAACCCAGCCTTTTTGCATAAGACTTTTTATTTAGATTGCCGCTAAACCGTTTCGACCTGCGCCGCCTCTCTTTTCTGTTCTTGCGCTCTCTCGATTTGCTCGACTAACATTTCCGGTCGTGTAGATTGTTCCAAAATCCGCACCGTCGGATCGTCGTCAATTTCAATCTCTAGTTTTTCCGAGATTCGCTTGAGCATTTGCAGTATCTTCGTGTTTTCCTGTTCGGTCAAAAGATTGATCTGTAAATCAAGATGATTATTTCGCTCAGTCAGCCGCGTCTCTTGATTTTGACTGATGAGAATAAAAGTCGAAAGGAAAATCGCTTCGAGCGAAACGACGAGCGTCAGAAATGTGTAAGGAAACTCGTCGAAATGGCGCACGTTCGGCAGGGCGTTCAGAATAATCCAGCCGCCGAACCAGACGACGTGAACCCAGACGAAAGTCATACTTCCGCAGAAATCGGCGATGACTTTGGCGAGTCTTTCGGTTAAAGATTGATTTCGTTTAGCGGCGGCTTCGAGCTGCAGAATAGTGTCAACATTAGTTTGTGTTAATTCTTCGACCGTTGCCGCCGTGTGATAATCAGCGGATTTATTAGCAGAATCAAAATTGGATTTTTCGACCATAATTTTATTTATAGCTACTTCTCTGACAATATAATTTACTGAACTTTACTTTTCAGTGATCGCCGGAGGGCAAAACCCGTCGAATGCAAATAGCTTATTATTTAACTCCAGTCGCGCATTGGATTAGCGGAAAAGATTGAAGAACAGCAGTTTCA
>CAXTMQ010000341.1:0-3467 GCA_964245305.1 uncultured Pyrinomonadaceae bacterium
GGGGCGCAAACTGGCGTTTCTGCTTTTACAAAAAACCGGTAAAACTTTAGAGCCGTGGGTTTATTCCGGCGCGGACGGTTTTTTATATAAACTTTTGTGGAATCAAAAAATTGAAACGACAAAAGCGGATATTCTGGGAGCCGTCGCGCGGCTTGAAAACTTCGACAAACAATTTTATGAATGGCAAATTAACGAGTGGAATTGCGGCTGCTGCCCGTGCCGGATTAGCTGCCCGCATTGGATGAATGCTCTGCCGAAAAAAGAATAATTTTTTCTAAAAAAAGCGCGAAAAAAAGCGCGCACGGGGAAAATACCTGCCGTATATCGGTGTGGAGGCACTTGAGAAAATCAAGAAACAGCCTCCGCACCATTTTTATTTTGCAGTGAGGTTTTAGAAACAATATGACACAACAATTAAAAGACGCAACGGCGACGGGCGAAAACATCAGCAAAGGCATCTCCGGCTCTTCCGCGGTAGAACGCGAGCAGGATGAAAAGAAAGACAAACCGAACAAAAAGGTCGAGCTTCAAGTTCAGACCCCGCGCGGTTTGTGGAACAAAAAGCTACCGAAAGACGCTGCTTTGCGTCCCGTATATGAAAAAATCCAGCAGATTATTGACGACGCTCGCGCGGTTTTCAAATTCGCGGAAAACGACAATAAATACACGCTTTTCCTCGGCGAAAAACAGCTCGAACCGCAACGCACGATTGAAAGCTACCATCTTGAAGACGAAACGCTGCTCGTTTTAAGCGTGCAGGGAGGCAACGCTTGATGATTCCCGCAGAAGTTTCATTAGAGTCAATAAAAATCGAGTTGACGGACGCGCTCGCCTACGCCGCGTCCGTCAATCTGGAAGCGGACGTTTCTAAGCTGTCGGACGCGAATCTTCGTTTTTACGTGATTTTTCACAACCGCGACGGCATTCAATTTCACGCTGAATTCAACTGCGCCGATTATCCGGTGCTGCCGCCGACGATTGAATTCGTTGACAACAGCCGGACAATGCGCGGTGCGAAGAATTTGTATCCGAACGTTTTTCATCCGACTCCGTGCGTTTGTATGCGGTATAACCGCAAAGCTCACGGCGAAATGGGCGGACCACACGCCGATTGGCGGCTGATTGACTGGCACTTGGCAACGCCCGCGGCGGATCGATTGATTCTTTAGCGATGATAATCAGCGATATGCACGTCAAAATTTTAAGCGCGACCGGGAGGATGAATTGATGAATTGGAAATTTTGGAAAAAGTGGTTTGCGCCGCAGGTGGCTGAAGAAACTTCGCGCAACGGTAACGAGACACTGCCGGCGAATAAAAACGACGATGCCCTAACCGATTCGACTAATCAGGGCAATGCCGCCGCAATTTCAGAGACGGTAATTCCCACAGTTTATATCACGGCGATTCTTTTAGAACGGACGCGCGAACTGCTGGCGAGTTTTGCTAAAAACAGCCGCTCGGAAGGCGTTGTTTACTGGTTCGGTTTTGAACTTGGTGAAACCGCTGTCGTCACAACGCTCATCGTGCCTGATGCCGACACGAGTTTCGGATGTATTCGGACTACGCCGCGAGCGAACGCGCAAGCACTTTCGGCAATCGTCGGAACGCCGCTTATGCTTCTCGGACAAGCGCATTCGCATCCGGGAAAAGGTGTCAGACACTCCGAAACAGACGACCAAGAGACTTTCGCCAGTTTCGACGGTGCTATTTCCGTCGTTGTGCCGCACTTCGGGCAAGAAGGCATCGAGCTTGAAACTTGCGGTATTCACCGTCACACGGATGGCGCGTTTCAATATATCGAGTCGTCAGAAATTTCCGACCACATCAGCGTTTTACCGGGAGAAGCCGATTTTAGAAACAAGGCGGCGAAAGACAAATCTAAAAACAAATTCGCTGCTGAAATTTAATCGAATAAATTCGAGATTTATAAAAATGAAACGCACTAACTTTATGAGCAAAGCTATTGTTGAGAAATGCGATGCGGCAATGTCGGAAACGGCGGCGCGAAAATGGCAATCGGATGAAGAATTTTATCGAGAACGCGACAATCGCACCGCGATACAAATTGAGAATTTAGAATTTTACGCCGTTCGTCCAATCGAAATCTGGCTCGACCCGCTCGTTTCAGACTCACAAGCGTTACAGGAAATTGCCTTATTGCTTTCCAACCTGACAGCGCGATGGGCGCGACGCATCGTCGTTCGTTTTTCCGCTAGCGTGAGTTTAACGAAAAATCTACAGCGCGACGGTTTTCGGCTGCTTGACGAGAGGATTCTATCAGAAATGAAAGCCGCCGATCCGTTCGGTGATTTTAAGAGATTAGCCTACCCCGCGCCTGTTGAAAAAAGCCGGCAAAATCCCTAGCGCGTTTTCGGCGGCGCGTGGTTGGATGTTTCCGTCATTGAGCCGAAAGTTATGCCGGACGACTACTTTATTGACGCGAGCGGCTGGTCGGTTTTCGGCAGAAGAGGCAGCAGCTTCCAATGGTCTATACAGCAGGAAACATCTGTTCCGGCGACCTCGCTTACCGCTTCGCTTGCTGCCGCCGACTTGTTCAAACGCGCCGTCGGTCACGCCCGCGACGAATGGATGCCCGACAATTTCGTTTGGAACGTCTGGGAACAGAAATTTAGCGATGCGAAGTTAGAAGTTTCCGCGGCGCGAACCGAGAAAAATATCAAATATCCTGTTTCGCGCGATTTGAATTTGGGGCGAACGCTGCTCGCCGGAGTCGGCGCAATCGGTTCGGCGTTAATCTATCTGATGGATTTTATGGATTTGAGCGGGGAATTCGTTTCTCTAGACCGCGACCACGTGGAAACGTCGAATCTTAATCGCTCGCCGCTGTTTAACATTCTGCACGCGGTTGGAGATTGGGAGAAAACGCAAATTGCTTCCAACTATTTAAGCCGTCATCGAATTAAATTAAGCGAAAGAAACGGCACTTGGCAGGAACACGCCGCGCAAATCTCGCGCGAACCGTTCGACCAGTGGATAAGTTTGACGAATGAAGACGGCGCTTGGGCGACGGTTCCATATTTGCTTCCGCCAGTCGTTCTGCACGGCACGACGACCAGCGGTTGGGGATTCGGAGTCGGACGGCATCTGCCGCGCCGCGAGGATTGCACTTTATGCCGAATGCCGCGTCCTGAAATCAAATTTCGCGGCGTTTGCGCGCAAGGCGAAATTTTCAATACTGAAGCAGATACACCGAAGGCGAATCCCGTCACCGCCTCGCTGCCGTTTCTTTCCGCCGCGTCAGCCGCTCTGCTTTTGGCGGAAATAATAAAACTGAACATTTCTCTGAATTATTCTCATCTAGCGAAGTCAATTTCCGCAGCCGGGAACGAAACAGCCGTTGATTTACGGTTCGGTCTGTTTGCCGTAACGCCGCTCAAGCGCATTCATAACGAATCGTGTCGCGGCTGCCGCGCAAGCGCGGCGGAAAAATGGATCGAATTCGGCG
>CAXTMQ010000341.1:3477-4267 GCA_964245305.1 uncultured Pyrinomonadaceae bacterium
GTTAAATTTAACACAAGATTATTTATGAAAATCAATCAAAAAAGAATCAGAAATCTTGAACGGCACGTTCCCGCGACATTTCAAAATCGCCGGATTAACATCGGCTTGACCGATTTACAGAAATTCGGCGCAAAACTCATCGCCATCGGATTCACGGCGGACTTAAACATCGGCGAGACGGTTTTGCCGTCGGTCGTCGGTCCCGTTACTCGCTTTAACGCCGAAGGGAAGAACATCATCCGCCGCGATTTGCCGAAGGAAACGGTTTACCGTCAAATTGAATGGAGTTGGACTGAACGGCACGGCGACCGGGAAGTCGAACAAACCGATTTCCGCTACGTTCCTTACGAGCGTTCCCCGCGCGATTTCGTGCCGCCGCCGAGCGACGAACTGCAAATCGTCGCCGATTCGCAGGGCAATAAACTACTCGCCGCCGGCGCGTTCGATTATACGGCGGCAAATCATCAGGCGATAACACATTCGATAAACGTCCTCTTGGAAATTTTCCGCGAATGCGAAATCTTAACCGAAGATTTACAGCCGATAGCTCCGCTCGCAACTCGCCGCCTGAATTGGGAAATTATGCCGCCGGGCGCGCAACCGTGGGAGCGAATAAAGAAGAGCGTCGCGCCGATGGTGGAGCGCGCCAAAAAGGGAAATCAGGGCGTTATCCTGCGGCGGCTCGAATTTATGAACCAAGCCGTTCCCGAACTAATCGCGCAAGGGCGCGGCGGTTTTAGCGGCTACGTCGTTTTCGGTTTCCTCAGAAAAAATTTATACGTCTTGGAAA
>CAXTMQ010000342.1:0-4257 GCA_964245305.1 uncultured Pyrinomonadaceae bacterium
CAGAGGACGTTGTTGATTTGATTCGGATAATCAGAGCGTCCGGTCGCCATCACCGTGACCAAACCTTCGGCTTCTTCAGGCATAATCTCGGGAATCGGATTCGCCATCGCAAAAATGATCGGGTCTTTTGCCATATTTTTTAAATCTTTAACTCCGATGACCGCCGGCGCACTCAAGCCGAAAAAGACATCCGCGCCCTTGATGACATCGTGAATCGTGCCTTTTTCTAAGTTAGGATTCGTGTTGCGGGCATACCAATCTTTCACCCAATTCATATTTTGCGTTCGCCCCGCGTAAAGCGCGCCGGTTTGGTCGCAGCCGATGATATTTTTCACGCCCGCCGCCTGCACAATTTTCGTGCAGGCAACGCCCGCCGCGCCGACTCCGTTGACGACGAGTTTTATTTCGTCCATTTTTTTGCCGGTAATTTTTAGAGCGTTAATTAACGCTGCGAGGACGACGACCGCCGTGCCGTGCTGATCGTCGTGGAAAACGGGAATGTCGAGTTCTTCCTTCAAACGATCTTCGATTTCAAAACAGCGCGGCGCGGAAATGTCTTCTAAGTTAATTCCGCCGAAGCCGGGCGCGATGTTTTTGATCGTTTGAATAATCTCGTGCGGGTCTTTGGTATTTAGACAAATAGGAAAAGCATCAACGCCGCCGAATTCTTTGAAAAGCTGGCATTTGCCTTCCATCACGGGCATCGCCGCCGCCGGTCCGATGTCGCCTAAACCTAAAACCGCCGTACCGTCAGAAACGACCGCGACGGTATTTTTTTTGATCGTTAAAGTGAATGCTTTTTCCGGGTCTTTGTGAATTGCTTCGCAGACGCGAGCCACGCCGGGCGTGTAAGCCATTGATAAATCCGAGCGCGTTTTTAGAGGGATTTTTGAGACGGTTTCGATTTTGCCGCCGAGATGAATCAAAAAAGTTCTATCCGAAGTTTGTACGACTTCCACGCCGTCAATCGTTTGAACCGACTGAACGATTTCCTGATCGTGCGCTTCCGACGCGGCGTTGACGGTTATGTCTCTGATTAAAAAATCTTTGCCGACCGAAACGATGTCAATGCCTTCGATGTCGCCGCCGACGCGCCCGATGGCGGTCGTAATTTCTCCGAGTTTGCCGGGTTTATTTTGAATCTTGACGCGCAGAGTCAAACTGTAACTCGCGTTTGGGGTTGGATTATTTGCCACGATAATTAAAATGCCTTTTTGATAAACAATAACGAAAATAAAGATTATAATTTTGAAAACTTCGATGCAAATCGCAAATCGCCAAGCAAAATCCGCTCAACGACGCAAAATGCAAAAAATCGAATCGTCGAAAATGCAGTAAATATCCAAGAATTTGCAATTTTCAAGGAACGGCACATAGTTTGTTTTGAGAAAAACGCGGATGCTTTGAAATTATCAAACATCAATTTGAAAATTTTTGGAGGCAATTATGGACATCGTTGTTCTGACGTATCTGGCTTACATTTTTTTGAGCGTTTTTCTGACTGTTTGGGTGGCGCGGACGCTTCATAAAAACGGCAGAGTTTTTTTGATCGAAGTGTTCGGCGGCGATGAAAGTCTGGCTGATTCGGTCAATCATCTGCTCGTCGTCGGATTTTATTTAATCAATCTCGGTTATATCAGCTTGGCTTTAAAAATCGGCGGCGCGATTGCGACGGCGCGTGAAGGCATCGAAGCTCTTTCGTGGAAAATCGGCTTGGTTTTACTCGTTTTAGGCGCGATGCATTTTTTCAATTTATTTATCTTTAACCGCATTCACCGCCGCCCTAAATTATTTAACCGACCGCCGACCGCGGCGAGCGTCGTTCAATAATGTAACTTTAACGGCGCGAAGTTTTGTAAAGAAAAATCAGCCGCGAATGACACGAATAAATTTAAATAAAATAATTCGTGTCATTCGCGGCTAATTATTTTGACGATAGTTATACAATCGGTCTGACGAGTCCGCGATAAGTTCCGAGAATCGAGATTTTGTGAGCGGGAAGTTTGATCGTTTGAAAAGCGGCGTTCGCCGGACGAAGCTCGATGTTCGCGCCGGCGCGGAAATAATATTTCAAAACGGCGCGTTTTCTCACAACGAGCGCGCCGTTGCTCTAATATGGAATTGCTTATTGAACCGATAAATTAAGGTATGAATTAACTTCTTCAACTTTCGATTTATTCCATAATCCATCCCATACTTTCTCAACAGATCCTTCTTCATTCAAAACCAAAGTTGTCGGAGTTGCATTCAGTTTATATTTCTGTAAGTTTTCGCTTTCGGAGCATAAAACGTATAAGTTCGGGATAGTTGAGTGTCCGATGCTGTTGACATAATTTGAAACAGTCGGACGTTCCTCAGCGGCGTTAAAAATCTCGACTGTTTCATATTTTCGTGCATCAAGCTGTTGCAGCATTTGTAACCAATAAGGATTTTGTTTTTTACAGAAAGGGTAACTCGTGCTTGTAAACAAAATCACTTTTTTGTTTTTCGACAGCCCGAAATTTAACGGTTTATTCTCAGTATCGAACGCCTTAAAGTCAGTAAACTCGTCACCTATTTTGACTGTCCGCTCGCTATTCAACTCGTCAACCATTCCTCGCAGTCGTAAGTTTTGTCTGATCAAGAAACCATTGCAGGCAATTAAAGCTATGACTATAAGCCAACTTAAAATTGATGCCGTCTCGAATTTTTTGAACATTTATTTATCGTATAGAATCAGTCAGAATGGCAAAATCCGCGATAATTTTGAATTCTTTGCGATTCAGTCGGTTAACGAAGCTGTTTGCCTCGGTTTTATTTTCTTTTGTCAGATAATTCATTACTCTCAAGAGGTTTATATCAATAATCATCGTTGAAGTTATATGTTTTTTGAAATTTTCGGTTTCCGGCTTGTCATCAACATCTAAAGTCGGCATCGAGTTGATTGCTTTCGCTGTCTTCTCGACTACATCGGACACACGTGATCTGTCGATTTTTTGAAATGAAGGAATAAGCAAAAGCAAAGTTCTTATTTTCTGAGAATCGTTATCAGTTGCATCAGTAATTTTGAGTGCTTCGCTCAATATTTCGGAAGCCAAGATATTATCCTTTTTTTCAAAAAGGTAATTCGCGGTTTTTCGTAAAACTTCCGCCCGATATAATTTGTCGATGATTTTATCGGTTGCAAACTTACTTGAGTCTAAATCATTTTCTTTTAAAGATTGTTCGGAAACATCGGCTAAAAATTGATCGTGCCAACGCAAATCAAATTTATTTTTTTCATCGTCCAAATTCTTATCGAGTTGGGATTTTTCCAATAATTCGATAGCGAGCCGAAACTTTTTCTTTTTGAGTGCCATCTGCGCCGCGCTGTTGTAAAGTTCTTCTTTTAATTGATTGCTTTTTGCTGATTCGGCTTCTGAAATCGTCGCGCTCAAGCGGTCGGCACTATTTTCAATTCTCGTGTAGATTTCCTCATTCTCGCCGGTTGAATTGTCAATTCGATTTTTTAGATTTGTTTGCAGTGCGCCGGCTTCGGCAAATAAATCCGGCGCATTTTTAGAAATATCGCCCAAAACGGCATTCATTAAACTATAAGCAGCTTCGGCATCAGCATCCGGCGAGGCGACGGATGCCCTGAGTTTTTTGATGACGACGTTATAAAATCGAATTCTTAAATCGTTAGAAACGATTGATTTTCGAAAAGCATCAACCACGAAAAAAAGCGATTCGGCGGAAAAATTACTTCTGCCTGATTCTTCCGCGCTGATTATCTCTGATAAAACATTTTGTAGCTGCGGCGATTTACGGTCGGCTAATTCCGAAATTATTTCTATTGTCAGGGAATTTATTTCGGTTTGGTTGTTAAGAGAGTTTTTAATTTTTTCGGCGGCTGATCTCTCTCCGTCCTTCTTATCCAAATTAGAAAGTGCCGAACTTAATAATTCTTCTGATGTAAGTCCGTATTTTTTTGCAAGTTTCTTAGCCGTCAGCGGAGCATTTAATTCTAAAGACGAAATAATTTCAGACTGCATTGACGAGAAGTAAATTTGCGGTATTTCGTTTTTGTAATCATACATTTCCTCAAATGATTTTACTGCTAATTCTTCTGCCAAGCCCGCTGCATCTTTTCCGTCTCGCCAAAGCCAAAATGCCGCCTGACTTCTAACAAAGCACCTGACTGTCGCAAACGGAACATCTTTAATTTGATTCTCCAAATTACTTAGAGCAATTTGTTTTTTTACGACTGTCTGTTGAACTGCAATATCAGTTTTGCTG
>CAXTMQ010000343.1:0-4238 GCA_964245305.1 uncultured Pyrinomonadaceae bacterium
CGTCCATCGTGACGACAAAGCCTTTGTTTTTGACGGCGAGCCGCGCGATCAACACATCGTTTTGTAAAGTTTTAAGTTTGCTGACCGGAAAAGTTCTTTTGATGTAAAGCCGGCGGATGGCTTTGGCAGTTTCCCGCCAATCGATTGCGGTCGGCGTTAGAAGGCGTTCGTTTTCGATCAGAAGTTTGCGCCAGCGTTCGTATTTTTGCAGAGTTGATTCGTCAATGCTGGTTGCCGTCAGTTCGTAGAGAACAATTGACGGCAACGGAACAAACGCTATATCTTTTTCAACTTTCTTTTTGTGAGACGAAAAAACGGACGTATCAAAAACGGGGCTTTTTGCCATATTTTTCCTCTTCGGCTTGCAGAGCTTCCATCGCTTCGCGCGTCGCTTCCATCAATTCTTTTAATTCAGGCGAGATTTTTTTCGGCAACTTGAAATCCCGCGCTCGCGGCAGATGCGAGTAATCGCGCTTGCCGTTGGTTTCTTGATTTTTCAGCTCTTTTTTGTTCATAGCGGTTTGAATTATAACATAAGGTCTGGCGCAAATTAATATCGTCGCGGCTCATACAATAAAAAGCGGCAGCGAGTTGTTATAATTGAAAATATGGCGGAAGAAGAGAAGAAAAAGAAGGTTAATTATTCGGGCGCGTGGGCGGAAGCCAGAGTTTTGATTTGGAATTATCGCTGGCGGCTTTTGTTCGGTTCGGTTTTGATGCTCGTCAGTCGCGCCGCCGGGATTGTTTTGCCCGGTTCGACGAAATATCTGGTGGATGACGTTTTCGGGCAGAAGAATTACGGGCTGCTGAAATGGATCGCGCTCGCGGTCGGCGTTTCGACGATAATTCAGGCGGTTACGTCGTTTGCGCTGTCGCAGGTTTTGGGCGTGGCGGCGCAACGGGCGATTACCGAAATGCGAAAGCGTGTGCAGACGCATATCGAACGGCTGCCGACTTCGTATTTCGATTCGACGCAGACCGGACAACTGATTTCGCGGATTATGAACGACGCGGAAGGCATCCGCAATCTCGTCGGCACGGGCATCGGGCAGATTGCGAGCGGGCTTTTGTCGGCGTTGGTTTCGCTCGCGGTTTTGTTTTATCTGAACTGGCAAATCACTTTGATAACGCTGTTCGTTTTGATCGTTTTCGGCGTGGTTTTGAGTTACGCTTTCGGCAAACTGCGCCCGCTGTTTCGGGAACGCGGAAAAATTCAGGCGGAAGTTACCGGACGGCTCAACGAAGGTTTGGGCGGCATCCGCATCGTCAAAGCCTACACTGCCGAAAAGCGTGAAGAGCTTTCATTCGCGCGCGGCGCGCACCGGCTTTTCCGTAACATCGCCGCGTCTTTGACCGGCGTTTCGGCGACGGGCGCGTTTTCGTCGGTTATCATCGGCACAGTCGCCGTCGTGATGATTTATTTCGGCGGCAGCGCGGTCATCGCCAACGTCAACAATCCGGCGGTGGGAATGACTTCGGGCGATTTTGCGATGTATATCGCGTTCACTCTAAACCTCGTTTTCCCGATTGTCGAACTCGCCAACATCGGCACACAAATTACCGAAGCATTCGCCGGTTTGGACAGAATCCGCGAAGTTTTTCAAATCAAAACCGAAAACGCCGAAGACGATTTGCTCGCCCCTTTGCCGTCCGTCGAAGGCACGATTGACTTCGAGAATGTCTATTTTGAATACGAAAAAGACGTGCCGGTTTTAAAAGGCGTTTCGTTTCATTCGGAAGCCGGGCAAACGACTGCTTTAGTCGGCTCTTCCGGTTCCGGCAAATCAACGATTTTGAGTCTCGTTTTGAATTTTATCCAGCCGACGACCGGGAAAATTTCGATTGACGGGAAAGATTTACAGACCGTCAAACTGCGCGATTACCGCAGCCATCTCGGCGTGGTTTTGCAGGATAACTTTTTGTTCGACGGCACGATTTTGGACAACATTCGTTTTTCCAATCCGCAGGCGAATTTCGACCAGATCAAAGCGATGTGCCTAGTCGCCAACGCCGACGAATTCATCGAAAAATTTCCCGACGGCTACCACACTATCGTCGGCGAGCGTGGCGTGAAATTGTCCGGCGGACAGCGGCAAAGATTGGCGATTGCGCGGGCATTGCTGGCTGACCCGAAGATTTTGATTTTGGACGAAGCGACTTCGAGCCTTGATTCGGAAAGCGAAGCGTTGATTCAGGAAGGCTTGAATAATTTACGCAAGGGAAGAACGACGTTCGTCATCGCGCATCGCCTTTCAACTATCAGAAGCGCGGATCAAATTCTCGTCGTCGAAGCCGGAGAAATTTTAGAGCGCGGAACGCACGACGAATTAATTGAAATGAACGGCAGATATAAACAACTTTACGACAAACAATACCGATTCGAGCAAAACTTGTTCGTCAATCCGGGCGAAGATTTTACTTCCACCGCCAAGAGCGATAAAGAAGGTCTCAAAGCGACGCGAATTTAATTTTCAGATAACACAAAAATAAAAAAGCCTTGCGAAATTTCGCAAGGCTTTTTTATTTTCAAAAGTTAAATCTAATTTACGCTTTCGCGGTTTCGGTTTTGTCTCTTTTCTCGCGTTTGATGCCGCCGATTTGGACGAGGTTATCGCCTTTGATGCTGTTTTTTTCCAGAACCATCTGCTGGTAAAGTTTCTTCATCATCTGCATTTCTTCGGCAGCCGTTTTCGGTCCTTCCATTTCCGGTTTGTTCGGACGCGATAAATCAACTTCGTTCAAAATCAAGTTGTGCGTCGTGTCGCCCATATTGACTTCTTTGCCTTTGGCGAAGACTTCGTGGCGACCGTGTTCTTTATACCACTGCGCGACGGTCGCGTTCTGGTGCATATGCTCGATGATGTTGCGCCAGCCGATGCCTGTATTATAAGCGCAGAACGAAATTTCGCCTTCCTGTGTGCCGTAGGGAATAATGCACATTTCGGTGCGGCGGAAATCGTAGTTGAACAAATCCTGGAACCACATTCCGGCGATAAACAGGAAATTCCAGGGGTCTTTGCGGCGTTTTTCGATGTCTTCCGCCGTCCGTGTGCCGTCAACTTTGCCGTAGTCTTTGCCGGACAAACCAAACGATTTATCGAACTTCGCCAAAATGCCGCCTAAAGTTAAGCTGTCCGGCGCGCCATACGGATTATAGTTTTTCAACAACGCCAAGCCCATCATCATATTTGAAAACCACTTGCCGCGCGCCGTGTCGGTAATGTGCTTCATATCGCTGACGAGTCCTTGAATATTCAAAAACTGCGGCACGGGAGCCATTTCTTTCGTGTCTTTATTAATCATTACCGCCGTTCCGACACCGCAGTTCGGGTGGCAGCCGCAGGAGACTTGTCCCCATTCCGAATCTTCGCCGTGAACCACATCTGCGAAATCGGCGAACGCGCCCATTAAAGAAAGCGGAAACCAATCGCGCGTCGGTTCGGTAATGCCGACCTGCTTTCGCACGTCCAATGCTAAATGTGAAAGCG
This sequence comes from uncultured Pyrinomonadaceae bacterium, assembly GCA_964245305.1. Taxonomy (GTDB): domain Bacteria; phylum Acidobacteriota; class Blastocatellia; order Pyrinomonadales; family Pyrinomonadaceae. Next base: position 3,489 of record CAXTMQ010000343.1, read on the forward strand.
TATAACGCTGTTGCAATCGGCGTTGTTCGGTAATGTGTTCGTCGCGTCCAGTGAACGAAACGGGTTGAAATGATACAAATGAAACTTTCTTCGGATTCTCCAAAGCGAATCGAATAATTGTTCCGACCTGATCGTTATTCACTCCGTTAACGAGCGTAGTAACAAGAACAATATCAACGCCCGCTTCGTGTAAGTTATTGATTGCTCTCAATTTAACATCGAACAAGTTACCGATTTGACGATGCGAGTTAGCATCATTGCCGATGCCGTCAAATTGCAGATAAACGAAACGCAAACCGGCTTCGGCGGCTTCGCGGCAGAATTCTTTTGATTTGGCGAATTCGATTCCGTTCGTCGCGGCTTGCACCGAGTTGTAACCGACTTTACGCGCATAGCGAATCGCTTCCAAAAAATACGGCGAAAGCGTCGGTTCGCCGCCTGAATACTGAACAGACATTTGGCGGCGCGGTTTAATCGAAATCGCGTTGTCGAGAATTTCCTTCACGTCTTCCATCGAAAGCTCGTGAACGAATCCGACTTGGTTCGCGTCCATAAAACACGGGTCGCACATCATATTACAGCGGTTCGTCAAATCAACCGTCAATACCGCGCCGCGCCCGTATTTAATCGTCGAAGAGCCGTGATTATGCAGTTTTTCGTCGTTATGCGATTGAATATCGCGTCCCGGAAACAAGCCTTCGATGTGTTTCAAAAACTCCGAATCAATCGCCATCAAATCTTCAAAATGTC
>CAXTMQ010000344.1:0-4152 GCA_964245305.1 uncultured Pyrinomonadaceae bacterium
GTCTATGTCAACTCTTTTACACCAATTTATCGTAAGTTCCATTCGTGAAGAAAAAGACCGTTCGGCGCGGGAATTTGAAGAGGCGCGTTTGAAAGTTAAAGAAGAAAGCACTAAAGCACAAAATAACAATCTACCCCACGAACAAGCCGAGCGCGATCATCATCCTAAGAAGGTCGATATAAATAAACCATTGCCAACCACACAAACTGCGGCGAATCAGACTGCTACCCCGCCAACTGATTACAAAGAAACATCTAAAATATCACCTGATTCGGCAAGAGTCGGACTGATTGATAATATGCGGGATTCACGGGCAGCAAAAAGACGTGAAACCGTGCCGACGAATAAGGGAAAAAATGAATGATTTGCCGTTTTGGAAAATTGAAGCGCGCGAAATTAAGCTGCCGTGCCTTGAGTGCGAGGAGAATTTACTAGAAATGACCGTTAAAGCGGAAATCGCCGTCAATCTCAATGAGCTGCTCGGCTTGGACGAAAACAGCTTCGCCATTCGCGTCCGGCACGGCGACCTGCCCGCCGGTAAAATTTTCGCCGGAAGCGTCTTGATCGTCAATCGCGCCGCCGCGCCGCTTTCGGGCAAGCCCGTAGTAGTTGAAATCAACAACGAGTTGCTTGCCGTTACGATGTTCAAACAAGAGTCAATCTATCTGCAAATCGTTCCGGCTCGTGACGAGGCGAAGATAATCAAAATCAACAAAAAAGACGTGTTGGAGATTTGGGGCGTGGTAACGCGAGTCATTAACGAGCCTTGAGATCAATAAAAGAACCGAAACTTAAATTATGAAACTTTACCTGACAATAATTACAATACTGCTATTCGCTTTTTCGCTGAACACTTACAGTCAGACATCAAATAAAACCGTTCAATGGAACGGCAGTAATAAATGTTGCGATAACTGGATGCAGAACGGCGAATTAGTTACCGCTTACGAAGATGAAAAATTAACTTTTTTAATGTCTTTGACCGTCGAAAAGGATTATTACGCCGTGTGGATCGGCTTCATTAATAAATCGAATCGTCGTCTAACGGTCGAACCGTCCGCTTTTACTCTCCGATTAACCGAGCCGGTCAACCAGACTTACAATGCCCTCGACGCGGCGGAAATAGCGAAGAAAATTAAATCAAGCGGTAAAACCAGAGCATTCTTCGCGCGATGGGGCGCGGGTATGGCAAAGAAACAATCTACCGCGACGATCACCGACGACAGCGGCAATTCGGCGAATGTTCGCATTACCGAACCCGATACGAACGCCCGAAACGAAGCGGAAGGGCGTATTGAGGAACGGCAGGTTAAAAACAACAGCCGCGCCAATTCGGTCTTAAGCGGCGCACTTCGCTCAAACACTTTATTTAACGATGAACCGTATGGAGGTTATGTTTATTTTCCAAAAAAGAAAGCAGCCGACGGGCTAATTATTTCTTTTACTTTAGACAGTGTAACTTACGAAATCCCTTACGGCTCAGAACGCGAAAAGCTAAATAAGAAATAACCCCATACAAAAACACCGATCACACCAAAGCATCCGAACAAATTAAATATGAACAAAGATCAATCAATCAGAAAGTATTCGACGACCGCCACAAAGACTACTTATCGCGTTTTCTCGCCGTCCAAATCATTTGGGCGAGCGTTCTGTATCTGATATTCTTCGTCCTGACTTGACACGCCGCCGAAATTAGTTGAAACTGATCTCGCCTATTTCCTTAAATTGAATATCTCCATCGCTCGACGCGCCGCCAAAGCGTGCTCGGGTCTTTTTGCCTGTGCGCTCATCGAGCGGCGGGCAATTTTTATTTTAAAGCAAAGTTATGAAACAAGTAAAAGTTGAAATTCAAGGTGTCGCGCCTTTGATGTTGAACAACATCGTCAAAGCCGACCCGTTACACCCGATTACAAAAGCAATCAAAGAATATTCAAAAAAGCGGACAAAAACCGAAGAAGATTTTTTGATTATGTCGCAGCTCGAATGGCTCGGCGCGCTGTATCCAGAAAAGGACGGCGATTTTGTGATTGACGGAAATCAGTTGATTTTGGAAGGCTTCGGTTATCCGATTATCAAGGGCAATATGATTGAAAGCTGTCTGATTGCCGGAGCGAAAAAGCATAAACTCGGACAGGCGTTCAAAGCCGGTGTTTTTTGCGACGACAACCCGCGCATCAGATTCGAGGGAGAAGCCGATATTCCGACTCTTTACGGCAATCGAAAATTCGTTGATACGCGAAACGCTAAATTGCAGGGCAAAACGACAATCTTCGTAACCCGCGCGATTTTTCCCGAATGGAAATTGGAATTCGTTTTGAGTTATTTGCCGGATTTAATCAACACTTCGGACATTAAAAGAGCCGTTGAAATTGCCGGTCAACAATCGGCACTGGGGACTTACAGACCGCAGTTCGGGCGGTTTGTTTTGAATAGTTTCAAAGAGTTTTAGGCACGCCAAAGTCTTGTTGGGCTTAGTAAAGCTGAGTAAAGCGAAGTTTTGTTTGGGCATATTTGCAATGATTTTCTTTCGGCGAAGCGAAGTGTAGCGGCGTGAAGTTGAGTAAAATTTAGATTTTTTCGCAATTTTTAATTTGAAGCTTGGCAAAGCATAGCCGAGTCGAGAAAAGCTAAGTTTAGCGGAGTTCAGTTAAGTATGGATTTATTCGTAATTAAAAGTTTTTGCAGTGAAGCAACGCCAAGTCCGGCAATGCACGGCACGGTGAAGCACAGCGAAGCAGAGTTTAGATTTTTTTTCGTTATTAAAAGTTTGATGCAGAGCCAAGCGGAGTAAGGCGAAGTCCTGTAATGCCCAGCAAAGCAAAGTTAAGTTTTTATGATTGAAACAAATAAATATCCGATTGATTTTGACGCGCTCGAAAAAGGCGACATTATCACAAACGAGCAGTTGGAAAAAATTACGGGTCATAAATTCGGCTCTCCGAAGTTCGCGTGGGCGGTCATCGGTCTGCGCGAAAAGATTTTCAAAAACACCGGCTACACATCAACGCACAATCAAGACATCGGCTTGCGAAATTTAACCGACACCGAAGCGTCTTTGTATAACGAAAAAGATTTTCACAACAAACGGCGCGGAATGTTTCGCGCTAATCAAAAAATGGCGAATGTTGATGTCGCAAAATTATCTTCGACGGCGAAAGATTTACACGAAAGAAAACTATTGAACCAATCGCGCGTTTTGTCGGCAATGCGGTCGCCGAAAAGATTCGAGGTCAAAGTTGATCACCCAAAACAGTTGGAAGATTAGCCTTCTCGCGGCAGGAAGCGAATATATGAGTGAAGAAATCAAAGACCTGATTAAATTTCCCGTCGTTTGGTCTAAGGAAGCCTTGATCGGTTATCAAACCGACAATGATGGCGACAAGGGCGTGTTCGCTCTCCATAAAGGAAACCATTCTTATAAAGAATTGTATTTTATCGGCAAATGGATTGCCGACGCGATCAACGAAAAGGCGGAACGGGAAAGATGAGTGAAATTAAAAACTGTGCCAGATGCGGCGAAGATGCTTTTTGCCACAAACTCGGCGAAGGGAAATTCTTTGTTCGAGTCCGGCGGATAAGCCACTGTAAATATTATTGTGCGCCAAAAAAAGGTTTAAGATCCGATACGTGCGGCACAAATCTTTTGGAGAGTGAACAGGCGGCGATTAGCAAATGGAATAAAGATTTCGGAACAAATAAATCTTTTGAAGTCGAAGGCGAGGCGGGAGTGAATGATGGACAACATAGCGATTGAACAAAAAGCGGAAATAATCACGATTACGCCGGGCGAGCTTGATCGAATAATTGAGCAGGCTTCCGAACGCACGGTGAGCCGCGCCTTCGACGAATTTAAGATCATTCTTTCCGAACAAAAGGAATACTATGAACGACTGTATCCGGCTTCGGAAGTCGCCTTGCAGTTGCAATGCTCAATCGAATCGGTGTATCGTTATTGGCGTGAAAGGAAACTTGGATACGGACAAATCAAGCCGAGCGAGAAAGGATCGTCGAAAGCGCAAATTGACGATTTTCGCCGGAATCTCAAATGAAAAAGTGAGTCAAAACGTGAGTCCGCTTTCAGCCGCTTCCGAAACGCTTATGCACCTGTAGCTCAGCTGGATAGAGTATCTGGCTTCGAACCGAAAGAGT
>CAXTMQ010000345.1:0-4142 GCA_964245305.1 uncultured Pyrinomonadaceae bacterium
GAATATAATTACGATGATGATTGGAATTGATTTCCGAATTTCAAAAAAAGGAACACCGGCGGAAAATTATCTGTTAGACTAATTCTCAATTTGAACAAAAATCTTTGTTCAATATCCTTCCTTAAAATCCAACCGTCCTTAAAATCACAAATGAATAAACCGCTTACTATCGCAGTAGATTGTGGGCTGCAAACCGGATTGGCAATTTACGATTCGTCAATCAAAAAAATCACCGAATTCAAAACGACCGATTTTTTCGGCGCGATTGCCTTCATCAAAACACAGCCGAAAGAAACCTCGAAGGTCATCGTCGAAGTGCCGTCGGATTTCATTTACGCCCGGAATGATTTTCAAAAAGGCGCGGTGCGCGACCGGATGGCGATCAGTATCGGCGGTGTGAGGCGCGAATCGCAGCTGCTCGCCGAAGCCGTGCGCCGCTGCGGATTTCTGGTGCAGGAAGTTCTGCCCGTTCGAGCGCAAAAATGGACGGCAGAGCAGCTTGAAAGATATTTAGGCATCACGCAGAGAACCAGCCAGCACGCGCGCGACGCAATCCGACTCGCGTTCTTTTATTCGTCGGCGCGAGCCTAATGCTATTTCAAACCTATGTCGCGTTTGAAATAAAAATCATCAGCCGCCTGCCGCTGCTCTTTCTGAGCTTTTTCCAGTGCTTCCTGCTGAGATAGAATCTGCCGGTTGACGACCGCCGCGACCATTTCTTCTTTGTTTAATTTTTTCTCGGCTTCCTTGCGGACGTTAAAAGTCAAAATTCCGGTTATTAAAAACAATCCCAGACCTATCGGCAGAATAAATTTCAGAGATTTCATTTTGATTTTTCCTTTTAGAAGTGAAGTGTCACCGAAACTAATTTTACCAAGTCCGGGAAAAACAAATCAACAAGTTTGGACGCTCGCCAACCTACACTAATTACTATGGATTGGAGATTCTAAAGACACGCTTTCAGTAGTCTGATACGTTACGTCTTTACGGCTTATCTTTTTCAGATGACGACATTTCAGCCGCCCGCCCAAGCCTTAATATGATTTTTGCCGAAACAACGTCCCTGTGTTCCGACAATCCGCATTTCTTGCACTCGTGCCAGCGAACGGATAAATCCTTTTTGACCGTTTCGCCGCACAGGCAAGTCTGCGATGTGCCGCGCGGATTCACTTCTACCAACTTCTTACCAGCGTTCTCAGCTTTATATCTCAGTTTTTCGGTAAAGCTATACCAAGCGGCATCGTTTATCTGTTTCGAGAGAAAGCCTCTCGCCATTCCTTTGATATTCAGTTTCTCGACGGCAATTAAATCGAATTCTCTAATTAAATCCGTTGAATTTTTGTGCTGAAAATCGTTTCTTTGATTTCTGATTTTCAAGTGAATTTTCGCAACTTCTTTTTTTGCCTTTTTCCAACCATTAGAGAATTTTTTCCGGCGCGAAAGTCTGCGATTGGCGACTCGCAATTTTCTTTGAGTTGATTGAAAAAACTTTGAATTCTCAATTTTTTTGCCGTCGCTCAAAATCGCAAATGATTCAATTCCGACATCAATACCGATCCCCTTGCCTGTTTTCGGTAAAATTTCAGAAAGAGTTTCGACGGAAAAAGTTACGAACCATTTATCAATCTCGCGTTTTATCGTGCAAGTTTTCACCTTGCCGATAATAAGGCGTGAAAGTTTGATTTTTACTTTGCCGATTTTAGATAGGACAAGTTTGTTTTCCGTCAGCGAAAAACCGCTCTGCGGAAAACAAAAGCTGTGATAGTGATTTTTACCTTTGATGCGCGGAAATCCTGCTTTTTCCTTTCGTTTAAGACGGGCGAAATAAGCCTGATAAGTTCTGTCGGCGCGTCTCAAAACGTCCTGTAAAACCTGCGAATGTATATCTTTCAAATCCGCTCGGATTTCTTTAATTTCCGGTAACTGGTTTTGTTGGTCGGAATAAGAAATCGAAACACGATTAAAGTTATAAGCCTCGCGCCGTTCCCGCAATGCCGCGTTGTATAGTTCACGGCAAAGGTCGAGCGTCATCTCAAGTTTTTCAACTTGCGTGCGCGTCGGATAAATCCGAAATTTATATGACTTTCTGACTGTCTTTGCCGTGTCCATTTTATACCTTTTATAAACGCTCAAAAGCCTGTATTTTCTTATGCTTCAAGGCAATTTGAACGATTATTTCTCGCTTAGTTTTTCAACCGTTTTCACATACCCGATTTTGATTAACCTGTCTTGCGTCTTTAACTTTTCCATATAATCACGCGCCGCGCCTTTGGTTAAAAATCCGCGCCGGACGTGCCGCTTTCCGTTGAAAGTCGTATCAACGACGAAAGTTATCCAAAGCCGGCGCGTCCGGTCGAAACGCCAGCCCGTTTTTGTCTTGCCCAAAGTTTTGCAAGTGATTTCTTTAATCATAATCAAGCCGCCATTTTCATCTTGTTTTCCGCGTTCAATTTACGGCGGCAAACCGAGCAGTTTGAAAATTCTATCCAACGATTGCCGACCTTGACGAGAAACGCTCTAACCGATTTCGGCTGACCGCAGCGACTACATATTTTCATTCGTTTCAGCCTCCGCTTTTTCGCCGTCCGCCGTGAAATAATCCGAGCATTTCAAAAGCCGCGCAAGGTAATCGGGCGACGTTTCATCTTCAAACGCCGGTTGGTCAACTTCTTCGTTGAAAAAATCGAGCATCACCGAAATCAGACCGCCGGAAATCGGCGACGGCACATCCTCGCTTCGCATCAGATAAGAGATTTTTTCCGCTAAAGTCTCGGCATCGGATTTGTGAACGGAATTTTCAGAATTAATTTCGCTGTCGGCAATCGGCGGCTCGCTCTCGGCAGCGGTTTCGCCCGTCATCTGCAAATCGGTCAACTCGGAAACGGCACGCCAGACGTTCATACACAAGCCGTTGCCGATGTCCGCCGTGTTCATCAGGTCGGAACAGAAGCCTCTGATTTCGTCGGGCGCGGAATCATCGAAATAATGTTCCATAAACAGAGCCGAGCGTTTCAGATTGTTGAAAAGCGTCTGTAAATGGAAACCGCTTTGTTCTATTTGTTGCCGAACCGATTCGAGCAGGTCGCCTTTGCGGTGTTCGTAATCGGTTAAAATGGTTATTGGAAGTTCCGTTCTTTTCGTAGTATATTTTTTCATAATTCGATTTACCTCGTAGTTAATTGAATTGAAAGAAGGGCTTTCCTAGCTTTGCGGTTTAGGAAAGCCTTTCGCCTTTATGCCTGACGCAATCGAGCCAAGCCCGTGTGCAATGCCAGAGCCGCCGCCGCGTGGTAGCAGACCAAGCCCTTTTCCGCGCCCTTGCAGGTGCAAGCCACCGTTTTATAGCCGTTGTCCGACTTGCGGCAAAGCACCGTGTAATAGCCGCCGTGACTGCCCGAAACTCTATATCTGCCGAAGTGGTCGTATTCGACGCGCGGGCGCAGTTTTTTGGCTTTTTGAATCGCTTTTTCTAATTGTGATTTCGCTTTTAAGATGAACATTCGTTTTTGACCGTCCTTTTTGAAATTCGTTTTGATTCGTCATTTCTGACTTAAGACAATTCTAACCTATGCGTTATTTTAATGTCAAGACAAATTTAACGCATAGGACAAATAATTTTTGATTTATTTTTTAAGGCGTGATAGAAAAGTAAAAGTGAACAAAACTAAACAATTAACAACACGGGAAGTTGCGGAAAAATACGGCGTGAAACAAATTACCGTTCGTGTTTGGTGTGAAAAAGGCGTTTTTAAAAATGCTTATAAAGAGACAAGTCCGCGTGGAGATTTTTGGCAAATTCCTGAATCGGATTTGAAAGGTTTTGAGCCGCAAAAACGACGCGGCAGACCGACATCGGAAAATCCGTCGAAAGCGGCTTTGGCGAAACGAGCGCAACGTGAAAAGTCTCAAAGAGAAAATAAGAATCCAATGGAGAAATAATAATGTCAAAAGGAAATATTATCCCTGTCAAATACATCTTTCTTGATATTGTGGGCTTTACTCATAATAGAAGCGTTGACACTCAAGCCGAAATCGTCGGGTCTCTCAATGAAATAGTCAAGTTAAGCGTAAACAAAGTCTCAATTCCATCTGAAAATATTATATTTATTCCGACAGGCGATGGAATGTGTATATGTTTACTC
>CAXTMQ010000346.1:0-3334 GCA_964245305.1 uncultured Pyrinomonadaceae bacterium
TCGGCAACACGGGTTCGGAACACACGCTCGAAGAAGTCGGACAGCATTTCGCCGTCACGCGCGAACGCATCCGGCAGATCGAAGCGAAGGCTTTGAGAAAACTGCGTCATCCGTCGCGTTCGAGAAGGCTGAAGGCGTTTTTGGAAGGCAAACAGCCGTAAAAAAATTTCCAATTTTCCATTTGCGGTTTGCGATTGCTTTTTGCAGTCGCAAACCGCAAAATCTTTTTTAAATGGATATTGCTACGCAGATTTTCTGGCTCGTGATTCTTTCGATGGTCGTCGCCTGCATCGCCTGGACGGTAACGCAGGAAGAAATTTTCGGCGAATGGCGCGAATACTGCAAAGACCGCTGTGAAGATTGCGGAAACATTTTACAGCGCAAATTTTTCTACGTTTTCACCTGCGAATATTGTTTTAGCCATTGGACGACGCTTGTGATTTTAATTTTAACCGGCTTCCGGCTTTTGATTGACGATTGGCGCGGATACGTTTTGGCATTTTTTGCGATTCCGTGGATTGCCAATCAATTAATGAGCGTTTATCGCCGTCTGCGCGTCGGCATCAAACACGAAAATCTCCGTGCCGAGGAAGTTAAGGAAAGGTTGGAAGAGTAATTTTTATAAAGCGATTTAGTCAGTTTCCCGCGAAAATTTGCCGATTGAAGATTAATCAATCGCCGACATTTTAGTTCTTTCGTCGAAAAGAAAAACATCGCTCTTTAACCGGCGATGTTTTTCTTTTCGACGATAAAATTTTCGATTTACGGAACGAGTTTTACGCCGAAGTCGAAGAATTTCGCGCCGACGGCGGAACTGGCGTTCGAGTTGCCGGAATTGATCAGATAAAATCCGTATTCGCCGTTTTTCAAAGTTGCGGTCGGCGAGATTTTGAAAATTCCGTTGCCCATATCTTCGGTGTTAAATTGAACGACGTATTCGTCCGAAAGACCGCCTTTCGCGCCGAAGGCATTCGATTTTCCGATGGTTACTTCGCGGTTGTCGCTGCGGACGTTGAATTTAATCAAGGTGAATTCGTTCGGTGTCGAAGGAACGCCGCTCGCCGTGTTCAAGCCGCCGCTTTTCGTGTCGAGATAAAAATAAAAAACCGGTTGTGCTTGATTAAGTTGTAATTTAGCGGTAGTTCCGGGTAAGTTGGCTTTGATTTTGACCTTACCCAATCCATAAGTCATTGACGAAGTAAACAAACCGCCCGTGCGGTTTTGCGCCGAGACGTTCGGTGTTAACTGCGTCATTTTTTTCACGCCGTCTTTTTCTTCAAATAAATAAATTCCGTAATTATGCGGCGCGGTCGGATCGTTCGGGTCGCCGGTCGCTCCGCCGACGGTTGCCGTCGAACTGGCAACGGTTCTGCCGCTTTTCGCTTCGAGCATCGCCGCGACAACATCGTCGCCAACGCCCGATTGTTTTAATTTGATCAGCGAATCGGTTGATAAATCGAAATTCGATTTCGATGTGCGAATTTTATTGATGACGACCGCGTTGCTGAGACCGGCTTTGACCAGCGAAATTACTTCGTCGTTGGTTAAAGTTTCGTCCTGCGCGAAGGTTTGTATATTCGCGGCGGCGAACAGCGCGATAAACAGCGCGAAGACAGCTAAAAATTTAAATTTTTTCATACGCAATACTCCTTTCAGATAATTAAATAAACAGATAATTTTTCGTTTTTCAGACGAAAAATTTTTAATACTTATTGAGTTTTTTCCGGTTTGTTTTGCCATAGATAATTTTCTTTGGCGCGAATTTTTAAGTTCGGACGATAAACGCGAACATTCACGGCGTATTTTACATTATTTTCGCGCTCGTTGCTAGGATAATATCCGATGCTGTAAATTCGGCGCAGTTCGTCGGCGATTTTGCCGAACGCGCGATTTAGATTCGTCGAAGAAGAAACGCGATAAATTCTGCCGCCGGTCTGCGTCGAAATCTGCTGTAAAAATTCATTCGCTTCCTTGTAGTCTTCTTCTCTTTCGCCTTTTATTTTCGGCATTTGGACGATATACGGGCGGTCGTTGTCGTCATACATAACCTGCGCGTTATTTTTACGGCTTTTCTGCACGTCGTCGTAAGTGTCGTATTGAATCGGATAAATCAAAATGTCCGATGTGCCGACTTCGCGCAGAACGGCGGCGGCGGTCGTTTTTCCGCTGCTCGTGTCAACGCCGTCGCTCAATAAAACAATCGCTTTGCGCCCGGAAATGTTTTTGAATTTTTCGTTGATAACCAAGTCGAGCGATTGATAAACGCTCGAACCCGAAGCGATTTTTGTCGCTTCGATTGCAAAACGCAAAGCTCTTTTATCACTCGTCGCGTCGCACAAAACTCTGGCTTTTTCGTCGAAGGAAACGATCATCACTTTGTCTTTTTCGCGCAGTTGACCGATAAAAGCGAACGCGGCTTTTTGAATGTCTTCGAGTCGGAAAACGCTCGAATAGCTCATATCCAAAACCAGCGCGACCGTGAAAGGCTGTTCCTGATTGGAAAAATAAACTATTTCCTGTTCGACGCTGTTTTCAAAAATCTTGAATTCTTCTTTTTTTATATCCAGAACCGGCTTGCCGTCGGCGGCGGAAATCTGCGCCGGAATCACGACCAAATTCGTTTCAACCTTGATTACGCCTTCATCGCTTGTTTCCTTTCGATGATTTGCCGGCGGCTTTTCCGGCTCGATTTGATTCGACGGTGAGCTTTCCGAATAAATTTTCGCGCGCCCCGACTGTGCCTGTAGTGAACCGGCGGAAATCAACAAAACAACACAAATAAAACTTAACGCTTTCATTTTTATCGAGAGAGATTTTGTCGGATTAAATTTCCGACTTATGAAGCATAGCAAATTTTACAAGGGCGAGGCTTCCCTGCAATTTGAGCTTTAAAATAATTTTTGCGCGGTGCGTATCAACCGTGCGCTGGCTGATGCAGAGAATTTCAGCGATTTCCCTGCTGGTTTTTTCTTCGGCAATCAACTTTAAAACGCGCCTTTGCGTCGGGGAAAGAGTTTCTAAATCCGAATTGCTTTCGGTGGAAATTGACGGTTGATAAATGCGTTTGATGATATGCCTGGAAAGTTCGGGACTTAAAAAAGGATCGCCCTGTATCACCGATTTAATGGCTTTGACAATATCGGTCTGCGCGCTGTCCTTTAGAACATAACCTTTGATTCCCAGATTCAACGCCGCCTGGAATAATTTTTCTTCGCCGTGCATCGTCAGAAAAATAACTTCAACCGGCAAATCTTCATCCTTTACACGTCGCGCGACTTCAAACCCGTCGAGTTCGGGTATATCAATATCAAGCACGGCGATATTCGGCATATGT
>CAXTMQ010000346.1:3344-4128 GCA_964245305.1 uncultured Pyrinomonadaceae bacterium
TTTTCCGTTATCGGCTTCGGCAACGACCGTAAACGATTTTTCCGATTCTATCACTAACCGTGTGCCTGCCCGAAAAATCGGGTGGTCGTCCGCGATTAAAATTTTTGTAATTTCCGACATTAGTTTTCTCCTTTTTTTCAATCTCTTTACGCTCATCCTGACAATAGACCGTCGCTCCTTCGCTCACGTTCGACGTTATCGAATAAGTTCCGTCGAGCGCATCTGAACTCGCTCGACGATTCCGGTCAACCCGAACCCACCCTGTTTTTTTCTTCCCCGCAGCGATTCCGATTCAAATCCTCTGCCGTCGTCTTGAATTTTGATATTTATAAAGTCGTTTCGTCTTTTGATCTCGACATTAACTTCGCTGGCATCCGAGTGTTTTAAAACATTGTTGAGACTTTCCTGAATAACTCGGTAAACGCTTATCTCTTCTTCGCTCGAAAATATATTGTCAATCGGGTCAATTTCCAAATAAATGTCGAGAACATCGGTAAGAGCGTTTTTTCGAATAAAGCTCTAACGGCTCGGGTAATGCCGAACTTTTCGACCACATAAGGGCGCAGATTAAAAATAATTCTTCTCATTAAACGACGATAATAAGGGGAGAATACCTTACATGTTTATACTGTCAAAAATACGAATTGAAACGGATGTTCAAGCCATTTTTTATCTGCGGGTTCTATCAGAGAAGACAGTTATTTTTTCAATTACCTGTTTAAAGTTGCGCCGGATTTACTGTGAAATTCTTTAACAATTTCGCGGTAAATCCTCGATTTATCAT
>CAXTMQ010000347.1:0-4086 GCA_964245305.1 uncultured Pyrinomonadaceae bacterium
CTCGCCGCCAATTCGCCCGAATGGACTTTGACCGACGCGGGCTGTCAATTTGCCGGAATCGTTGACGCGCCGATTTACACGACGCTCGCGCCGAACGCGGTCGAATACATCATCAAAGATTCGGGCGCGAAAATACTTTTTCTGCAAAACGCCGAATGTTTCGCGCGGCTTCAAACAAATCTCGCCGAATGCCCGACGCTCGAAAAAATCATCTTTTTCGATGCGGAAAATATCGAAGCGGAAAACGCGTTTTCGCTCGAAGATTTAGAGAAAGCGGGCGCGAAATTAAAAGCGGAAAACACGCATTTGATCGAAGAGTTAACGAACGCCGTTAAACCTTCGGACATTGCGACTTTGATTTACACTTCCGGCACGACGGGCGAGCCGAAAGGCGTGATGCTTTCGCACACGAATCTTATTTCAAATGTTTTGGACGCGGGCGCGGAGCATACGTTCTCGTCAAAAGACCGACCGCTTTCGGTTCTGCCGTTTTCGCACGTTTTCGAGCGCACGGGAATGTATCTTTACATCTTGAACGGAATGGCGGTTTTCTATGCGGAATCAATCGAAAAAGCCGCCGACAATTTGACGGAAGTCAAACCGACGATGTTCGTCGGCGTGCCGCGCATTTTTGAAAAAGTCTATGCCAAAGCCAAAGCGCGCGCGGCGCAGGCAAGTCCGCTAAAAGAAAAGATTTTCGATTGGGCGATTGATATTGCCAAAGAATACGCGCTTTTGAACGAATATAAAAAGCCGATTCCGCGTCTTCTTGCAACCAAACACAGCATCGCCGATAAAATCGTTTTCAAAAAACTACGCGAATTTTTCGGCGGCAATCTGAAATTTTGCATTTCGGGCGGCGCGGCTTTGTCGGACGAGATTTATCTGATTTTCACCGGCGCGGGAATTTTCATCGTGCAGGGCTACGGCTTGACGGAAACTTCGCCCGTGATTTCCACGAATACGCAGATGAATTCACGGCTCGGCACGGTCGGCAAACCGATTCGCAACGTCACTGTTCGCATCGCGTCAGACGGCGAGATCGAAGTTTCAGGTCCGAGCGTGATGCTCGGCTATTTTAACAAACCCGAAGCGACCAAAGCCGCCTTTACCGAAGACGGCTGGTTCAAAACCGGCGACATCGGAACGCTCGACGCGGACAATTTTCTAAAAATCACCGACCGCAAAAAGGAGCTTTTTAAAACTTCCGGCGGCAAATACATCGCGCCGTCGCCAATCGAGCAACAGATCAAAGGCTCGCGCTTCGTCGCGCAAGTTGTCCTCGTCGGCAGCGAAAGAAAATTCCCCGCCGCGCTCGTCGTGCCGAATTTTGAACAGCTCGAAAGCTACGCCAAACACAAAAATCTCGACATAAAAACGCCCGCCGAATTTTGCTCGCACCCGAAAATAATTGATTTGATGACCAGACAAATCGCCGAACACACGCAAAATCTTTCCAACTACGAAAAGGTAAAACGATTCGCCCTGCTCGAAAACGAATTCACCGTCGAAACCGGCGAACTCACGCCGACGCTCAAAATCAAACGCCGCGTCATTGACGAAAAATACCGCGACATTATTGAAAAAATCTATACTGATTCACAACCATAAAATAACTGCTGAAATTTTCGATTTATATACAATAGCGTTTATAATCAAAATTCAATCTGGCAAATTTTACAATCAAACATAATGAACAATTTTTTTAACGCAAATTTAGCGGAAGTTGATTCGACAATCGCGGAAGCGATCAACAACGAAACGAAACGGCAGGCGGACGGTTTGGAATTGATCGCGTCGGAAAATTTTGTGTCCGAAGCGGTTTTGCAGGCGATGGGTTCGGTTTTTACGAACAAATATGCCGAAGGTTATCCGAAAAAACGCTATTACGGCGGCTGTGAATTTGCCGATGTCGTCGAGCAGTTGGCGATTGACCGCGCCAAGGAAATTTTCGGCGCGGAACACGCCAACGTCCAGCCGCATTCGGGCGCGCAGGCGAATATGTCGGTTTATCTGGCGGCGTTAAATCACGGCGATAAAATTCTCGGAATGAATCTGTCGCACGGCGGACATTTGACGCACGGGCATCCGATGAATTTTTCGGGAATTAATTTTGAAGTCGCCGATTACGGAGTTTCTAAAGAAACCGAGCAGATTGATTACGATGAACTCGCCAAAAAAGCGGAAGAAACGCGCCCGAAAATGATCGTTTGCGGCGCGTCGGCTTATCCGCGAACGATTGATTTTGCCAGAATCGCGGAAATCGCCAAAAGCGTCGGCGCGATGGTTTTCGCCGACATCGCGCACATCGCCGGATTGGTCGCCGTCGGGCTTCATCCATCGCCCGTTCCGCATTGCGAATTTGTCACGACGACGACGCATAAAACTCTGCGCGGTCCGCGCGGCGGCTTGATTTTATGCCGCGCAGAATCTGCCAAAGCGATTGACAAAGCCGTGTTTCCCGGCGTGCAGGGCGGACCGCTCGTGCATATTATCGCCGCCAAAGCCGTCGCGTTCGGCGAAGCGTTGCGCGAAGATTTCAAAACTTATCAGCAGCAAATTTTGACGAACGCGCAGGCGTTGGCGAATGAATTAATGAAACAAGGTTTAAGATTAGTTTCCGGCGGCACGGACAATCATTTGATGCTCGTTGACGTATTTGCGGACGGCAAAGGCATCACCGGCAAAGCGGCGGAAAAAGCTCTCGACGCGGTTCATATCACGGTCAACAAAAATACGATTCCGTTCGACCAAAATTCGCCGTTCGTCGCATCGGGAATTCGGCTCGGAACGCCCGCTTTGACGACGCGCGGAATGAAAGAAGCGGAAATGCGCGAAATCGGGCGGCTGATCGCTTCGATTATTCACGAACCAGAATCGGAAAACGCGCAGACGGAAGTTAAAAAATCGGTCGCTGAACTCGCGGCGAAATTTCCGCTTTACGCGCATCGGCTGAATGATGCGAAAACCGAAGCGATTTCGGCAAGCTAGGCAAAATCAAAAATGAAAAGATTTTTCCTGATCGCGTTTTCAATCGCCGCTTTTTCAATCTGCGCGGCGGCTCAAAACGATATAAAACCGACGCGCGAAATCATACCAGCCGATTTCAAAAGCGACGGCTGTTCGTGGTTTCCCGACGGCAAATATCTCGACTGCTGCGTCCGACACGATTTGTTATATTTCAACGGCGGCAGTTGGACAAATCGGTGGCGAGCCGACAAAGAATTGTTCAAATGCGTGGCGGCGAAAAAGGGTTTCGAGTATAAATTCATCGCGCCCGTAATGTGGCTCGGCGTTCGCGCCGGCGGCGTTTCGTGGCTTCCGACGTCGTTTCGCTGGGGCTTCGGGCGCGGCAAAAAATCTTCAAAATAATTCTCAAAAATTTATGAGCAATTTATCCGACATCGGTTTTCCGACCGGCAGCGAGCAGGACATCAACGAGATGATTATGCACGTTCTCGAAAAGGCGAAAACCGTTCGCTGCTCGCGCGGATTTTATTTGAAATTTGCGGACGCTTCGGGCGCGGAAATTTATTTGCAGGGAAATTTCGAGCAGGAATTGATCGGTTTTAACCCGCATTTCGCGGGAAAAAGTCGGCGTATGATCGGATTAACAAAGGCGATTGAACGCGATTCGTCGCCGCTCGACGGCGGATTTTATGCTTGGGCAAATCCGACCGATGAAAATGTCGAAAATTCCGGCGAATATCCGTTCGTTTTCGACGTTCCCGATTTTCGCATTGATGAAATTTCCGACTTTCCGCGCCGCTGCGAAATTCAATTAACGGCGTTCGCTTCCAACGATTTTCAAATTTTCGACGACGAAAAATCTTTTTACGACTCGCAGAAAGACGAAATAAAAATGGCTTCAAAATCTTTTATTCCGAGCGGATTGTTTATGCCCGACGAAGAAAAAACGGCAATCGAACCGCCGCGCCCGATTGGAATTTTCGCGGGCGAGATCAAAGAGTTTGAATTAAAAACAAACGAGCTTTCGGGCGAAAAATTTTACTGGCTTTTGGTCGAAACTTTAGGCGGCGAAACGGATGTCGTCGTTGATCCGAAATGGATTACGAGCGAACCGAA
>CAXTMQ010000348.1:0-4073 GCA_964245305.1 uncultured Pyrinomonadaceae bacterium
ATCGGCGGAAAAATGGCTGTGCCGCATCTCGCGCCGTATTGCGCGAGCAAATTCGCGCTCGTCGGATTGTCGAACGCGATGCGCGGCGAATTGGAAAAAGACGGCGTTTATGTCACGACCGTTTGTCCCGGATTGATGCGAACCGGCAGCCACGTCAACGCGGTTTTTAAAGGTCAGAACGAAAAGGAATTCGCGTGGTTCAGCATCGGCGACGCGCTTCCCGTTTCGTCAATCGGCGCGGAACGCGCGGCGCGGCAAATCGTTAACGCGGCACGGCGCGGCGATGCGGAATTAATCATTTCTATTCAAGCGAAAATGGCGGCGACGGCGAACGCTCTATTCCCGGAAATGACCGCCGCGATCTCAAATTTAGTCAATCAAATTTTACCGTCAGCGGGCGGCATCGGCAAAAATCACGCGCTCGGCAAAGACAGTGCTTCTATCGTTTCGCCTTCGTTTTTAACAACGGCGATTGATGAAGCGGCGCGGCAAAATAACGAACTCGAACCAAATAAAAATTTAGATTAAGAACAAACAAGGGAAGGAGAATTTTTATGGCAAAGGAAAAATCAATACAGGAAATTTTGACGAATTTCAACACGAACATCAGTCCGACCGAACGATTTATTTCGGGCGCGGCGGGCGGCGCGTTGCTGACATACGGCGTAAAACGCGGCGACGCGCTCGGCGTAATTCTTTCGATTCTCGGCGGCGGACTCGCTTTGCGCGGCGCGACCGGGCATTGTCAGGTCTACGACGCGATGGACATTAATACGGCGGGTGAGCAATCGAAACAGCCGCGACATTTGAAAACTTCGGCGAAGAAAAATTCGTCAATTGCCAATCTTCTGCCGGGCAGTAAAATTCACGTCAAGAAATCGGTAACGATTAATAAGTCGCCCGCCGAGATTTATCAATTCTGGCGCAATTTTGAAAATCTGCCGCAGTTTATGGCGCATCTCGAATCGGTTACGACGACCGGCGAAAAGACTTCGCATTGGAAGGCGAAAGCACCGCTCAATCAATCGGTTGAATGGAACGCCGAAATCACGAGCGACCGTGAAAACGAACGCATCGGCTGGCAGTCGGTCGAAGGTTCGGACATTCCGAATTCCGGCGTAGTCGTATTTAATCCGACGGTCAATCGCGGAACGGAAGTCAGAGTAACTTTAACTTATGAAGCACCGGGCGGAAAAATCGGCTCGCTAATCGCCAAACTTTTCGGCGAAGAACCGAGCCAGCAAGTATACGGCGATTTGTGTCGTCTCAAATCCATTATGGAAGCGGGCGAAATCATCAAAGTCGAAGGTCAGCCGTCGGGACGCGCCGGAGACAAAGCCCAGGTCAAAACGGCGAAGGCTTAAAATTATTTTTCAAAACAGGAGTAGATAAAATGTCAGAGAAAACAGCAGAAAAATTTATCGTCGCGCTTGCCGATTTGGAATTGAACGGCGATGTCGAACCAATCGCCGCGCTGTTCGCCGAATCGAGCGAAGTCGGCAACGTCGTGACCGACGGCAAAGAAAATTCGGCGAAAACGGCGCGCGAATTTTGGCAGAATTACCGCGCGACATTCGGCGAAGTTCAATCGAAATTTCGTAACAAGATTTTTTCCGATTCGACCGCCGCGCTCGAATGGACGACGATCGGCACGAATAAAAACGGACAGTCAATCCGATACGACGGCGTGAGCATTCTGGAAACCGACGGCGAAAAAATCAAACGCTTTTTCGCCTATTTCGATCCTGCCAATCTCGGACATCAGATTACGGAGCAATAGAAATTTATGGCTGATAAATTAAAAGCGGGCGACAAGGTCGAATGGGAAACTTCGCAGGGAAAAACCAGCGGAACGGTGAAAAAGAAATTGACCGAACCAACCGACATTAAAACGCATCACGTCGCCGCGTCCGTCGAAAATCCGGAATATTTGGTCGAAAGCGAAAAGAGCGGCAAAAAGGCGGCGCATAAATCCGAATCGCTGAAAAAAGCGAAGGAGAAAAATGACTGACGAAGATAAAAAAGCAGTTAACGAATTTAAATCGGCGGTCAATATGTCGGCGAAAAAGTTGGAAGAGTGGCTGAAAACTGACGAATCGAAACGAGTCGGATACAAAGAAGATGACGGAAGTGAATCGGTCGGTCATCAATCGGGCAAGAAAATTATTAAGATTCTTGGCAAGAAACAGGTTGAATATACCGCCGCCGATTTGAAACATATTCATAAAGTCGTCGGTTATATTCATCGTCATTTGGCGCAGAAACCCGACGGCGATATAACCGAGACAAACTGGCGGTATTCGCTGATGAATTGGGGACACGATCCCGCAAAACAGAAATAAAAATTAGAATAAGGGAGAACAAATTTTATGAAAGCAGTATGTTGGCAGGGAAAGCACAAAGTTACTGTTGAAACAGTTCCTGATCCGACGATTTTGAATGAGCGCGACGCGATTATCAAAATCACTAAAACGGCGATTTGCGGCTCGGATTTGCATCTTTATAACGGTTATATTCCGACGATGCAGGCGGGTGATATTCTCGGACACGAGTTTATGGGCGAGATCGTCGAAACGGGCAAAGGCGTGTCGAATTTGAAGAAAGGCGACAAGGTTGTCGTGCCGTTCACAATCGCCTGCGGAAATTGTTTTTTCTGCAAAAAAGAATTGTGGTCGGCGTGCGACAACTCGAATCCGACCCCGGAAATCGTTGAAACCGCTTACGGATTTTCCGGTTCGGGACTTTTCGGTTATTCGCATATGATGGGCGGTTTCGCCGGCGGGCAAGCCGAATATGTGCGTGTGCCGTTTGCCGACGTCGGACCGTTCAAAGTGCCGAACGATATCGAAGACGAAAAGGTTTTATTTTTGTCGGATATTTTTCCGACCGGCTACCAGGGCGCGGAGAATTGCAACATTCAGGAAGGCGACACGGTTGCCGTTTGGGGCGCGGGTCCGGTCGGACAATTCGCTGTCAAGTCGGCGTTTATGCTCGGCGCGGAACGAGTCGTCGTCATTGATCATTACCAAAAACGGCTTGACGAAGCGATGCAGTATAACGAAGGCAAAAATCTCGAAACGATAAATTTTGACGACGTTGACGTTCACGAGCAGTTAAAAGATTTGACCGGCGGACGCGGACCCGATTCGTGCATTGATTGCGTCGGCTTGGAATCGCACGGAACTTCGCCCGATTCTTTGTTGGATTATGCAAAAGCACAGTTATTTTTAGCGACTGACCGACCGCACGCGCTGCGGCAGATGATTTTCTGCTGTCGCAAAGGCGGCACAGTTTCGATTCCAGGCGTTTACGGCGGATTTCTCGATAAATTCCCGATGGGCGCGGCGTTCGGCAAAGGTCTGACTTTCAAAATGGGACAAACGAATATGCACAGCTATATGCCGAAACTTTTCGACGCGATTCAGGAAGGCAAAATTGACCCGACCTTTATCATTTCGCACCGCTTGAATTTGTCGGACGCGCCAAAGGCTTATGACCAATTCAACACCGAGAAAGATATCTGGCGCAAAGTGGTTTTAACGCCGCAGTAAAATTAATTTTTGCGAGCTAAAAAGGCTGCGATTGTCGAAAGATAATCGCAGCCTTTTTATTTCTTTCAAAGAAAAATCTGCAACCGATTTGCCAAACGAATCGTAAGGGTTTATGTTGGTGAAATAGTCGTTCGGGTTGAGCGGCGAAAATTTATAACACGGAGAGTGTTGCAGACAAATGAATAAAACATACGATTTCGGAATCGTCATCGGGCGTTTCCAGCCCTTCCATTCAGCACATCAAAAATTAATCGAACACGCATTAACTTTAGCCGATAAAATCATCGTGATTTTAGGCTCGGCGCGAAGCGCGTCCGACGTGAAAAATCCTTTCACGCCCGCGATGCGCGAGGAAATTATTCGCGCTTGTTTCCCCGAAGATAAACAAAGACTGATTTTCCGCGCCGTCCGCGATTATCCGTATAACGATCACGTTTGGACGGCGGAAATCCAAAATCTCGTCGGCGAAATAATCGACGAAACCGAACACGCGAAGATCGCCGTCGTCGGCTTTTTCAAAGA
>CAXTMQ010000349.1:0-4072 GCA_964245305.1 uncultured Pyrinomonadaceae bacterium
GTTTATCAAACCGCGATGATGGACGCGAAAATTCCGCGCAAGGAAATGAAATAAATTGCTGATAGAAGCAAAAGAAAAGGGCGAAGTCGATTAAATCAACTTCGCCCTTTTCTTGTGACAGTTTTGCTTATTTCTTTACATTCGTAATTTGGACAGCAACGACTGAGATGACGTGGACGCGATCTTTCAAGCCTAAATCTTATGACGCTCTCGGGCGCGGCTCACGTCCATTGATTTGTTCGGCTCGTCTTTCTCTTCAAGAGGTTCTTTTCCTTCACCCAAAATCTTTAAATATTCATCGGCTTGATTCAACGGCTGCGTTCTCGAACAACTGTTAGTTCGCAATTCATTTTCTTTGCCGTAGGCAAAAACTAAATAACTCTCGCCTTCTTTGAAATTGTAATCACAACTCGAATGGCTCGCCGTTCCGTCGGCATTTCTCGTTTCATCTGTTACCAAAAAAATATCTGCCGGCACTTTATCTTTCCACCACCGCTCGACTTGAAATTTAACAATCTTCGTTTCGTAATCAATATGCCTCGATTGCATAAATTCATTGGGAATGCCCTTGCGGTATTCAAAGCCAACAACTTTTCCGGCAAAAACCATTGTTGAATTCTTAACCCTGTATCTAACTACATCTTCCAAAGTTTCATCTGATAATTGGAGGCAACCGCAGGCAAAAAGCTTAGTTGCGCTTAGAAGCAAGCAAATGATAACCGAGACTATTGCTTTTTGTTTATTCAGATGAGACATAATTTTTACCGCGAAGAGCCAAACTTATAATTATCCCTATTCATTCGGCATAATCCACTGATTTGAGTGTTATATCGAACCATTCTGCATAATAAACTTATGTGCGGAACTATTATACGTGAGTTTCTGTGAAAAATAATAAAAATTTTGCCGACTTTTATTCTTAAACGAAACCCAATTTGTTTAATTTTTCCATTGTAATCGTTTCGCTTTGCGGCGCGTTTTTGCCGTAAAGCATAATTCGTTCGACGTATTTGGCGATCACGTCGGCTTCGAGGTTAACTTCGTCGCCGCTTTTTAAACTCGAAAGATTGGTCAATTCCCAAGTTTTCGGAATTACGGCGATGTCGAACGAATTTTCATACAAATTCGCAATCGTCAAAGAAATTCCCTCAACCGCAATCGAGCCTTTATAGACGAGATACTGACCGATTTCTTCGGGAAAAGCGACGCGAATTGTCCAAAAATCGCCCTGCCGAATCGCCGAAACGAATTTTCCGCGCGCGTCAACGTGTCCCTGCACGATATGTCCGCCGAGTCGGGTCGCGGGCGTGACGGCGCGTTCGAGATTCGTTTTCGCGCCGACGCTTAATTTTCTCAAGGTCGAACGATTCAAAGTTTCGCTCGAAACGTCAGCGGAAAATCCGTTTTCCCGAATATCCAAAGCCGTCAGACAAACGCCGTTGACGGCAATCGAATCGCCTTCGTTCGCGTCTTCGTTGACAATCCGCGCCGCGATTTTCATCCGCGCGCCGCCCGCGTATTTTTCAAATGCGGCAACTTTTCCGAGTTCTTCAATAATTCCCGTAAACATTTTCTCTTTTATTTGTTATATATTTAGCGCGAATCGGCGGTAAAAGTTATTTGCCTTCCTGATCGCGCCGAAATTTGAAAACTCTGACTGTTTCATCCTGACCTGTGCCGCTTCGATTCGTTTGCGGCGAAGTCAGGCTGGCGGTTTTGGTCGGAACTAAGACCGATTCGGTCAGCGTCAAGGTCAGCATTTTTCCGTCTTTCGACAATTCCCAATTTTCGGTGGTTGTTTGTTCGACTGTTTTGCCGCTGCCTTTGCTGACTTCTTTGGTGCGAATCAATGTGCCGCCGCGCCAGACGGCTTTCTGCGAAATCGCGTCCGAGCCGAACTCCGCGTCTGCCGCCGCGCGTCCGTCGGTGAAATAATTTTCTTCGACGGTTCTTTTCGCGCCTTTGAAATTATAAATTTTCGTTACCTTCATTTCCGGCTCGCGGTGTTCGACCAGCAGAGTCAAGTCGAAATCCACGTTTTTGCTTTTCGATTGTTCGAGCAGCCATTTCCCGCTGAAATCAGGCTTCGGAAGCGCGTCGGCTTTCGATTTGTCCTGTCCGAAAGCGGTCATCGAAAAAGTTAAAATCAGAACGAATAAAATACAGTTTTTCATTAAGTTTTACTCCGTTTGTAAATCATTTTTTGCGAATCGTTTAATCGAAAAGAAAGCCGGTAAAATTATATCAGCCGCTTTCGCCGAACGATTCTTTATACGTTTTTAAGTAAGATGCGAAATTTTTAGATGCGGAAATTTTTTTCGCGTTGTTTTAATAAAATAACGGCAAACTCGAACTTATCAACCGGCATCTGAAATTCCTTTAACCCCTTAATTGAAATTATTTTAAGGCTTTGACGGAAATTAAAGCGTTTTTGTTGATTTTCGTCTAAGCTCGAACCGCGCCGGATTTTTTTTCGCGGCGCAATCGAATTTTCAAAGTTTTTCTTTTGCGTTCGGCGCGAAATCGTTCGCGTCTTGCGCCTTTCACAAAATAAAAAACCGGCAATTTTTCCCAAAATAACTCGGCTCGAAACCGACTTTTAATCATAGCGATTTATTATACGAGGTAAAGGATGAATAGACTTTTTCTGATTATATTTTGTTTGTCGGCGTTCTGCGCTTCCGTTTTCGGACAGGACGTTTTGCACAGAGATTTGAATAAAACTTTCAAGAACTATGAATTGATAAATGTAGATAATAAAATTTTGCTCGAAAAAGCGCAGTCGGAACAATTGATTGAAATCGAGGCTTACGGGCAAAAGTTTCAATTCACGCTGACGCTCAACGATATTCGCAGCGGCAATTATAAAGCGTCGGAAACCGGCGCGGCGGGCGAACGCCAATCGGAACGCGCCGCCGCGACCACCTACAAAGGAAAACTGCTCGACGATGCCGCCTCCGAAGTCCGTTTCACGATTGACGAAAATCGCTTTGAAGGCTTTATTTACAGCGACGAAGGCAAATTTTTCATCGCGCCAGCCGACAGATTTTCAAAATCCGCGCCGGAAAACAAAGCGGTCGTCTACAAGGAAAACGACCTGTTGACACCGATTGATTTGTCCGACGATATTCAAGGGAAAATAGAGTTTGAAAGCAATTCTTTCGCGCCCGATATTTTTGACGGAACGAATGCGACCGCCGCGTTGCGGCAAATCGAAGTCGCGACCGAAGCCGATCAGCAATGGGTTTCGCAGTCGGGCGGCACGGCGAATGCGGCGAATGCGGAGATTCTCGGAATCTTGAATATGGTGGACGGCATTTATCGCCGCGATTTGAATTTGACGGTCAGCGTCACGTTTCAGCACGCCTGGACGACCGCCGATCCGTATCCGACGGGCGCGTCGTCAACGATTTTAGATTCGTTCGTCAGTTATTGGAATACGAACTATCGCCAATCGCAATATCCGCGCGATACGGCGCATCTCTACACCGGCAAAATCAGCAATCAGGGCATCGCGTATCAAGGCGTGGTCTGCCGCGATCCGGCTCACGCTTACGGCTTGACCGCCAGGAGCAACGGCGTAAATCAATTGATCAGCGCGCACGAAATCGGACACAATCTGGGCGCGGAACACGTCGAAAATTCCGGCTCGTGCGCCAATTCGATAATGAATCCGGTAATCTCGGCGAGCGTCACGACTTTCTGCGAAACGTCGAAAACAATGATTGCGAATTATATCTCGTCAAATGGCAGCTGCTTAACCATCGTTGATACGACTCCGACTCCGACACCAACGCCGACTGTTACGCCGACACCAACGCCGACTCCAAATCCGACACCGACCGCTACGCCCATTCCGACTCCAACGCCGACACCTTTCCCGACTCCGACCATCGCGCCGACACCGAATCCAACGCCGACCGCGACACCGACGGCAACTCCAACGCCTTCGGACAGAACAAACGTCGCGTTGTCATCGAACGGCGGAACGGCAACGGCAAGTTCAACTTATGGCAGCGGCTACGCGCCGGATTCCGCCATTAACGGCGACCGCCGAGGCGCGAACATCGGC
>CAXTMQ010000350.1:0-3989 GCA_964245305.1 uncultured Pyrinomonadaceae bacterium
CATTCAGCCGTATGAACAACCGGACGAAAGCGGCGATGATGTTCGCCGTTCTTTATTTGTTCGTGTTGTCATATTTCGACCGCTTATCAAATCAACTTTTTCTCGATAACCGACAAAATCTCTGTGGCGACAAATTTCTCGCCCGAAAAGTTCTACTAAAATCCTAACACCCAAAATTATAAAAACTCTGTCTGGCAGCCGCCGAAATTTAAATTCACAGCCTAACTGCGTCTTTTTTCCGAAAGACGATTTGCGCGTTTCTCTGCTTTTCCGAAAATTCAGAGCGCGTTGTTATTGGTGAATTAAAATTTAGAGGTAACAGATCAAATGAAATTATTTATTATATTTTGCGTCGTTTTGCTCGCGGCAAGCATCGCTTGCGCGCAAAACGCCTTGCCAATTTCAGTTAAAAACCAAGAAGCCAAACAAGCCGTCTCGGGCGCGGAAATTTCCGTTAAAGATGCAGACATTTCCGCGCTGACCGATGAAAACGGGAAAGCCGAATTAAAAAATATTCCCGATGGCGAGCAGCCGATTCAGATTTTTCCCGCCGGTTACGCGGTCAAATGAAGTAAAATTGATTTTCCTGCCTCATCAAAACCCGACGTTGGCGGAAATTTATACGCTCACCGAAAGCAGAATCCTTAACGGAGGAATCAAAATCAGGCTGTAATAAATCTTCCGATTCCGGTTGTGATAATATTCTTTTTGTCCGAATATCGAAGGATACGGTTTTAAACGAAGAATGGCAGTCGGAATCATCATACACATCGCGGTCGGCAACGAAAAGCGCACCGAATTGTTCACGGAAGAGAACATTCGTTTCGGCGCGTCCGACGTGTGCGATTTGCAGATTAAAACCGACCGGATTTCCGCGGGCGGCGTTTGGCTGACGCTCGAATTGACCGAGAAGGTTTATCGCGTTTTAGATTTTCAGCCGTCGCTGAAAATGACTTTGAACGACGCGCCGATTCAGCGTTTCGCGGCGATTGAGGACGGCGACACGATTGCGATTCCGAATACGGATATTTCATTTTCGTTCTTTTCGCTCGCCTCGAAATCGTCTTTGATTACGACGAACCGCGACCCGCAAATCGCTCCGTTTACCGAATCCGCCGCGCTCGAATCCGCCGCTTCACCGAAGCGCGACGACGCAAAAGCGTTTTTGAAAGAATTCGTCCGCGAGCTTTCACGCGAAATTTCGTGGGTAACGAAATTGATTATTTTGGCGATTGTCGTCGCTTTCTTGAGCGGACTTTTTTATCTCGGGTTTTCATATAACCGCGAATTGCAGCGGACGCGCGAGCTTGCCGAACAGCAGGCGCAGATTGTCAAACAATTGCAGGATCAACTCATCGAAAACAACGTGCAGCTCGGACAGATTGATAAATCGAACAAGGATATGATGAAAACCGTTTCGCTCGCGCCGAATCTGCGCGTCGAATACGGCAACGGCGTGTGTTTGATCGTCGGCGTTTACGATTTGATTGATAAAAGAACGGGTAAAACTCTGCGCTATCCCGATCCGCAGGCATTTCAGCCGAGTCCGTATGAACCGAGCGATGCGCCGAACGAAGACGGCGGAAAACCGCCGCCGGTTCAGATGACTTTGACGACCGAAGGCGGCGGAAGCCCGGTCGAATACGATTTTATCGGCACGGGTTTTCACGCCGGCGGCGGTTATATCGTGACCAATCGCCACGTCGTTCAGCCCTGGGAAGAAGACGATCTGGTCAAACAAATGATGACCGACGCGAACGGACGCGCGCGAATCAAACGACTCGTCGTTTATTTCCCGAATTTTCCGCAGCCGTTTCCGCTAAAAATTCGTCAACTCGGTTCACGCGAAGATTTAGCGATTGCTTCGATTGACCCTGAATTAGTTTCGCCGGACATTCCCGTTTTGCCGCTCGAAACGAGTCAGGATGTCGCCTCGGTCGGGAAAACCGTCGTCACGATGGGTTATCCGAACGGTCCTGATCGTTTGTTAGCGATGGTTGACGACGACGAAGCGAAATCAATCAACGCGCGTTTCGGCGGCTCGCGCCAATCTTTGATAAATTTTCTGGCACAATCGAGAAAGATCGTTCCGCTGACGACGCAGGGCGCGATTACCGATTTGGATACGCGCCGCATCGTCCACGACGCGAAAACTGCTGAAGGCGGTTCGGGCGCGCCGCTGTTCGGGCAGAGCGGAAAAGTCATCGGCGTAAACTTCGGCGTTTTCACCGAAAGCACGGCGGCGAATATGGCTGTGCCGATTAATTACGCGATTGATTTGTTGAAAAAAGCCGGCTGGAAATCGCCCGAAGAATTAAAAAACGAAGCGGTAACGCAAAGCCAAACCGCCAGCGCGAACACGAATACGGCTCAACCGAAACCGCAATGATTTTATTGGTAAATGATTAATTGATGATGTATTTTCCATTAACCATTTACCATTTACCATCTAAAAATGAACAATCTCGTTTTTTCAAATATGCTTCATCGTCCGGCGCGGACGATTGTCAGCGTTTTGGGCATCGCGGTCGGCGTTTTGCTGATCGTTTTTACGGTCGGGTTATCGAACGGAACGATGCGCGAACGCGCCGAACGCGAATCGAACGTCGGCGCGGAGATTATGTTTTGCTCTTCCGGCACACTCTGCATCGGCGGCTCGGAAGCATTCCGCCTGCCCGTTTCGCTCGCAAAGGATTTGGAAAAAATCGAAGGCGTGAAAACCGTCGTTCCAATCGCGCAAAACACCGTCGCCGCCAAAGACAATAACACCGGCAGCCGCTTGATTGACGGAATTAATTTTGACGAATACGCGAACGTCGTCGGCATCTCGATTGTCGAAGGCGAAAAACTTCCCGCCAACGGCGAAGTGGCGATTATTGACACCGGCTGGCAGCGACAGAAAAAATTAAAAATAGGCGACACTATCGAACTTTACGAACGCCCTTTCAAAATTGTCGGCACATACGAACCTGCCGCCGGAGCCAGAATCAAAATTCCGCTCGCCGCGATGCAGGCGGAATTAAGCGGCGAAGGCAAAGCGTCGGCGTTTCTAATCAAAGTTAAAGAAGGCTACGCGCCCGATAAAGTCGCCGAAACGATCAGCAAAACTTTTTCCGACAATCAAATTCTGCTGACCAAAGATTTGGAAGAGCTTTATATGTCGAGTTTTCCCGCGCTCAATGTCTTCCTCAACGTCATCATCGGTGTCGCGGCAATCATCAGCGCGCTCGTCATCTTGCTGACGATGTATACGACCGTCACCGAACGCACCAGGCAAATCGGCATTATGAAATCTCTGGGCTTATCAAACGCCGGAATCGGCTGGATCATCGCCAAAGAAGCGATTTTAATCAGCTTTTGCGGAGTCGTCTGCGGTATTCTGCTGACTTTGATTCTACGATTTTTGCTAAGCAAAATAACGACGCTCGAAGTTGAAATCAGCCCGCTTGTTCTGTCAATCGTTCTTGTTGCCGGAATTATCGGCGGCGCGTTCGGCGCGCTTTATCCGGCGATGCGAGCGGCGCGGCTCGATGCGGTTGAGGCGTTGAGTTATGAATGATTTATCAAGAGAATAACAAGACTCAAAATAAAAACTCCTCGTGTTTTACGAGGAGTTTTTATTTCCAATTAACCAAAGATTATTCTTCCCCAAGCAGAAAAACGTCCCACGCCCAACGACCGACCTGCGCTCCGCGCGCGTCTCTGACCGCCGACCGATATTTGAACTGATTGCCGTATTGATCCGTCCGTCGTGATTCTTTGTAATCAAGATCAATCGCATTCACGCCGAGTGCCGTCATCGTTTTCAATTCGCTCGCTTCCGAAATGCCGTTGTGATTCGCGTCCTGCCATAATCGCAGACTCGGAAAGATCGCGTCCCGTCGGTTAATCTTGCCGTCGTTGTTGCCGCCGTTCGATGGTTTATCGTATTCGGCTAACGCCAGAAAGCCATTCGGATGTTCGCCCGCGGGCGGCGGAAACGGCTGCGG
>CAXTMQ010000351.1:0-3967 GCA_964245305.1 uncultured Pyrinomonadaceae bacterium
TAATTAAAGCGCGACAATCGCGGTTTTCGGCGTTTCGTTCGCGCTTCGGAACAATTTAATTGTGAACCGGAACAAATTATTCGATCTGAAAAAGCAAAAATAAAATTCGCGTAAAATCTATTCGAGGAAAAGAATGAACCTTTCAAAAGGCAATCCGTTCGGGTTTGTAATGAAAATTATCAAAAGTCTCTTCATTTTATCGCTTCATTTGACGGCGATAAATGTCGCGGCGCAATCGCCTGAATCTTTCGTTTTAAAGGCTGAAGATTTAAAGGACGAGCGGCAAAACGACAAAGCCTTTGAACTGGGCAAATCTGTTTGGAAATACCGCCTGGGCGACGATCCGAATTGGGCAAATCCGCAAACCGACGATTCCGCGTGGGACAAAATCGAAGGAACTTATATTGCTCCGGGTGATCTGCCGCCTGACAGTTGGAATGGTCGCGCCTGGCTGCGGCTGCGGCTGAATGTGGACGAGAATCTGGTCAACCGAACTCTGGCTTTGATCGCGTTTCAAAGCGGCGCGTCGGAAATTTATCTCGACGGAGAAAAAATAGCGATTTTCGGAACAATCTCCGACGAGCGAATCGGCGAATATAATCCGAGTCGTTTGCCTATTCCGTTCAAATTTGAAACGGCGGGCGAACACGTTTTAGCGGTGCGTTTCGCCTCGAGACTTTTCCCCGATTTTTCCGGCGGCAAAGCCGTCTGGATGACGAACGGCGGCATTTATCCGGGTTTCAGTATTTCGATAATTGACGCGAATAATGTGAGTGAAGTTATCGAAAATTACGTTTTCGTCAGCTCGATGCGAATCGGTTTTCTGTTCATCGGCGTTCTGCTCGCGCTCGCGCTGCTTCATTTTCTGCTTTATCTTTTTTACCGCGTCGAACGCGCCAACCTTTTTTACAGCATTTACGCGGCTTCGTTCGGACTGTTTTTGCTCGCCAACAATATAATAGCTTTCGGTCATCAGTCAATTTTAATTTCGGTCGTTCTCAAAATAATCGCTTCGGCGTTGATCGCCGCCGATTTCACCGGATTGCTCGCGTTTCTGCACGTCGCTTTCGGGCGCAAATTGGGAAAATTTTTTTGGATTTTAACGGGGCTGTGGACGATCAACGTCGTTATGAACGCCATACTTCTCAACAAAATCGGAAATTACATATTTTTTACAAACGCGCTGGTCGGTTTATCGTTCACGTTTTCAATCATAATTCTAATTTTCGCGCTGCGCGAAAGGCGTTCGGGCGCGTGGATTTTGATGGGCGGCGTACAGATTTTAATACTCGGAATGACGCTTTCGCTGCTTGTGAATTTGAACGTCGTTAATATTCCCAGAGATTTTTCGGTTTTAGCCGAACTCGCCATTATTCTCGGCGTTCCAATCGCCGTTTCGATTTTCCTCGCCCGCAATTTCGCCCGCACGAATCGTGATTTGAAAACGCAGCTCGCGCAGGTCGAAGAATTATCGCTGCAAAAAATAGAACAGGAACGAACCGCCGCCGAGCTTCGCGCCGAAAACGACCGGCGCGCCAAAGAATTGGAAGAAGCCCGACAATTACAACTCTCGATGCTGCCGCGCAAACTGCCCGTTATTCCGAACTTAGAAATCGCGGCGTATATGAAACCCGCTACGGAAGTCGGCGGCGATTATTATGATTTTCACGTCGGCGAAGATGGAACCTTAACGGTTGCCGTCGGCGACGCGACCGGACACGGTTTGAAAGCCGGAACGGTCGTCACGGCGACCAAAGGACTTTTTAATAATCTCGCGCCCGCGCCGGATATTCCCGACACTTTGAAACAAATCTCGCGTTCGTTAAAAGCGATGAATCTGCGCGGGTTGTTTATGGCGTTGACGATTCTTAAAATCAAAGAAAATAGAGTCAAAATCAGCGCGGCGGGAATGCCGGCGGCGTTGATTTATCGAAGCGCGACGCGAACGGTCGAAGAAATCTCGCAAAGAGCTTTGCCGCTCGGCAGCGTCGGGCGGCTCGATTATCGTGAGCAGGAAATTTCGCTTGCCGAAGGCGACCGGATTGTTTTGATGAGCGACGGTTTTCCCGAAATGTTTAATGAACAAAACGAACTGTTCGGCTATGACCAAGCCGAAAAAATCATTCTGGAAAATCCGAAACTCGCGCCGCCCGAATTAATCGAAAGTTTTCTCGATGCCGCCAAAAAATGGGCTGGCGACCGACCGCAAGACGACGACGTAACATTCGTCGTTTTACAATTCAAACGATAAAAAAAGTCGCACATTTTTTTCAGATCGAAATAATCGCGCCGCCGGAATCTGCGCGTTTTGATTTGAAGAAGCGCGAGAAAAAATCGAAATCTGTTAATATCTTAAACACAAATTTTCCAATCGAACTTATGACGGCTTGACCGCGTAAATCACGGCGTTCGCGCGCATTCAAATTTATGAAAAAATTAATCCCGAATTATCGATACTTGACGAAAGCGCGGATGTTCGCGCTGGTATTCGCGCTGACGATAATCGCGGCGGGCTGCGGAAAATTCAGAGAAGAATTAGAGAAACAAAAAGCGGAAAATCAGCGGCGGCGAACGCAGCAGGAATCGAACGCGAATCCCGCCGAGCCGAAAATCGAGCCGACACCGATTGTTTTGTCGGCGGACAATTTGCGCGATGAGCGGTTGACCAATCTCGGCGCGCAAACCTGGAAATATAAATCGGGCGACGACGCGAATTGGGCTTTGCCGGCGACGAACGACGCGGATTGGGAATTGCTGACTCCGGCATTACTCAGCGGTTTCGTGCCGCCGCAAAGCGGTTGGAACGGCATCGGCTGGTTTCGTCTGCGGCTCGAAATTGACCCGTCGCTCGCCGGTCAATCGCTCGGATTAACGATCAGTCATCCGGGCGCGTCGGAAATTTACGTTGACGGCAAATTGATGGAAAGTTTCGGCACGGTTTCCGCCGACGGAGGCGCGGAAAAAACCTACAATCCGCGTTCGCTGCCGTTCGGCGTAAATCTCGCGGCGGGCGAAACGCATTTGATCGCCGTGCGTTATTCAAACACGCAGTCGAAAAAATATGCAATCGAGCCGCCCGCTTTTAAAATGCACATCGCGCCTTTGAATTCGAGCGTCGCCGAATTTTTAGACGACACGGCGTTGATCAAAAGCGTCAGAGGCGGAACTTTCGGCATCTGTCTGGCACTCGGACTGTTGCATCTGCTGTTGTTTGTGCTTTATCCGCGCCAGCCCGGAAATTTGTTTTACAGCTTATTTCTGCTTTCCGAAGCGGTCAGCATCGCCATTTTCGAAGTGTTTTCTTCGGGCGGAGTGTATATGAATATGCTGACCGGCATTTTTATCGGCGCGATTTATTTCACCTCGTTTCTCGCTTATCTTTATACGGTTCTCGAAAATCGCCTGCCGCGTTATCTGCGCGTAGCGGCGGGACTTTGGCTGTTCGGCACGCTGGCGGTAGCAGTGTCTTCTCTCGGTTTCGGAATACTCGTCTCGGCATTGTTTTTCTTCGCCGGTTTTCTCGTTTTTTTGGCGGTGATGATCTGGAACATCGTCAGCGTTTCGATTGTCATTATTCGCGCCGTTCGCCGAAAAGTTGATAATTCGTGGGTTCTCGGCATTGTCGGCGCGTCGTTTATTATCAGCAGTTTGTCGTCTACAATTTTAGGCATCATCTTCGGCGAAAATTCGCCGAATTTGTATATCAGCCAATTCGTCTGCCTGACCGCGCTGATTATCGCCAACGCCCTTTTTCTCGCCCGCCAGTTCGCCCGCACCAGCACCGATCTTGAAGCACAGTTGGTCAAAGAAGTCGAACACGAAAAAGAAAAATCCAGAATGCTGATCGTCGAAGCCGAAAACGAACGCCGCGCCAAGGAATTAAAGGAAGCGCGTCAGTTACAGCTTTCGTTGCTGCCGACAAAACTGCCGAACATTGCCGGTTTGGAAATCGCGGCGTATATGAAAC
>CAXTMQ010000352.1:0-3964 GCA_964245305.1 uncultured Pyrinomonadaceae bacterium
AAGCGGGAAACCGCAATTTTGATAACAAAAGCAAAAGTCGAGCAACGGTGGAGATATTTAATTCAGGAAATAGGCAGCCGGATAAAATTTCGCCGCTCTCTTAAAAATATATGGTATCAACCGAGAAAAACTTAACGAAATGGCTCGAAGCGGTCGGCGGCGCGAAACCGAACAATTCGGCTCTGCAATTCGCCCGATCTTTGGACTGCCAGCCGGAGTTTCAGTGCGAGAATCTGTGGGTAACGAAATCATTATCCAAAGCCGACACCTTTTATCATCAGGAAGTTTTCTTCAAAGGATTTTCCGGCGAATTTTCGCACGGATTGGAATTGAATATCGAATGCGATTGTCCGGCAAGAATTGATTGCAAACATATTCTCAAATTATTCAGAGTTTACGACGCGAATCATTCTTATCTGTGGGACTTGTTCGGACTCGATAAGACCGAACCGCGCTACGGCGAGCTTTATTCGAGAGCCAAAGCCGTGTTCGCTTTGATGCGGCGCGACGAAGAAATTTTAGCTGAGACCGAATTCTCTCAGGAAATCGAAGATCACTACGCGAACGACGATTACGAGCCGTGTATATGTGTTTTGTGCGGCAATCCGTCGGACACTCGCACCGAGCATTATCTTTGCCATCGAGAGGAAGAATATTGGGCTGACAGGCAAGCGGCATAGTCATTTTACGTGCCGTGAGAAAATCGCGCGTCGCATTGAGAGGGAAAATTATGCAAAAACATTTTGTAACTTTTTACAGTCCGGGAACACTTTTCCACGAAGAAACGACCAAAGAAATCGGCGCGTGGGATGTCGAGCAAGCCGTCGAAATGGCAAAGGGCATCATTGAACGATACAACTCCAAACCGTTCGGCTTCCGCTTCAAAACCATTGATAAAACCGGCGCGGATTGGAGCGTTATAACTGAAACAATCGGCGAAAGCCCGATGCATTATCTCGGCGGCGAAATCTTAACGCTTGAAGAAATCGAAGCGCGTAATGACCCGAAAGACGAAATCCTTATTTCAAATATGAAGGGTAACGATTGGAATCGAATTATTCAAAACAAAAATTCGTGGCTTATTACACAACCATTTCTTGATGGCGACCTGCTTATTGATTTTGTGGGTTTTGATAAGTCTCTGGCTGATTTAGCGAACGGCAAAGGAATTCAACCGCCCGGCTCGTTCTGAGCAGGTGAGCATTTAATTTTTATTCGAGTGAAATCGAAAACGGATTCAGAAAATATATGAACAAATGCGCTTTATGCGGAAAAACGACTTATGAAACGGCGACTTTTGCGATGGTTTTCGATGCCTACTGCATACATTGCCGCGGACTTTTTAATTTCTTAACGAAAGTAAAAAAGTTCTCGGAATTTAAAGCGGCAAAGGTTATCAAAACCATCTACGGCGAACACGACCGCTTGCCGCTCGGCGATTTCCAAATGGAAGGATTCGAGCGTCGAACGATCAGACTTCAGCGTGAAAGGTAAATTTATGAACTTAATCGAAGCATTACAAAAGACCGCTCAAGCCGAGCATACGTCAATCGTTTTAGGTGTACGCGCGGACGGTAGCCTACAAATCGTTATCGGCGCGGAGACTTACGAGTTCGCCGATGAAATCGAAGCCGTTTCGTTTCTCGAAATCCGCGACGTTCTAAAACATTCGCCGGACATCATCGAAGAATTTTCTTCGATGATTAAACAGGACTCTTCCAGACTGCGCGAAGTTTCGTATGAAACGGGCGCGGCGGTTGTGAGGCAATCATGAACTTGGACCCGAAATACAGCGACAACGGCGACGGCTTGAAAAAAGGCGACATCGTTTTTATCAAATTTGAAGTGCTGGAAACGCCTTCACCGGTCGGCGATTGCAAACTTCGATTTTTGCCGCGCAACGGTAAGGACGAATACGCGGCGAAATCTATAAACGCGGTTTTTATCAAACGACCCGCTGCGCGACTTGCCCAACGGTTTGTTAATTGGCTTTGCAAATAATATGAATCTCCAAGACGAAATATCAATCGAAAATCTGAAAAACATCGGCGGCGTAAAACATCGCGCCGTTGAAGTTGAAGTTCTGGACGAAGACATTAAGAAAGGCGACCATGACGATTGTCATAACTGCGCTTTAGCCCGCGCAATCAAACGCCGGGTCGCGCCTTATTTTCGCCGCAATGTTTCGGTCGGTTCAAATCAAATCTCGGTCGGCATCGCCGCCGGACAAGAATTACCGTCCGAATGTATTGATTGGATTCGGCGGTTTGACGATGGCGAAAAAGTCGAGCCGTTTCGCTTTCAAATAATTTTGCCGGAATACGTTATTACCGGATTTTTTGATTAAAAGGGTAATCAAATTTTATGAAACATTTCATTTACACATTCATCGTTTTTATCGTCGTCGCCGCCGCGCCCGTTTGGTTTGCGTGGCTCGCGGGTTTCGTGTTCGGCGTGGTTGTTTTGGCGAAAGGAACGGATTGGTTTATCAAGGGAGAGCAGGGGCGGTTTTAACCGGGCGGCGGACGAGCCGAAGACTTTCAAACTCGTCCGTCCGCCCATCTTTGAGACGGCAAGCCACGCACTTGCCGGAATTGGATTCGAGCGATATTCGGAAACGGATTTAGCAAATATGGCTATCTGGCAAAAACCGATGCAGTCAAAGGAAACGCTTCGCTGGCGAACGGTTGAAACGTCTGACGAAGATTCTTCTTTCGCCGAGCTTTGCCCTTGCACTTTAGGTCACAGCAACAGCGTTGAAGCTGCGATTTGCGCCCGGCGGCACGACGTTCTAAGCAATCCGAAAAAACTCGCCGCCGCGAATAAAGAAAAGAATTGCTTCGGCTGTGCTTTTTACCGCAACGCGCAGCAGCCGACTAAATTAACGATTCACGGCAAAGGCGTTTTTCACGGCACGGTTTTCCAGGAATGGTGTCAGCGACCGGAACTGCAAACCGAAGAAAGCGAGTACAACGAAGAATACGTTTTGAGAGACGCGGCGGAATCGGTTTGCGCTGACGAAGATTATTTTTATTTTTCGCCTAAAAATGAAGCGGGTGAGGCGAAAACGTAGAGGCGGTTTAGCAGATGAATAAATGCAAACGATGTGGACACAGCCAAGACAAGCACGGCAAAAGCGGCTGTAACTGGTCAGAAGCAAAAGGCGGTGGCGATTCGGGCAAATTAAGAACTGTTGAATTTTGTCATTGTGAAGGCTTTGAATCCGGCGGCGCGGAGTTGGAAAACGAATTTGTGAGGTGAAGATGCAATTATTCGCAGACTCAAAATCTTTGGAAGAAGTTGAAACCGACTTGGGCGAAACGGTCGGACAGCTTCTCACGCCGCTCACGTTCCGACGGAATTTCCGTCCGTATGAGCCGTTCGGAATTGATAACGGGTGCTTTGCGACATTCCATAAAATCAAGTATTACGCCTTGCTCGAAAGAGAAGCTGTAAACCGCGATTTTTGTAAATTTCTTTGTTTGCCCGATGTCGTCGGTTCGGCGCGGCGAACTTTGGAGCTTTTTGAACATTATCGGCACGAATCAATCGTTCAAAAATTTCCGATGGCGTTAGTCATCCAGAACGGGCAGGAGAATCTGCCGATTGAATGGGACGCGATAGATGCGATTTTCATCGGCGGCGACGACAAATACAAGCATTCGTTCGCGGTGAAAACGATCATTCAATGCGCCAAAAGGCTGGACAAGTGGGTTCACGTCGGCAGAATAAACGGCGTTCCGCGTTGGAATTATTTCGAGCATTTAGGCGTTGATTCGTGCGACGGAACGGGATTTTCAAGATATTCGGAAAATCGGTGGAGAATTTTTAGAAATAAAACGCAGCCGAAATTGTTTGAAACGGCGGACGCTTAAAAAGAAATTATTCAGTTGTCAAGTATTATTTTATGATTTGTCGAACTGGGTTATATTTAATAGTATGAGCGTCGTCAGCGACACCGTAT
>CAXTMQ010000353.1:0-3885 GCA_964245305.1 uncultured Pyrinomonadaceae bacterium
AGTGTGCCGCGCCTGCCAATTCGTGATTACTGTCCTCACCCCAGCAACCACTTGAGACGAAGGCTCCACCTAACGTCTCAGTTAACTAAGTATACAAATATTTTTTTTAGGTTGGCAAGCCGCAAGAACATTTTTTTGAATATTTTTTGGAAGAAAATTTGAAATTTCGCTCAAATTATCCTAGTTTTTTTTTGATAATTCCGGCTAAACGATTCGCCTGCGCTTCGATTTCCGTTTGATTTTCGCCTTCGATCATCACACGCGCCAGATTTTCCGTTCCCGAATAGCGAAGCAGAAGCCGACCCGTTTTGCCGAGTTTGTTTTCGACATTGGCGGCGGCTTGGGCGATTTCTTTGATTGATTCGAACGGCAGTTTTTCACGCACTTTGATGTTGACTAAAATCTGAGGAAATTGGACGAAACCGTTTTTTATTTCCGACAGAGATTTCCCGTCTTTGCGAATCGCTTCGAGCAAAAAAAGCGTCGTCAGCATTCCGTCGCCGACGAGACTGTGAAACGGAAAAATTATATGTCCCGACTGTTCACCGCCAATCGAACAATTTGAATTAATCAATTCCTGCAAAACATATTTATCGCCGACCGCCGTTCGCGCGAGCTTGATATTTTTAGAATCGAGCGCGACTTCCAAACCGAGATTGCTCATCACGGTCGCCACGACGGTTTGATTATTTAATTTGCCGTCCGCTTGCAGGCGATTCGCCATAATCCACAACACCGCGTCGCCGTCAACCAAATTCCCCTTTTCGTCAACAAACAAAGCGCGGTCGGCATCCCCGTCAAAAGCCACGCCGAAATCGGCTTCTCCTTCGAGAACTTTTTCGCGCAGATTTTCAAGATGCAAAGAGCCGCAATTTTCATTGATATTTTTCCCGTCAGGCGCGTTGTTTATGATAATTGCTTCCGCGCCGAATTTTCGGAAAAGTTGCGGAGCAAGTTCAAAAGCCGCGCCGTTCGCGCAGTCAATCACCATTTTGAAATCCGTTAAATCGAGCGTTTTAAATTCGTCGGCTAAATAGTTTACATAACGATTTCGCATCTTTGACGCATTTTTCGTATTGCATTCGGTTAATTTTTTTGATTGTTTCGCGCCTGCACCGGCTGACTTTTCGGTTCGATAAATATCCGCTTCGATTTTTCTTTCGGTCGCTTCGTCAATTTTTTTCCCGTCGGGCGAAAATATTTTGATGCCGTTGTCGTGAAACGGATTGTGCGACGCGCTGATCACGATGCCCGCGTCGAAACCGAATTCCTTCGTCAAAAAAGCAACGCCCGGCGTAGTGATAATTTCCGCCGATTCGCATTCCGCGCCCGCGCCAATCGCCCTCGCGCAGAACGCTTGTTCAATCCATTCGCCGGATTCGCGCGTGTCGCGTCCCAATACGAAACGCGGACGACGTTCGAGTTTTCCGGTAAATTGTTCGGTTAAGGACGCGCCGATGATTTCGATTGTGCTTGCGTCGAGCGGAAAATTTCCAGCTTCGCCGCGGATGCCGTCAGTGCCAAAAAGTTTTTTCATAAATCTTCAAACTTCTTTTTTACCTCTCAAAAAGAAATTTCAGTTATAACGAAAATCGGCACGGATAACAAATTCGCCGATTGATAAAATTTCTTTGTGGAAACCATAAAAGATTGCCGATTAATTTGACAACCTTTTGCTTTTTGAGCGAATCTTTATAAACGCAGATAAAAATTATCTGCCTCTGAAATTTCATTTTGCCCAACCCGCTTACCGTTACTTTAAAAATCTCTGTAAAATTTATGAAAAAATCCCTTTGTCTTTTTGTCATCGCGTTTTTTAGTTCGACGACGAGCATTTTTTCGCAGACTGTTTCGATAACTCCGATGCCGACGCGACCGCGTGAGGTTAGCGGCAAACCAATAATTTCGCCAACACCGACTCCGATGCCGCGCGGCGTAACGATTACGAATACTTTGCCGCCGCCCACATCGCCGACTCCGCGTCCGACTTTTACACCCGCGCCGACAGCGACACCGACGACGGCAACGAATCCGGTCTTTACATCGCCGGTGACAGCTCTTCCCGCGACGATGCCGATTCCGACACCGAAACCGCCGCCGACTTTTTATAAGCCTTTGACTTTCGCGCAAATCAAAAGCCGTATCGCCGAAGCGAAACGACTGATGCAGACGCGCCCTCTACAAACCGCTTTGACCGATCCGACTTTGACGACCGATTATGTTCGCATCGCTTTTTACGATTACAAAGCCGCGCGCGTTGATTATATCGTCATCACGAAAGATGCTTTTTTAGACAAACAAAACGCCGAAGTTTTAGCGACGACCGCCGACGGTAAATTGATGACGGTCAAGAATGTTCGCGCAAACGGCGTGAATACGCCGGTGATGGTAATTGATGATGAAAACAAAGCGCACCTGCCGCTGATCGTGCAGTATCCGGTCGAACGCGACGGCAAGTTTTATGAAATGGCATTTTATATGTCCACGCATCCGGGCATCGTGACGCCCGAAGTCGTCAACGCCGGACGCATCTATGTACGAAACATCATTGACTCGGCGCGGGCGAATTTGCAGAAAAAAGGCGTTTACGTTTCGCCGCAGGTTACGGATATGGCGGAAAAATTGAGCATCGTCGAACACGTTGACCACCAGCGGTTTCGCAGCGAATATCATTTGAGTATCTACAACGATATTTTCGCGCTTTACGCTTTGAACGAAGGTCAGACGTATCGCTATTCGGTCAGTTCGGCGGGCGCGGGCGGAATGGTGCAGATGATTTCTTCGACTTACAATATGATTCGCTCGCGTTATCCGACGGTCAATCTGATGCCCGATTTTGTTGAAGGAATGCGAAATCATACGAACGCCGCGACCGCGATGCTGCTTTATATGCAGATGACCTGGAGCGATTTAACGTCGAGCGAAACGATCACGCAGGCAATCGCCGACGGCACGGCGACACCGGCGGAATTGATGTCGGCGGGCTATAATTCCAATCCTGCGAAACTCGCCGGTTATATTAAACGCGGCGGCGAGAATTGGCGAAATCTTATTCCGCGCGAAACACAAATTTACCTGCAAATCAACGCTTCGATGGACAGATTCGTGCCTTATGTTCCGCGCACGAAGTAGTTGTCGGTTGTAAAAATTTCAGCCGCGAATTGCACGAATAACATGAATTATTTTTATTTTTAATTCGTGTTATTCGTGTAATTCGCGGCTAATTTTTTATTGTGTTGTAGAATAAAGTTTATGCAGGAACGATTACAAAAATTAATCGCGCAAGCCGGAATCGCGTCGCGCCGCGCGGCTGAACAATTGATCGCGGCGGGCGAAGTTTCGGTCAACGGCGAAATCACAACCACGCCCGGCGCGAAAGCCGATCCCGAAACCGACCACATCAAAGTCGGCGGCAAACTCATCAACCCGAAAATCGGCAAACGCGAAAAAATTTATATTTTATTGAACAAACCGCGGGGCTATTTGTCAAGCGCGGCTGATCCCGAAGGCAGAAAACTGGTGGTTGATTTAGTTCCGCAAAAATTCGGCAAACTGCATCCGGTCGGACGACTCGATTTTAACACCGAAGGCTTGATAATTCTGACCAACGACGGCGATTTTACAAACCTCGTGGCTTCGTCAAAAACCGTCGAAAAAGTTTACGAAGTCAAAGTCAAAGGCTTGCCGAACGACAACGCGATTAACAAACTGCGGCGCGGCGTTCGGCTCGACGATAATTTTAGAACCGCGCCCGCCAAAATCGAAGAATTGAAACACACGGAAAACAACGGTTGGTATCGCGTAACCTTGACCGAAGGACACAATCAGCAAATCCGCAAAATGTTCGATTCGGTCGGTCATTCGGTCGTCAAACTCAAACGCATC
>CAXTMQ010000354.1:0-3862 GCA_964245305.1 uncultured Pyrinomonadaceae bacterium
AAATGATGTCGAATGACAAAATGATGTCGAATGACAAAATGATGTCGAACGGCAATACGAAAAAACCGTAGTTCAATCATTTCTGTTATTACAAAAAGCGCGATGTTTTTCGACATCGCGCTTTTTTGTTTTCAGTTAACTTTCAGATTTCAATTTTCAATTTGCTTTTTGAAATCTTCGACTGAAGTTACAGGTTTCTGACAAACGAAATTTTCGCAGATGTAAGCAGTCGGTTTTCCTTCGACAGTCGCTCGATTTTCGAGAAGCGGAAGCGATTCTTCAGTTTTGCCGCCGCTTAGAACGACGACTTTAAAAGGCAAATATTCGCGCCAAATTTCTTTTTCAAGCGCGTTTCCCTTCTCACCGATAACGATGATTTCCTTAGTCGCATTCAGATGAAATTCCAAAACCGACAAAACTCTGCCGAAGGCGTTCGGATAACGGCGGATTTGCGGCGCGACTAATCTTAAGAGCGTTACGGCAAAGCGTTCGTATTTTTCATCGCCGTAAATTTTCGATAATTTCAGTAAAACATCCGCCGCCGCCGAATTTCCCGCCGGAGTCGCGTTGTCGTAAAAGTCCTTCGAGCGCATCAACAGTGGTTCGTGATTGTTCGCCGTAAAGAAAAATCCGCCCGCTTCAGCGTCCCAAAATTCTGTAATCATCAAATCGGCGAAACTCTTCGCTTCGCGCAGATATTTCGCTTCGCCGGAAACTTGATAAAGTTCGATCAAACCGTCGGCAAAATTCGCGTAATCTTCGAGATAAGCGTTGAGTTTCGCCTGTCCGTCCTTAAAAGTTCGCAAAAGATATTCGCCGTTTCGCATATTTTCCAAAACGAAATCGGCGTTGCGTCTTGCGATTTCCAGATACTCCGCGCTTTGCAAAATCGCCGATGCTTCGGCAAATGTCGCCAGCATCAAGCCGTTCCATGCCGTCAAAACCTTCTCGTCGCGGAATGGTTTAATTCTTTTTTCACGCGCTTCAAAAAGTCTTTTTCTGCCGCGATCTAAAACTTCCTTTAATTCGTCGACCGAAATTTTCAACTGCGCGGCAGAAACTTCCAAAGAATTTTTGACGTTCAGGATATTCTTTTCCTCAAAATTTCCGTGCGTCGTTACATCGTAAAAATAATTAAAAATCCGCGCGTCTTCCGCGCCGAGAATTTCGACGATTTCCGGCGGAGTCCAAACGAAAAATTTGCCTTCCACGCCTTCGCTGTCCGCGTCCTGCGCCGAATAAAATCCGCCGCGTTCGTCGAGCATTTCCCTTTTAATGTATTCGAGCGTCTCGACGGCGATGCGTTTATAGAATTCATCTTTCGTCACCTGGAAAAGATGCAGATAAATTCTGGCTAATTGCGCGTTATCATAAAGCATTTTTTCAAAATGCGGTGTGAGCCAAATCGCGTCTACCGTGTAGCGATGGAAGCCGCCGCCGAGTTGATCGTAAATGCCGCCCGCCGCCATCTCATCGCAAGTTTTTTTAACGATGGCGAGCGCGTTTTCATCGCTTGTTTGACGGAAATATCTCAGTAAAAATTCCAAAGACATCGGCGGCGGAAATTTCGGCGCGCCGCCGAAACCGCCGTTCACGCTGTCGAATGTTTTCGTAAATCCGAGAAATGCCGCGTCGAGTTGATCGAGCGACAATTGGCTCGGCGACATTTCCGCCAAGCCGACGCGCCGCATCTCGCCCAAAATATCCGTCGCCGAATCAAGTAACTCATCGCGCCGGCTTTGCCAGGCGTCGGCGATGCTTTCCAAAACGCGCGAAAAGCTCGGCATATTATAGCGATTGACCGGCGGAAAATAAGTTCCGCCGAAAAACGGCAATTTGTCGGGCGTGAGAAAAACATTGAGCGGATAACCGCCGCTGCCGGTCGTCATCTGCACGAACTGCATATAAATCTGGTCAACGTCCGGTCGCTCTTCCAAATCAATTTTGATGTTGACGAAATTTTCGTTCATCAAACGCGCCGTCGCTTCGTCTTCGAAAGATTCGTGTTCCATCACGTGACACCAATGACACGCCGAATAACCGATGCTGATTAAAATCGGTTTGTCTTCGTTTTTCGCTTTCGCAAACGCTTCATCGCTCCACGCGAACCATTCGACCGGATTATGCGCGTGCTGGAGAAGATACGGCGAGGTTTCGTGTATCAAATTGTTTGTAAATTTCGGTTTGTTCATATTTCGAGTTTAATCATCACTAGCTGTTTTCGCAAAAATTTGGCATCGGCGGCGCGAGTTTGATATATTGGTTGCGTAAAGCAATGACCGCGCGTTCCATCGTCAAACTTCGACCGAATTCCACCCGCCCGAATCTTTTCGGCGGCGACTAATCTTTTTTCTTCCGCGTTATTTCCGGCATTAATTTCATTTAACTTTATTATCAAACCGATAGACTTTATCGGCGCAACTGAAAATGTTTTGACATTTTCATACACGGAGAAAAATTTATGACACCGACTACAGAACTGCAAAAACCGATTATCAAAACCGAACTTCCCGGACCGAAAGCAAAGGAAATTATCGCGGCTGACGCGCAATATGT
Source organism: uncultured Pyrinomonadaceae bacterium (assembly GCA_964245305.1). GTDB lineage: Bacteria > Acidobacteriota > Blastocatellia > Pyrinomonadales > Pyrinomonadaceae. The sequence continues at coordinate 2,557 of CAXTMQ010000354.1, forward strand.
AACGCCGTCTTATCCGCGACCGGATTACAAACTCGTCGCCGAAAAAGGCTACGGCGTGTGGATCGAAGACGCGGACGGCAATATTTTTTTAGACTGCAACGCGGGCGTGGCAGTCTGTTCGACCGGGCATTGTCATCCCGAAATCGTCGCGGCGATTACCAAACAAACCGAAACTTTGATTCATATGTGCGGCACGGATTATTACTACCGGCAAATGCCCGCGCTCGGCAAAAAATTGGACGAAATCGTGCCGATCAAATCGCCGACGAAAACGCATTTCGCCAACAGCGGCGCGGAAGCCGTCGAGACGGCTTTGAAATTGGCGATGTATCACACGGGCAGACAGAAATTCATTTCATTTTTCGGCTCGTTTCACGGGCGAACTTTGGGAGCATTGAGCTTGACTTCATCGAAAAAGGCGCAGCGTTCGGGTTTTGGACGACAGCCGCTCGATGTGATTCACGTTCCGTATCCCAATTGGATTCGCTCGCCGCTCGCGGGCGTAACTGATGCCGAAAGCGCATCAAAAGCGACGATTGAATGGATTGAAAACCGCGTTATCCAAACGACCACGCCGCCCGAAGAAGTCGCCGGCATCGTCGTCGAAGCCGTGCAAGGCGAAGGCGGCTACGTTCCCGCGCCGGAGAATTTTTTAAAAGAACTTCGCAGAATCTGCGACCAACACGGCATTATGCTCATTGTTGACGAAGTGCAGTCGGGAATGGGCAGAACCGGAAAAATGTTTGCGACCGATTATTACGGCATCGAACCGGATATTATGTGTCTCGCCAAAGGTATCGGATCGGGTTTGCCAATCGGTGTGTGCGTCGCTCGCGCCGACATAATGGACTGGCATAAAGGCGCGCACGCTTCGACGTTCGGCGGAAATCCGGTTTGCATCGCGTCGGCTTTGAAGACGATAGAACTGCTCGAAAACGGTTTGGTTGAAAATGCTAAAATCGTCGGCGATTATCTGCAAGACGGTTTGCGAAAATTGCAGGAGAAATACGACTGCATCGGCGATGTGCGCGGACTCGGCTTGATGGTCGGCGTGGAATTCGTCGAATCGAAAGCGACGATGACAGCCGCGCCCGATTTGCGCGATAAAATCGAGATGGCGTGTTTCAATCGCGGCTTGATTATTTTAGGCTGCGGCGCGAACACAATTCGCTGGTCGCCGCCGCTGATTCTGACGAAAAAAAATGTAGATGTCGCGCTGGATATTTTCGCTGCGGCGATTGCCGATTCGATTTAGCTTGATGCGGCTGGAAAATAAAAAAAGCGAAGATATATCTTCGCTTTTTTT
>CAXTMQ010000355.1:0-3837 GCA_964245305.1 uncultured Pyrinomonadaceae bacterium
CAGAATGTAAAATTTAGAATTTTCGTTTTTTCACAAGTATTTAAGACTTTAATCTCGGTCGTTTCGGAACGATCTTTTTCTCGCGCACCAGATAAATCACGCCGCCGCGATCATCGCTGAACAGAAACGAACTCGGCGACATTCGCAAAATGTCGCACGGGCGACCGAAGGTATTGATTCCCTGCACAAAACCGGTGACGAAATCCTGCGCCTTATCGTCGCCGCGCGTCGCCACGATTTTATAACCGCGCCCTTGCTTTCTGTCGGTCGAGCCGTGCAGCGCGACGAGCATCGAATTTTTTAGATTTTCGTCGGTCGTTCGTTTGTCGAAATAATCGAAGCCGAGCGCGGAGCTGTGCGCCGGAAAGAAAGCCCACGCGAGCGGCACGAAACTGCAATCGGGCGGCAATTGCTTTTTCTTCATTCCGGTTTTATCGAAAGCGATCTTGCCGTCCGCCTGGAAACATTTGCGCCAGCCGTAGTCGGCGTTTTCCTTGAGCTGAAAAAGCGTGTCGTCGGGCGCGTCCAGACCGAGATGGTCAACGCCTTCGTTCGTCGCGTAAAGTTCATCATCAATCCATTTCAAGCCGACTGCGTTTTTGATATTGCGGGCGTAAACTTTCCGGTCGCTGCCGTCCGCGTCCATTTCCAGAACCACGCCGCGAATATCTTTTTCAGACGTTTTTTCTTCGCAGAAATCACAACTCGTGCCGATGGAGACGTAAAGTTTTCCTTTCGGCGAAAACGCGATTGTTCTGGTTAAATGCCAACTGCCGTATTTGTAACCCAAACCATAAGCGGGAAAAGTCGCCAAAACTTCCGGTTTGCCGCTCGGCTCGACGGAATTTCTGACGTATTTATAGCGCGTCAATTTGTCGGTTTCGGCGAGATAAAACCAGTCCTGCCCTTTTTTGTCGGTGTAAAAAGCGACGCTGTTCGGGTTGCGAAGATTCGTCATAAACGGAATGATTTTGCCGAATTTTCCTTTACGCGAATCCCAAGCGTCGAGAACGTAAACCGCGCCGCTGCGATTGTCGTCCATATTGAACATATCGGTCACGAAAATGCGACCGTCGGGCGCGACGGCGAAAAACCGTACGCGCCGCAAGCCTTCAGCAGCGGGAATAATTTCGTAATTGGCGGGCAGATTAAGGCTGAATTCCCGACCGTCGCGCAAAGATATTTTCTGCGGCACGAGCTTCAACTGCGCGAAAATCGGAAAAGCGAAAACTAAAAAAAGAAACGAAATACAAACTGAAAATTTTGATTTACTGATGTTCATTGAGGTTTTATAAACGATTATTTACACCTTTGTTCTTAAATTTATTTTCTTCAAATTTATTTCGCTCATTCGGCAAATTTCGTTTCAAATTCTCGAAAACTTTTTCACGTTTTCACTCTTTCACTTTTCCACCTTACCGGCGATTTCCAATTCGCAAACGCAGTTCACGCAATCGCAAATCCAATTCTTCCGCCGTCATTCCGGCATATTTGACGGGCAAAAATCTTCGGCTCGAAGATTCAAAAACGGCGAGCAGTTCCATATATTCCAAAAGTTCGATGTCGCGGCTCGGAAAATAATCGCTCGCCGCGCGGATGAAATGTTCCTTCGATACAAGCGCGTCATCGCCCGCTTCGCGTGCCGCGTCGTCGTTCGCCATTAAAATCACGGCTTCGACATCGGCGTTGCTGTAACCGACCAGGCGTTTTGAAAATTCGTCTTTTAACTCGCTCAAATCAACTTCGGTTTTGATTTTGTTTTTCCGCAAAAGTGCTTTGGCGACCATTTCGACTTCTTCGGGCGTTTGCGAATAGAGAAACGGGATTTTGCGATCTAATCTTCCGGCGCGTTTCAAATCTACGTCGAGTTTGTCGGGGCGATTGGTCATCACGAGAAACATAATGCGCCCGCGATTGGAAGTGTCGGACATAAACTCTTTGATTCGCGCAATTACCCGCGACGAAGTGCCGCCGTCGCCATCGCCGTCCGTGTTGCCGAACGCGCGGTCGCCTTCGTCAATGATGACGATAACTTGTCCGATGGCTTTGATGACGCTCAAAATTTTGTCCAAATTTCCTTCGGTCGCGCCGACCCATTTCGAGCGGAAATTTTTCAATTTAATCGTCGTCAAACCGCATTCTTTAGCGAAAGATTCGGCGACGAAAGTTTTTCCCGTTCCCATCGGACCGGTAAAAAGAATGCCCATCGGCACGCGCGAACGAGTTCCTTTGCGGATGCTGTCGGCGATGACGAGCAAATCTTTTTTGACTTCTTCCATTCCGCCGACGACTTCAAAACCGAATTCGGGCGTGACGAATTCGACCAGTCCGAAACATTCGCGTTCGATAATTTCCCGCTTGCGGCTGGCGATCAGTTTGTCGGCTTCGAGTTTGGCGAGTTCGAGCGGGCTGGTTTTTTCCCACTCCGCTTCATTTTCTTTTGCCTCCGGCGCGACGAGTTTTTTGATTTCGTCGCGCATCATTCCCGTCGTTAGAGCGGCGAGCTTGTGAGCGCGTTCTTTGGCATCGGCGGAATTTCCGAGCAGCGTTTGGATAAATGTTTCGCGCTCCTGCAAATCCGCTTCGGCTTGCGGCGGCGGCAACAGAATCGAAGCGATCTGCACCGCTTTTAATCCGGCAGTCACTTCGGCGTAATGATTCGCGTCCTCGCCGGTGAGCCGCGCGTCAGTGTTGGCGACGACCGATTTTCTCGTCTCAAAATCGGGCATCGGAATTTCAATCGTCGTGATTTTCGGATTGGAAACGATTTTCGGCGCGAGTTCGGCGATGTTTTCGGCGATTAAAATAATAATGTTATCGCCGCGCTCGATCTCCGGCAGAAACGACCAGCGATGCAAAGTTACGATTGAAGAGCGGTCAGCGTCCGTCTGAAAACTCGGGTCGCCGGCGGGCGCAATCGCTTCGGCATATTCCAAAATCAAAGCCGTTTTATCCGTCAGCCGAATCGAACGCTCCAACATTGCTAAAACCTTCGCTTTGTCCGGTTCGACCGCGATTTCCTGCCAATTTGAAAACGATTCCGACTTTTTCGGAAAGCTCGCGCCCGACGAAAGGTTATAAACGATGATGTTTTCCCTAGATTCTTTCAGCAAAACCGTCGTCAAAAATTCGGTCAAGCCGAGCATTTCGCCGTTGCTAAAAACCGCGTCAAACACATTTCCGTGCAGAATAAACATCGAAGATTCGCCGCGCAAATATCGCCTGCGTAATTCTTCCGCCCAAATCGGTAGTATTTTCGTCTCAGCCATAAATTCCTTAAAGGTTAAAAGGGGAAAGGGTTAAAAGGGGAAAAGTTTTGCGCTCACATTATTGCGTTATTGATTGACTTCATTTGATTAGTGATTGAACTGCTTATGAATTTTGCTTTCTCGCGCAAAAGTTGATGTTCGGGCTTATCAATGTAACCGACTTCGAGAGCAACATACAGAAGACTTCTCACTTCGCCTGACGAACCTTTAGCGATGCTTAGAAAATTTAGATATTCCTTGCTTGAACGGCGTTCAAAACCTTCAGCAATGTTGGTCGGAATCGAAACAGCCGCACGGCGCAATTGGTCTTTCAAACCGTAATCACTTTTCAAACCTTTCTTTTCAGTAATGAGACATATTTTTTTGACAAGTTCGATGCCTTTTTGCCAAGTGAACAAATCTTCAAAACACTCTATTTTCTTCCTAGCATTTTCCATTCCCCAAACACTCCATTTTCCAACGCAAATCTACCCAAACTATTCTTCCCTTTCACCTCTTAACCTTTCTTACAAAGTTCTCAAAATTTGTTCAGTTTCTTTAGCTGTTTCTTTTATGCTCTCAACGCCGT
>CAXTMQ010000356.1:0-3812 GCA_964245305.1 uncultured Pyrinomonadaceae bacterium
TGTCAAAATCTTTTCCACGCGCTCGAAATCTTCGCGCGTGTCAACGCCGATTGATTTTTCTGTAACCTCGACGACTTTTATTTTCGCGCCCGATTCGAGTGCGCGAAGCTGTTCGAGCATCTCGGTTTTTTCTAAATTCGTTTGCGCCATTTTTGTATATTTCAATAAAAATTCGCGCCGGAAAACGTAAAGTCCCGTGTGTTTGCGAAACGTCCGAATTAAATTTTCATCTTCGCGCAGAGCGTTTTCGAGCGAGCCGTATTTTTTCACCGCATCGCGCGGAAACGGAATCGGCGAGCGCGAAAAATAAAGCGCGAAATCGTTTTCGTCGCAGACGACTTTGACGACATCGGGCGATAAAACGTCTTCGATTGCGTCAATTCGTTCGCAAATTGTCGCCATTTCGAGTTCATCATTTTCAAGCATCGCTTCGACGGCTTTTTCGATAGTCGCCGGATGAATCAAAGGTTCGTCGCCCTGCACGTTGACGATGATCGAATCTTCGGGAAGTTTTTCCGCGACTTCGGCAATTCGGTCGCTGCCCGATTGATGTGTCACGGCGGTTAAAATAGCTTCGTTGCCGCTCTGTTCGACAACTTTTATAATTTCCGCGCTGTCGGCGGCGACGACCACGCGCGAGATACTTTTCGCTTTTTTCGTTTGTTCGAGCGTGTGCAGAATCAAAGGTTTTCCGGCTAAAGGCAAAAGCAGTTTGTTCGGCAGGCGCGTCGAAACGAGTCTTGCCGGTATGATTGCGATAACTTTTTTTGGCAGATTTTTCCCGTGTGGCTTCACGGGATTTTAGATTATCTTTGTTTGGTTCAAAGTTCAAGGTTCAAAGTTCAAAGTTTTAAGTTTCACGCTCAGGATTTCGACTTTGAGCCTTGAACTTTGAACCTTGAACTTTTTCCGCTAAACTCGTTTTCGTGCAAAATTACGAATCAAACGAATCAGAAAATCTTCCTTCGCCATATATAAATCAATCCGTTCAGCCGCTTGAACCGCTTGTCGTTTCGCCCGACAATCCGCCTTGGAACAGTTTGGCGGCAATCGGCGTTTGGCTTGCCAGCATCGCTTTTATCGTTATTTTTCCGCTGATTTTCGTTTTCTTTTATCTGGCTCGGCAAAAAGTAAATTTTACAGATCAGGCGGCAATCGCCGAGTTTATCAAATCGGACACGACGGCGATTTTACTGCAAATCATCGCCGTGATTCCGGCGCATATTTTCACCTTGATTTTGTCATGGCTCGTCGTTACGCGTTTGAAAAAATATTCGTTTCGTCAAACGCTCGGCTGGCGTTGGAACGGTTTTAATATTTGGACCTGCTTGATAGTTATCGGCGGATTTTACGTTTTGTCGGGCGTGATTTCCTATTTGATTCCCGAACAGGATAATGAACTTTTGCGAATTTTGAGAAGTTCGCGCAATGTGGTTTACGTTGTTGCATTCCTGGCGACTTTCACCGCGCCGTTCGTCGAAGAAGTCGTTTACCGAGGAATTTTATACTCGGCTTTTCAAAGAAGCGTCGGCATTCCGTTGGCGGTTTTGATTACGACGTTTTTATTCGCGCTCGTTCACGTTCCGCAGTATTGGGGCAGTCCGGGAACGATTTTTTTGATCTGCTTGCTCAGTTTAATTTTGACTTTGATTCGCGTTCGCACGGGAAACCTGCTTCCGTGCATCGCTCTGCATACGATCTTTAACGGCTCGCAGTCGCTGCTGCTGATTTTACAGCCGTATCTCGAAAAATACTTAGAAAACAATCCGCCGCCGACCGAAGCCTTTTTTCATCTTTTCAAATAAAAAAAAGCGGGAGTTTTTAAGTCTCCCGCTTTTTGAATATCGAATAGATTTAATCCGTGCCTTTTACTGATCGCCTTTAATTCTTCCTGGAACGCTTGTCGGAGAAACGATTGCCGGCGGCGGTGCTGAAGGCGAAGACGAAGTTGGTATGACCACTGACGGAGAGCGTACCGGCGAAGAAGGAGCGAAGACCGAATTATCGCCGCGCGTCGTCCCGATCTGTCTCTGCACTCGCGCGAAAGGTGGCGTTACTCGCGTATTTTCCACCGTTCCGCCGTCCGATTGCGGAGTTTTGATCGTATTTCTGATTCTGCCCGGACCGGAAAGCTGCGGCGATGTCGGATTGGTCGGATTAGTCGGATTAGTCGGATTTTGTGTTGCAGGCGGCGCGCTATAAATCACCGGCGGCAAATTGTAATACCAAATATCGCGCGGGTAATAATAACCGTAGGGCGAATTCCAACCGTAACCGAACGGCAAAAAGCAGTAACCGTTATACGACGGGTTGAAAACCCAAAGTCCGTATGAATCATACAAGCTCCAGCGCGTTCGCAGAAACGAATTCATCAAGCTCGTTCGCACCGCTCTGTTTTGAAGCTGGGCGTTGGCTTTTGCCAAATCCTTCGCGCGTGATTTGCTGAAAAGTTCGAGCGCGTCTTTGTCGTCACGGTCGAATTTGGCAACGGCGACTTGACCGTTTGTAACGGTCGCCTGTTTGCCGCCCTTGATAATTTCCGCGCTGCCGTCAGCTTGCGCTTTGCCTTTCCACACTTCGATGCGGCTCGTTTGATCGTTCAAAACGTCAATCCGGTAAACGCCCGATTCGACGATGTTAAATCCGGCTTTCGGAGTGTTGACGGCGAACGAAAATTGATTGTCGGTAATAACCTCGAACATCGCGCTGCCGCGATTTAATTTCAACTGCAAATCGTCAAGCGAAGTCGTTGTAAATTCAAAGCCGGAATTTTCGCCGAGCCGCACGAAAGAGCCGGGATTCAGAAGAATTTCCGCTTTGCCGTTTGTGCCGGTCGAAACTCTGTCGCCGACTTCGAGCGCGTCGCCTTTGAGCAGAATTCCGCCTTTGCCGAACCGACGCGCGACCGTTACGTCGCCCTCGACAAAATTCACGCCGCCGGCTTTGGCTGAAATCACATACAATTTCGCCGCTTCCGAAACTGTTTGCGGATCGTCCCGACGATCATTTCTCTGCGCGAATGTCGCGCCGGATAGTAAAACAGCCGTCAAAACGATTGACAGAACGTAAAATATATTCTTCTTCATTTTTGCCTCCGAATTGAGATTTGGTTTCGCATTCATCTTACACGATTTTTTTCGTCTGAACAATTATTTTTATCGTTTTCGCAACTATTTTAAACACGCAAATTAAAAACAACCTTTCACGGGCGGAAACAATCAAAGAACTGCCGGCGCAATAAACAGCGGCTGTCGTTCACTAGGAAAAAAATCTTATGGCTACTTACAAAGACCCGATTAAATGTTTCGCACCGCTCGAAGTTATCGAAAGATTGCTTGAAATTCGCGGTGAGTTCGGTTATCCGCAGGTTTTGTATGTGGATAATTCGACCGACTTGATTCAGTTTCTCGACGCTTACGGTTTCGACGTTTACGCTTTTTCGCAGGCGAGCGAAAAAATAAATTACGGCGATTATCGAGCGCAAATCGTGCCGGGCGGCGATGCCGTGCATTGCTCGATGACGGCGCATTAAAAAGTTTTAAGTTCCCCCAAACAACTGAAGGAACGCGGAAGGTGTTTTGAGATTTGCAATCGAAAAAACCTTCCGCTTTTCACTTTTAAATTCTTTATATCGCTTTCACGATAAAAAGCGTTCCGTCGTCGTCGAGAAATTTTCTTTCGGTAAAATCAGCCACGCCTTTACGGACGAAATCAATCAATTCTTTGGCGGGCAAATCTATTCCTTCCAGAATCCGTTTGGCAAAACGGTCGTTGCCGTATTCTTCGCTGTTTGCGTTCGCGCTTTCGGTGAT
>CAXTMQ010000357.1:0-3810 GCA_964245305.1 uncultured Pyrinomonadaceae bacterium
GAAGAAGCTCCGGGCGAAACGATTCTTTTTCAAGGTCGCACCTTTAAAACGTATCGCGGAATGGGTTCAATCGGCGCGATGAAACAAGGCTCTTCCGACCGTTACGCGCAGGAAAAAACCGTTTCGGATTCAAAATATGTTCCCGAAGGCATCGAAGGGCGCGTCGCTTATAAAGGAACTTTAGCGGAAATGGTGACGCAGCTCGTCGGCGGTCTGCGTTCGGGAATGGGTTACACGGGCTGCAAATCAATCAGGGAATTACAGACGACCGCGAAATTCATCCGTATCACCTCGGCGGGTTTACGCGAATCGCACGTTCACGACGTAATTATCACTAAAGAAGCACCGAATTATCGAATCGAGAGTTGACGAACCAGAATTCCGTTCTTGCTGACGCGCCGGATTCTGCTAATTCATCTGCTCGAGCAAATCTTCCCATTCCTTGTAAAGTGCTTGAATTTTCTGCTCGTTCGATTGATATTCGTCCGAGACTTTCTGCAATTTCGCGTGGTCGGCGGCGATGTTTGAATCGTTTATTCTGGCGGTCAGTTCGACGGATTTTTCTTCGAGCGTCGGAATTTCTTTTTCTATTTCCTTGATGCGATTTTCAATTTTTTGCAGCTCGTTTTTGGAAAGCGTCGTATTATTTTTCTCCGTTTCAGGCTCTTTAGTCGGTTCGACCAATTCATCAGACCTTAAACTTTGAACTTTAAACTTTGAACTTTGATCTTCCTTCCAATCGTGAAATTCGGAATAATTGCCGTCGAAAATTTCAATTCGTCCTTCGTCTTCAAACGCGAAAATCTGCGTCGCAATCTGGTCGAGAAAAAAGCGGTCGTGGCTGACGGCGAGAATCGTTCCCGAATAACTTTCGAGCGCGGCTTCGAGGGCTTCGCGCGAAGGAATGTCGAGGTGATTAGTCGGCTCGTCCAAAACCAAAACATTTTTTTGCGAATAAATTAATTTCGCCAACGCCAATCTTCCCTTTTCGCCGCCCGATAAATCGGCGACGCGCTTGAAAATTTCCTCGCCCGTGAAAAGAAATCTCGCCAAAAAAGACCGCAGTTCGTTGTTGTCGGCGTTCGGCGCGACGCGGCGGATTTCCTGAATGATTTCATTTCGCGCGTCTAAATCTTCGAGATTCTGCGCGTAATATCCGATGTTGGTTTTTGTTCCCCAACTCAATTTCCCATCGAGTTCGCGCAATTTACCGAGAATCGTTTTTAAGAAAGTCGTTTTGCCCGTGCCGTTTCCGCCGATGATGCCGAGACATTCGCCGCGATTGAGCGTGAAATTAATATTTTTGGCGAGAGCTTTATCATCGTAACCGATTGCCAAATCTTCCGCCGTCAAAATATTCAAACCGGCGCGTTCGATTTTTTTAAGGTTAAAATTTCCGCTTGCCTTATCAATTGTAACGGCTTCGACCCGTTCGAGCCGTTCGAGCATATTACGCCTGGATTTCGCCATTTTCGTTTTTTGTCCGGCGAGATTTTTGCGAATATATTCTTCGGTTTTGGCGATATACGATTGCTGATTTTCAAATTCACGCCGCTGAATCTCGCGCCTCTCTTCGCGCTCGACGACGAAATGCGAGTAATTTCCTTTATAAGAAACGGCTTTGCCGCGGTCAATTTCGATGATGCGCCGACAAGTTCTATCGAGAAAGTAACGGTCGTGGCTGATAATAACGAACGCCGTTTCGTAACTCTGCAAGAAATTTTCGAGCCATTCGACCGCGTTCACGTCCAAATGATTCGTCGGCTCGTCGAGCAGTAAAACGTCCGGGTTCGACAAAAGAAGCCGCGCCATTCCGAGACGATTTTTTTGCCCGCCGGAAAGATTTTTCGTTTCAAGTTGCCACGTTTCTTTTGTAAAACCCAAACCCAAAAGAATTGCTTCGGCGCGCGCCGTGTAAGTGAAACCGTCGGCGTTTTCAAACTCGATTTGCAAATCGGCGTAATTTTCGAGAACTTCTTCGCTCGCGTTCGTCATCATTTCAACTTCGAGGCGACGCATTTCGGCTTCGATGTCGTGCAGACGCTGAAAAGCCGAAAGCGCGGCGGTGTGAACCGTCTCGTTTTCGGTAAAATCAACGTGCTGAGCGAGCAAACCGATTTTCAAATTGTTGAGTTTAAGAACCTCGCCCGAATCCGGTATTTCTTCGCCGGTTATCACGCGAAAAACCGTCGTCTTGCCCGCGCCGTTGCGCCCGACCAATCCGACTTTTTCATTCGGATTGATTTGAAACGAAACGCCGCGCAAAATCTCGTTGCCGCCGTAGGATTTGTAAACTTCTGAAAGACGAAAAAGCATTTTAAGAAAATAACGAGCAACCGAATTTTCACCGATTACTCGTTATGATTTTGATAGAAATAATCCGACGGAATTATTTTTTGTTAGCGTTTGCGTTCGTGTTTGTGTTTACAACCTTCGCCGCATTCGCGTTCGCATTCGTATTGGCATTCGACGCTGAATTTGTATTCGTTGTCGTGTTCGTGTTCGAGTTCGTGACGGGGGTATCCGCGCTCGCCGGACGCGCGCCGCTCAAATCATTCGGGTTTTCGACGACTTTTTTCGCCAAATAATTTTCGATTTTCGCTTCGTCCATTGCGATTGACTGATACGACGCGGCGAGCAGCTGTTTGCGGGCATTGACGAGCGAATCGGTAACTTGCTGACGAACTCCCGGGCTGTTCAGCGTCAAATCTTCATCTTTATCGCTTCTTTCCTGAAGTTTGATGATAAAGTATTTGCCCTGCGCTTGCGCTCCTGTAATTTGTCCGATAGGAAACTTGGGATCCATCAAGGTCGCGGCAAGTTGCGGTGAAAAGGCTTGTCGCAAATCATCTTCGGACAAATACCCCAAATCTCCGCCTTGCAAACCACTCTTATCTTCGCTATTTTCTCTGGCGAGAGCCGCGAAATCAGAACCAGGCTGTTGTAATTGTTTGATTATTTCATTGCCCTTCAAAACTGCCTCTTGTTGATTAGTTGTCTTATCTCCTTCTCCGTTATTGACCGGATCAATCACGATTGCGGCAATTTTTACGCCTTTTTTCTTGACGAACGCTTGTTTGTTGCCGTTATAAAAATCGTCAATCTCCTTATCTTTCGGCGGCTCGATTTTGCCCGTGATTTTGTTGATTAAATTTTGAACGGCTAAACCTCTCTTGATTTTGTCACGCGCCGAAGCGTCGGTTTCGCCGATTTCCTGCATCTTTTTGTCGAATTCTTCGGCTGACAAACTGCTTTCGGTTTTCTTCTTGTTAAATTCTACCGTTACGTCTTCGTCCTTCGGAACAGTGCCTTCCTTCTCGGCTTTCTGATACATCACTTCCTGCTGAATCAAAGATTCGAGAATTTGCAGACGTAGCTGCGCCAGCTCGAGCGGCGACAGTTTGCTTTCCTGTCCTTGTCCCTGCTGTTTGACGGCGCGTTCGACTTCTTCCATCTTGATCGCTTTTCCGTTGACGGTCGCGGCGACGGCATTATCAACAGGATCTTTTCCGCCCGGATTGCCCGGATCGGTTTTCGTGCAGGCGTTCAAAGCGAACGCGGCGACTGCCAACAGAGCAATCGTAAAAATACTGAAATTAGGTTTTCGCACTATGGCTTTTACTCCTTCAAAATTAACTTGTATCATCATTACTTGACTTGCTTTAACTTAATTTGTTATAAATCTTGTTTTTGAGTTTATTACAAAAACTCTTATTTCATACCTCGTAATTATTTTTTGGAGGCTTAAATTATTATGGCAAAACGATGCGATGTCTGCGGAAAAGGTCCGCAATTCGGAAACAATGTTTC
>CAXTMQ010000358.1:0-3799 GCA_964245305.1 uncultured Pyrinomonadaceae bacterium
ATGTCTTGTCAGGAACGGCGACGACCAATCGCGGCGGCGCGGGAATCGCCGCCGGGCAGGGCGCGATCACCATCAGCTACAACCGCATCGTCAACAACACCGGAACGGCGACGCTCGGCACGGGATTGAATAAAGACCTTAACAGCGGAACGACCAACGCCGCCAATAATTGGTGGGGATGCAGCACCGGACCGAGTGCCGCGCCGTGCGATACGGCAGTTTTGACTCCGGGCAGCACGGGAGCTTTAACGACAACGCCCTACATCGTACTGCGTCATACTGCCAGCCCTTCGACAATTGCTGTCGGGCAAAGCGCGACGCTGACCGCGAGCTTCCTGACCGATTCAAATAACAACGCAATCGCTCTCGCCAACATTACAGTTTTAATCGGCTTGCCGATCACGTTTACCAATCCGATCAGAGGAACGATTTCCAACGCGCAGGGAACAATTCAGGCAAACGGAACGGCGACCGCGACCTTCACGGGAACTTCGGCGGGCGCAGGCTCTGCCGACGCGGTGGTTGATAACGACACTCCCGCCGCCGGTAAAACGAATCGCGCGACATTAGTCGTCGTCGCGCCGCCGACCATCAGCAAATCCTTCGGCGCGTCCTCGATTGTAATAAACACTTCAACGAGTTTGAGCTTTACGATTACTAATCCGGCGGCAAACACGGTTTCGCTGACGGGCATTAATTTCACCGACACTTTGCCGTCCGGTTTAGTCGTCGCCACGCCGAACGGATTGAGCGGCACTTGCGGCGGCGGAACGATTACGGCAGTCGCCGGATCGGGTTCCGTTTCACTTTCAGGGGCAACTTTGGGAACGGGCGCAAGCTGCACGTTCAGCGTCAATGTTACCGGCACGACGGTCGGCGCGAAAAGCAACAGCGTAACGGTCGGCTCGACCAACGGCGGAACGGGTAACACGGCAACTGCCTCGGTTACGGTCGTCGCGCCTGATTTAACTATTACGAAGACGCACGTCGGCAACTTTTCGCAGGGACAAACCGGCGCGCAGTACACGATTACCGTTACCAACAGCGGCACGAGCGCGGTCGTTGCCGGCAACACCGTTACCGTTACCGACACTCTGCCGACCGGCTTGACCGCAACGGCAATCAGCGGCACGGGCTGGAGCTGTACGCTCGCCACACTGACTTGCACACGCAGCGACGCGCTCGCCAGCGGTTCGAGTTATCCGGCAATCACGCTGACGGTTAATGTCGCCGTCAACGCGCCTTCGTCGGTTACCAATACGGCGACCGTTTCCGGCGGCGGCGAGGTGAATACGGCGAATAATTCGGCGAGCGATACAACTTCCATCTTGGTCGTAACCGCCGCTTCGGTCGAAGTCGGCGGGCAAATTACGACGCAGAACGGGCAAGGTTTGAGCGGCGCGCGCGTTACCATAATCAACCGTTACGGCAACGGCAGAACGGTTAGCTCGAACGAATCCGGCTATTTCCGTTTTACGGATATATCGCCCGGCGAAACGTATATTATTTCGACGACTCTGAACGGCTATCAGTTCGATTCACAAGTTCTGAATGTTACCGAGGACATTACAAATTTAAGGATTTCCGCGCGGTAAATCTTTTAATGTAACGGCGGACAATTTAAACGCGGCGAAAGCGGCGACGTTTCGATTGAGGGAAGACAGACTATCTGTCTTCCCTCAAATTTTTTCTTCGCTGATTTTCTCGAAATATCGCTGATGAACCTGGTTTGTGTCTCGTTTCGATCTGTTATCCGTCGGTGCGAATTTATGTTAATCTGTGAATTAAAATCGCTTGATGCGGATTATGAAACTGGACTACGAAATCGCATTTGCCAAAGACCGAGCTATTAAAATCGGCGACGGAGCTTACGCTTCTTATTTCGGTTTTGGTGTAATTGGAATACGAATCATATTATGACGATTTCAAATAAACGAACGGCGACGCATAATCTCCGCTTTGCCCGCGTCAGTTTATGAAAAAGTTTTATGCAGATTTTAGCACCCGAAGAAATCGAATTAAATAAAAAGCGCAAAGTTCTCGAACGCTTGAAAGATAAACTCGCCGACCGCGAAGAAGCGATGACCGATCTTCGCGCCGAACTCGAACAGTTTGAAGCGAATTACACGATGGAAGTCGGCAGACTTTACGCCGAACTCGACGAAATCGAAGCGCAGATCGCCGAAGAAGAAGTCAAACTCGTTCCCGATGACGAGGAAATCAAAAAACGCGCCGAAGAACTCAGACGACGCGCCGAAGAATCCGCCGCCGGTGTCGAAAGCGCGGAAAATTGTTCGTTCAAAACCAAACCGAACGCCGAAGCGAAAAAGGCTTATCACAATTTAGCGAAAATTATTCATCCCGATTTAGCTTTGGACGCAAACGAAAAGGAAAAACGCCACGATTTGATGGCAAAATTAAACGAAGCGTATTCGGCGGGCGACCAAAATCGCTTAAATAAATTGGTCGAAGATTTCCGCGATTCGCCCGATTTGATTATGGGCGATTCCATAGGCGACAACCTCGTCCGCGCGATTCGGCAAATTTACCAAATCAAAAACCGCTTGAAAGAATTGCAGGCAGAATTATTAATTCTCGAACTTTCCGAAGTTTACATTTTGCGCGAAAAATTCAACCACGAAATGCTCGAAGGCAGAAATATGCTCAAACAAGTGGCGGCGCGCACCCAAACCATCATCAAAAAAGCCGAACGCCGTCTGGCAAACTTAAAAAACTTAAATGTCGCGCAGGAAGATTATGTAAAAGAAAAATATGATATGGACATTTCGGCTTTCCGTTAATTTGAGCCGAGAAGAGTTAGCATTTTAGCGAAAATCTCAGTCTAAATTAATGGGCTGGTTTTCTGACCAAAGAATTTTTTGATGTCGTCATTATTTCGGGTCGTTTTGATAAATTTCAATCCTATGGGCTTTCGCTTAATTCCTAATGTTTTCTGTGCTTCCATTTTTTCTGAGAAATTAATGAGTTGATCTTTCGTAGAAAATAGTTTTGGAAGAGATGTGATATTGAGAACGAGATTAAAAAGTAGCAAATCTGTAAATAGTAAATCTTCGACAGTTATTTCTTCCTCATTTGCTTGATGAACAAATCTATTTCTTTTTCCATAAACGGTTTGTATTTTTTCTGCAAACTTTTCGGTTTTCCAATCGTTCAGCCAACCAAAAAAAGCCTCAATTCTTTTAGGTAAAATATCACGAAATTTATTGTCATCTTTGGTCAATAGTATTTCTAGTGCAATCATATTCCACAAAAAGGCGTGTTTTAAATTATTTGATTGTTGACTTTCACCTATCAAAATACAAGCTCGCATAATTACTTCTAACCAACCTTTATCAAACCTAATTTTTTTGTTTTTATTTTTAGCTAACTTCAAAAGGTCAAAAAAGAAATTCTTTTTATGATATGACTTCCAATTATCATCAAGTCTCAATGGTTGAAATTGTCCCAGTAACCCGCCGATGCTAAGAGTTCCAGCTAATTTCCCCAAATTAATGTTGGTGATTGCATATCTGTCAGCAGGTATTATCGAAGGATACATTATACTTGGAGTAAAAATTTCTCCGCGCCTCTTGTATTGAAGAAGAGATATAGAAAGTATAGAAAGTTCTTTTTGAATAATTTTTAACGACTCGTTATATACAATCGAATCATTTCTGTTATTACTAAATTGAATAATTGCAAAGGTATCGGAAATTTCAAAAAAATTCTCTCTATCAAATTTAGGAAGTTTTGAAATTTGTTTTGGAATTCCATACTTCTTTCTGTTTCTCCACAATTT
>CAXTMQ010000359.1:0-3753 GCA_964245305.1 uncultured Pyrinomonadaceae bacterium
AGCAAAGACCTACTAGACTGTGAGAGCAAATCAGGAATTGTTAAGGTCAACGGAATGTTATCAGATACTACCGCTCTAACAACATAATTTTTCTTTTCCTGAGACTTTTCAATTTCCTCCAATCTTTTTAGTTGCGATGACGCTATAAATGTTGTTAAGCATCCTGGAAAAGAAATTTTAGGATTTAGTGCAATGTATTGTTCCATATTATTAAAACTTTGTTTAAGTGTTGAAATGTAATTCTATTCCTAAAATTACATTTCAACATAATTAAATCTCAACCTTCTCAATCACACCAACCCAATGTTCGGCGTTCAAAGTTCCGCCCGCGAATTCGTGGATTAAATTAAAAACCTGATCGAAGAATCCGCCGACGTTTAAGATGTCGGCTCGTTCAGAGGCTTGGGTGTGCGCGTAGGGCTGGATGTCAATGCAGACGAGTTTCGCGTCCCGGTTTCGAGATTTGAACTCGTTCCACGCCGCCATCGTCGCCGTTCCGCGATTGTGCGGCGGGCGCGAATCCATCCACGATTCGTTGTCGGAAACGTAGATGATTAAATCGCCCGCCGCTCGTTTGCCGTTCAGCGACACGAGCGGCGCGGAGCAGTTCGTTCCGCCGCCGCCAATCGCGGCGAGTTTTGAAGCGTTGGTCATCACCGAATCGCGCGGATTCAAGGCGACTTTCACGACTTTTTCCTCAAACGGAATCACTTCCGCCGTCGGATTTTTACGCAGAATCGAAGCTGCCACCAGAGCCGCGACATCAATACAGCGCACGGTCGAAGTCGCGCCTTTGCGAAAGCCTGTAATCGCCGATTTCATCGAACCGGAAACGTCGGGGAAAACGTAAACTTTCCCGTCGATTTCCGGCACGTTTTCGATAGCGATTTCCATCGCATCCTGTAACGCTTCGGCGATTTCGCGCGGAATTTCCGCATTGCCCGAAGCCGCCGAGTAAGCGGAAAGCAATTGGTATGGAAAAACTCGCGCCTTGCGAATCGCTTCACGGTCGCGCAGACGATTCGCAATCAATTCGACCATTTCGCGGTCGGCGAAAACGCCGTGACGCTGGAAAGTGTTGAGGTTCATCCGAGTCATCTGCCAAGCGGCGTGGCGCGCAATCGCCGTCCATTCCTTCGTCGAAATCGGCAGAGCCGTCAACATCTGAAAGGGAACCTGTGGAACTTCCAAAGTGTCGCCCGCTTTGAAACGCTCGAACGCTTTGACGATTTCCGGCAGTTTATCGGCATCAATTTCGCGCCCGATGAAGTAGCCGTAAAGTGCTTCGCGCTCGGCATCTTTCGGTTTCGGGTGAACCATTTTCAAAACGTCGGCGAAACTCGGAGATTGTCCGACCGATTGCTTGAAAATCGAATCGGCGCGGCGCGTTTCAAACCATTCGCGCACGAGACGTTTCGGCAAAGAGCCGAGCGATTTACGCCCGACCGCGCCCGACCGCATAATTTGCACGAAGTTTCGCAGCATTTTCCCGTTATCAATCACGCGCGGAAAAGTTTTCTCGAACAAAGTTTTATCCTTCGTCGAAAGCACCGCGGCGAGCAGCGCGGGCATATCTTTCATAAACCCTTTTTCACGCGCATAAACGGCGGTTTTCGCAACGAATTCCGCGTCGAGTTCTTTCGCCAATTCGAGAACTTTGTCGAGATGTTCCGAAGCATCGGCGTAAAACGTCTGCGAAAAACAACCCGTCGCCGCGTATTGCGCGAGTGCCGCTTTCGGCGAAAGCGCGTAAGCCGTTCCGCCCTCTTCGTTAATAACATTTGCTTTCGGCGTGAACATTCCTTTGACAGTTTGAAATAAATTTTTGTTAGCCATTTGTTCCTCCTATATGAACGATTACGAATTTCAAATTATGAATTACGAATGCTTGCTCAAATTCGTAATTCGTAATTTGAAATTCGTAATTCATTTAAGTCGGCGACAAAATCGAAAAGACGTTTTTTCGCGCTCTACCTCTGAGCTACGTTCAGCATAAAAATTTTCGGGCTGAACGGTCGGACTCGAACCGACGACCGCGCACTTTACAGGTGATGTAGTCTTTTCAGCATTCGCCGAAGATAGTGGTGAACGGTGAGTGATGAGTTGAAATTCTTCAACTCAACACTCATCACTCACCGTTCACCACTAAAATATGGTCGGTCAGGTGAGATTTGAACTCACGATTAACGGATTAAAATTCCGATGCCCTAAACCAAACTTAGCTACTGACCGGAGAGATTTGCGATTTTAGATTTGCGAATTGCGATTGTAAAAATAAATCCAAACTTCAAAATCTAAAATTCAAAATCAAATTCGGAAGGACAAACGCGGGCGCGAAAATCGCTTCGACGGACAAAAGCCAAGAAGTGTTCGTTGCGAACAAAAGAAAGGAATTTTCAGCATTCTTTCGTCCTCGCAAAATGCGCGTCCGCGTTTGATTTAGGTAGGATTTTGATTATTTGGAAAACTTCGGGGCAACAGGAATCGAACCTGTAATCTTGCGGTAATCTGCCGCTAATATCGCTTATAAGACGATTGTTTTCCCATTAAACTATGCCCCGCGAAATTTGGTCGGAACAAAAGGACTCGAACCTTTACTCTTTCGATTATCGGTCGAAGGCTTTGACCGTTTAAGCTATGTTCCGAAAAGAAAAAACGGTTGCGGGAGCAGGATTTGAACCTGTCCGATTAACGGCTTATGAGACCGTTGAGCCGCCATTGCTCCATTCCCGCAGTAAAATTTTTTTGGAGGCGAAGGCGAGATTTGAACTCGCATCGAACTGTTTACAAGACAGACGCTTTTGTTGACCGTTAAGCTGCTTCGCCCGAAAAAGTTGGTAGCCAATAAAGGATTTGAACCTCTGACCATCTGTTTGTAAGACAGACGCTCTTCCGCTGAGCTAATTGGCTGAAAATATTGTTTGAAAATTTGGCAGCCGATGTTGGATTTGAATCAACGACCTGAAGTTTAGAAGACTTCCGCTCTAATTCCGCTGATCTAATCGGCTGTAAAAGAATTTGTCAGGCGGTTTTGGCAACGATGATTTGTCTCGGTGAATTACTTGCAAAAGGCGAACCGTCGCGGTCGCCGAATTTTTGTTCGATTTCAAATCCGTTGTAGAAAAACAAAGCGTCTAATTCCTGCGGAAAAAATTGCCGCATCGTGAAATCGGATCGCTTTTCCTCTCCGGTTTCGACGTTTTGATAAATCCATTTGCAGCGATTGATTTGCGTCGCCGCGTCAAAATCAACAAAAGCCGTTAAGGCGAATTTTCCTTCCGGCGTTTCATATACCGAATCAAGAACCCGTTCGTCGGGACGGCGCGAAAGAATTTCGAGCGACGGAGTGAAAACTTCGACGATGAAACGACCGGTTTTTGTCAGATGTTTTTTCACCGACGAGAAACAGTTTTCAAGGTCTTCGCGTTTCGAAAGATGTTGCAGCGAATTGCCGAGAAGAAGTATCAAAGGAAATTTGCCGTCTAATTTAAAATCACGAATATCGCTTATCTGCACATTGAGCGCGACATTTTTTTGCGCGGCTTTTTCTTCGGCTCTTTTCAGCATTTCGGAAGAAATATCAACGCCGAACGCTTCGACGTTTCTTTCGGCAAATGGCACGAGATACGCGCCGCTTCCGCAGGCTAATTCCAAAACGGGCGCGCCGTATTTTGTTATTTTATCAAGATAAAAATCTAAAACTTCCGGCGAAGCGAAATCGCCGTGAACCAGATCGTAAAATTTTGAATCGTC
>CAXTMQ010000360.1:0-3734 GCA_964245305.1 uncultured Pyrinomonadaceae bacterium
CCTTTGCCGGTCGGCGCGTTTGCTCCGTCCTGCAAAAGATTAGCGCAAATCGGCAAGCCGTACCGCGAATCAGTCGTCTGCGGCTTGAACTGTTTGGGCGCAATCACCCGCAGGTTCTCACGCCGCATCACTTTTTGCACCGTCGCTCGTCCGATTTTCAAGCTCGCCGCGATTCTTCGTGAACCATACCGTCGCCGATTGACCTCAAAGCATTCTTTGACGGCGGCGGCACGGGCAGCCTGCGGCGGGCTTTCCCGGTAAGTTTGTCGCCTCAAATAAGCGTAGTAAGCAGACCGTTGAACCTTCATCACCCGGCACAGCGATTTGATCGGAAACGCTCCTTTTTGACTTTCAACGAACTTATATCTTTCTAGCTTCCCCTGCCGAAGATGAGTGCCGCCTTTTTTAGAATATCGCGCTCCATCTCAACTTCTTTGAGTCGTTTCTTCAATGCCAGATTCTCTTTCTCCAAATTAGAACTCGATTCTATTTTTAATTTTTTCCAGTTATGTAAAATACCTTCCGCCACACCTAATTCGCGTGACAACGAAGCGACTGACTGACCGTCTAAAATCTTTTTGACGGCTTGCTGCTTAAATTCAAGATCGTATTTCTTCATGCTCTCATTTTACAATGAGTGTCGTGTCCTGTTTTATTAGACCAGCTCACTCATTGTTTTAATGAATCCATTCAAACCGCGTGATATTTGTGAAGCGGCTTTCTCTATCGCGCCGCCCGTTTCTCCGCTACTATTACCTTTCAAGCCTGAACGAACCTCAAAACCAATATGATATGCGTCTAAAGAAACAAAATTTTCGTTGGAAAAACTTTCTATGGATTCCGTTGGAGTATTGCCCGTTTTATACAAACCTTCTATTATAATTTTTTCTTGATTTCCCCAACGATTTCTATGTGTATATGGTGCTTTGACAAAACACCAATTAGATAAAGCTGGATTAGCTCGCTTACACTCTGCTAACAATAACAAGGCATCAGTCGAATATGGTTTTCTTAGATTTTTTTGAAGAATGAAATCAATTCTGGTGTCATAGCCTTGAACTTCTACAGGAAATTCAGCCGCTTCAAAGGCGAATCTTGATTTTGAGTTTTGATGAAGTTCTTGAATTTTTTTCAAAACACTATATTGAAAGCCGTAACCGTGCCTGTTTAGAACTTTCTCGAAAGGAATTGCGAATTGCTTATCAATTTTCTCTTGTTCAATCATAAATCTTGAATAAAAACTTATTAGGTGGGAATTTAGTTGGGAAACGAAAAAGAGGCATTCCCAAATGCCTCTAAGTTATTGATTTTACTGAGTGCCGACTACAAGATTTGAACTTGTGACCTCCCGCGTGTGAAGCGGAGGTTTTTCACCTCACCTAACCTCACCTAGCTGCAAAATACAGTGTAATATATTCTAAAAGAGCAGTTTTGCAGTCAGGTGAAGTTAGGTGATTACACTACTTTTACACTACCTTTTCGATTGCGCTTTATCCATTCCCAAACTTCCGATTTTTTGAGCTTTACGCGATCGCCGATACTTCCCGACGGCAGCGGATCGTGTGCGCGCTTCATATAAGTCCGCAAAGTGTTTTCCGACACGCCGAACATCGCTGCGGCTTCGGACAAATCGAGTAACCGCTCATTATCGAGAATGGTTTTAAGATAGAATTCAATTTCCGGCAATACCGTTTCGAGCGCAATTTGTTTTATTTGTGTTTCGAGATTCATCATTCACTCCCCGCCTCGCCTTCGGCTTTGGAAATCGCGCCCTGTAAATGATCAAGCAATCGTCTGCCGTGCAGCGTGTCGGAAGCGGAAGTATTCATTTCAATAAATCTTTCCGCCTCACGACACGCCATATACAAATCCGGCGCGGCGGCAATCAACCTAGCTTTTTCTTTTGCCGCTTCAATGGTTTTCTCATCGCGCCAGCGTTCGCTAAAAGGAAGATTTGCCAATACGACATTTTCCCTCTCAAAAACGCGAACCGTTGCGTATGTATCTTCCGGGTCGTAATAAAAATGCCATTCGTGTTTCGTTTTTTCACTCATCTTTCCCGTTCCGCCTTTTCGTTAATCGCGTCAAAATATTTCACCGCTTCCTTTATCTCGCGCTCGACAATCGAAGCAATCGCCGCGGCGTGTTTGCGAATACCCAAGCCATGAAAAAGTTTTTCTACTTCTTGGGCGCGATGTTTGGCATAGTTTTCGACTTGTTCACGCATATATTCGCTTCCTGCCGCGAGAGGGAAAAGTTAAATAATCAAAATAAACTCGATTCCGTTTACAAATCTTTAGCGATTCCGACGGCGTGACGTAAGCCGGAAATGAAAATCCCGGTTTCTTCAATCGAAAGATTTCGCACTTGAAAATTCACTCCGATTTTCAATGAATCCTTATTCACTCCGATATATCCGGCACTCGCCAAATATCGCCGCCGATCCGCTTCGTTCGGATAATCCTTTTCCAGCGACTCTTTAGTGTCGAACGGGAATACCCGCCATTCGTATTCGGTTTCTATCGCAAAACTCATTTTAAAATCTCCATTCGCTCTCAATATCGAGCAGGGTTATAACCGTCCGATTTAAAATAAAAATTGCCCGCCGCTCGATGAGCGCACAGGCAAAAAAACCCGAGCACGCTTTGGCGGCGCGTCGAGCGATGGAGATATTCAATTTAAGGAAATAGGCGAGATCAGTTTCAACTAATTTCGGCGGCGTGTCAAGTCAAGGCGAAGTTCGGCGGAATTTTGCGGAGTAAAAACCGAACGGCACAAATCAATGAGTGAGCTGAAAATTAAGCCGGAGTTTTGGCAGTAACCCCGTTTAAAATCGCGTTTTACAGATAAAACATTGACACGGCACTTTGAATTTCTTAAAATGAGAAACGAGATGCTACCAACATCTCGTTTCTTGTATTCTGTTGCTTGGAACGGCGAACAGACGGGCTATTACTGTATCTAATCTACCTTTTTTCCACAGGGATTGTCAAGAGTAAATTAGCCTGTTTTATCCTGTCTGTTCTCCAAATCAAGCAACTTAAATTGGTAAAAATTAACAGCGAAAAGCTATTACTTTTTACGTTTCACGGCTAGACGTAAAAATGCTTTTAGTCTGCGGTGATTCATTTGTCAATTTCAAAAATGCTATCACACGCTAGCCATTTTCACCTAATAAGCCGCATTTGGAGATTTTTCAGATGGATAAGTGGTCATTCCACCAAGACGGTCGGGGAGATTGGCGTTGGACGCGAACTGCCTCGAATGGTCGCATTGTCGGTGCATCAACGGAAGGTTATCGTAACCGCGCTGATGCTGTTGCCAATGCCAAACGAAACGGTTACACGGGTAATTAGTCAGAGGAGAAAAACAATGGCTAAAAATACTCCGAAGAAAACCGTGCATCGCAGTTCAATTACAGGCAAATTCGTTACCAAAAAATTTGCGGACAAACATCCGAAAACGACGGAAACGCAAAAGGTAAACGCGAACTAATAAACCGGGCAAGTGAAATGTTCAAAAGCCTGGTCAATTTCTGACCAGGCTTTTTCTTGTGTAAATTGCTATTTGCCTTTAATCTGCTTAAACTTGCCTCTAAATTGTGCCTTATAAGTGGTTTTCAAGGCAAAGCCTAATTTATCGAGCGATTCTATTTGTTCGGGAGTGATGAGTTTGTTTTCCATAAATTTATTCTCCGAATTTATTTAACTCGCGGAAAGTGCAGAATATTAGTC
>CAXTMQ010000361.1:0-3733 GCA_964245305.1 uncultured Pyrinomonadaceae bacterium
CTTTTTTAATCAAAAATTAGACTAAGCTGATTCAGTAAATAATCAACCTTTTGCGAATTCCAATTTTTATCTGAAAATTTTAAATTTTTTAATTTCGGGAACTTCTTGCGTCAAACGGCGTGTATTTACATTGATTATTCGATTTTTTATTTATTTATGAACGAAGCCCGCCAAGCGTAAAAGGCGGGCTTTTTCATTTGTTTTCGACGGTTACTTGCTGAAGTTTACGTCTTTCGAGGCGGTATTGCCGAAAAAATCGGCGACGAAAACGCGGAGAACGTAATTTCCTTGAGTTATCTGATTCGCATCGAGAAAATCTTCCCGAAACGACGCGCCGCTGACTTGATTCGACGCGATGTAATTAAAAATCGTTTCGCCAGTCGCGCCGGATTTACTGCCGGTCGCGTAGGCGAATTTGACGGCTTCAGAATCGGGCAGACGGTCGAACGAAATTGTCCATTTTATATCTGAAAGCGGCGTTTTGTCGGCATTTAGAATTTGGTAGCCGACGCGGTAAACGCCCAAACGACGGCGTTCGGCATTGCCGTTTATTCTATCGTAAGCGCGAACGACGACGCGCGTTTTGCCGCTCAAATTAACGCTCGAATTTTTATCCGAAGCGTCACCCAAAGAACGCCAATTTTCATCGAACAGCGAAACTTTTTCGATAACGGGCGCGATTGAATCGGAAATTCCGGGCAGAATCAAAGCGTCGAGCGCGTTCATTTCCGCATCGCTTCTGCCGGCGATTAAATGAACGTGATTCATCGGATTGAGCGTTCCAATCGCTTCACCGGCTTGAAATTTCGCGCCGCGCGGAACGCGAACATTCGTCAATTTTCCGTTCGCGTCTCTTGAAAATTGAAAGCGCGAATCATTGAAGGCTCTCTCGTTTTGATCGCGTCCGAGTCGAATATGAATATAGCCGAGCGTCGGCATTCTGAGCAGTTCGCGCAGAGTTTCAAAATTTTCCGCCGCCGTCGGGCGCAAGATTTTTTCCGTGCGAACGAATCTTGCGGTTTCGCCGTAACCACCGACAATATCGAGACCGTTGTGAAACCAAACCTGCGAGTTCGCGTCTTTGATTTCGCCGCGAATTTCGCCGAGCGTTCCGGCGATTTCGCGCTTTTTGTCGGGCGGATCATAAGCCCAGCGCGGCGACTGGATTTGCCGGAATTCTTCGGGTGAGATGAGCGATTTTTCAAAATCTTCTTGCGAAAACTCGCGTCCCGTTTCCGCGCCGGTGAAAACTCGCAAAAGCTGATTTTCCGCGTCGGCGACGAATAAATTTCCGTCTGCGTCAACGGCTAAACTACTCGGACGATTGAATTTGGCTTGCCGCAAATTGCCGTCGGCGAATCCGCGCCGCGTGTCCGAAATAGTTTCTATTGACGCGAAAAGCCGCCTGCCGATAACGCGAATCGCGTTGCCGTCGGCAACGTAAATTTCGCCGAAATTGCCGACCGTGACGGCGATTGGCGCAACCAATTTCGCATTTGCCAAAAATCCGTCAATCGAATCTTCCGGGTCGTTTCCCGCTAAAGTCCAGGTTCTGCCGTTCGCTTCGACGACGCGCAGGCGGTGATTTTCCGAATCGGCGACGAGCAGGTTGTCTCTCCAAATCGCCAATCCGCACGGCGTATTAAATCGCGCCGACAATCCGTTTTCGCTGTCGGCAAAACCCTGCAAACTGCCTGCAACGGTAGAAACTTTGCCATTCTCGATAATGCGAATTTTATCGTTGTAAGTGTCGGCGACGAAAATTTTATCGCCCGCGACGGCAACACCGATTGGCGCGTTGAAAAGGGCGAAATTCGCATCGCCGTCGGCGTACCCTTTTTGATTTTCCACGCCCGCGATTAATTCAATCGCGCCGCTCGAAACATTCAATTTCTTAATCGTGTGCGTTCCCGAATCAGCGACGATCAAATCGCCGTTTCGATCAAAAGCGATTTGCGAGGGCGTATCGAATTTATCCGAAACGATTGTGAAATTTCCTTCGGCGGAAACGCGCCAGATTATTCCCGTTTCGCCGTCGGCGACGAAAACTCCATCGTCTTTAACGGCAACGCCGAACGGCTCGCCGAGTTTTTCGTCGGTTTTAATGATCGTTCGGACTTTTGAAATCGGCGCGGGCGCAGGTTTTCTGATTCGCTGAAAAGAGCCGAAAAAATATACGGCGATTCCGATTACCAATATACCGAAAAATATTATGAATAAAAAAGTTAAAATGCGACGTTGGCGGTTCATTTTCAAAATCAAATTTATCAGGAAAATCAAATAGAACAAATCGCTGACATTTGTTAAACTGACGAAACACGGAAATCGAACTTAAATCAAAAAGGAGATAAATTTATGTTTTCACTCGACGATATTTTAGGACGCGAGCAGGGAAGCGGCGCGGTTGACCAGATCAGCAATCAACTCGGCGCGAATCCGACGATGACGAACGCGGCGATTCAAATGGCATTGCCGATGATTTTGAACGGATTGGCGAACAATGCGAAATCCACGCAGGGCGCGGAAAGTCTCGACAACGCTTTGCAGCAGCACGACGGCGGAATTTTGGGCAGTCTCGGCAGTTTGCTCGGCGGCGGAAATCAAACGGCGAGCAGCGACGGCATCGGCATTCTCGGTCATATTTTCGGCGGCAGTCAGGGCGCGGTCGCGCAGGAAGTCAGCCAGAAAAGCGGAATGGACATCGGACAGGTCGCGCAGCTTTTAATTATGCTCGCGCCGATTGTGATGGGCTACTTAGGCAAGCAGAAACAAGAGCAGAATCTCGACGCGAGCGGTTTGCAGAATATGCTCGGACAGCAGCAGCAGCAAATGCAAAGTTCGGGCAATCCGGTGATGGACGCGGTTTCAGGCTTTTTCGACAAAGACCGCGACGGCAGCGCGATGGACGATTTGGCTTCGATGGCGGCGAGCTATTTTCAAAGAAAATAATTCTGCCAAAACGCCGGAAGTCTAAAATCGTTTTTAACTTTCATTTCAATTTAATTTTCGTGAGCGGGCGCGTGTCGGCATCAAGCACGCGCTCGATGTATTTGAGGGCGTGTTCGTGTTCAAATTCATCAACCGCCGCCACGCAGTCGCGCGGCACGACGATTTTGTAATCGCGCAGGTAAGCGTCGCTCGCCGTGAACAAAACGCAGATGTCGGTTGCGAGTCCGGCGAGAATGATTTTCTTCGTGTTGAAATGTTTGAGCAAAAGGTCGAGCGTCGTCGAATAAAACGCCGAATGTTTCGGTTTCAAAATAAAATAATCGCGTTCGTCCGGCGCGAGCAGTTTGGCGATTCGACTGCCTTTTGAAGATTTGCTGCGGCAGTGCGCGAGCAGTTTTTTGAAATCCGACTGCCAGCGTCCGAAATTATCGTTGACGTAAACGATTGGCACGTTTTCATTCTTCGCGCGTTTCTTCAACGCGGCAATGTTCTCCGCAATCGCGGAAATATTTTCCAGAAGCCGCGCGCCGTCGGGG
Organism: uncultured Pyrinomonadaceae bacterium; assembly: GCA_964245305.1. GTDB lineage: Bacteria > Acidobacteriota > Blastocatellia > Pyrinomonadales > Pyrinomonadaceae. The sequence continues at coordinate 3,486 of CAXTMQ010000361.1, forward strand.
AAATCGAAATCCGAAATAACGTCAATCAAAAGCAGCGCGACCGGATGTTTATCCGGCGCGCTGCCGTGCAAGTTTTTGTCGCGCGTCGGCATAATTTTTCAGTAAAGAGAAATGAAAAAGGCAAGTCGGTAAAAACTCGCCCTTTCTTTTGAAAATTGAATACACCCGGCAGGATTCGAACCTGCGACCCTCTGGTTCGAAGCCAGATACTCTATCCAGCTGAGCTACAGGTGCATAAGCAGTTTTGA
>CAXTMQ010000362.1:0-3639 GCA_964245305.1 uncultured Pyrinomonadaceae bacterium
GGTTTGTATCCGTCCGATTATTAATGATTTCCGAAAAATATTGCAATTCCATAAAATATCATAAGTAGAATAAAAGCTACTAAATATACCGCGGCAGTAACAATCCCGCCGATTGCGAATCCCTTTCCGGTGTGTAATTGCGGATCTTTTTTAATTTGCGACAGGGCGATAAATCCCGTTATCAACGCGCCCGGAGCTAAAAGTAAACCTAGCGAACAACACCAGCCGATTGTGACACTGGCAATCCCTAATGACAGCGAAACGATTGCCAGAGTTTGATTCTGCTGATAAAGAGCCTGAGCAGGGTAAAAAGGCTGATTCGGGATTGCCGATTGATGCGGTTGCAAAGGCTGATTTTGCCAGGGCGCAGCGGTTTCGTATTCGCCCCAATTCGGCTGCGTCGTGCGCCCTCGATCCATAAAAATGGTCGGCGGCGCGTCGTCCTTCAGCGGCGTGAGTGTTCCGCCGTCGTTCAGACAAAAATTCAAATTTTCGTCGGAGTAAGTTTGATTGCAGACCGAGCAGATTTTCATAGAAAAAACGCGGAAAATTTATTTACTGATTTCAAGATTTGAAAAGGCGATTTGCGCTGCGTCGCCCGAATAAAGTCCGGTTACGCCGCCGCTGTAACCGTCGGTATTATTGATTGACTTGACGAATTCGCCGTTGATATAAAAACTCATTTTTTTGTTTTGATCGCGCACTTCCAGAACATTTTCATCGGTTCCGCCCTTGATCGCCGACGAAGATGTCCAATCAACGATTTTGATTTCGTCTTTCGGAACGTGGCGCACGACGCGATATTTTTTGTTTTCCGAATCAATCAAAAATGCGTAATCCTGCAAAAGCGGCTGCGGATTGCTGTGAATTATCAAACCGAAACCGAGCGCGGTATCGGCTTCGTTGACGTTTTTCGCCGTTACTTTCGTCGTCGCGTCTTCGGTTTTATACATAAATCCGGCGACCAAAACGTAATAAAAGTTTTTTTTCTTGGAACTCATATAAAGCGCGTTGTTTTTGAATTCCGTCGTTCCCAGATCGTTTTCGCTCTGCACCCATTTCGATAAATCTATCTGCTGAACGTCTTTTTTATCGTTCGACGAATTAATCGGAGCGCGATTGTTTTTATAATTGGAACTCGAATTGGTGTTCGTATCAATATTAGCCGCCAAAAATACGAACCCGATGAAACCGCCGCCGCAAACCAACGCCAGAAAACCGAGAATGCCGATTGCCCAAAGCCACGATTTAGATTTTTGCGGCGGCGGCATTGTAAATTGATTTTGACCGCCCCAATTGTTCGGCGCGCCGCTTTGACTGCCGAACTGCTGACCGCCGAAATTCGGTTGAGTATTGACGCTCTGATTCGGAACGGACGGGCGCGGCTGATTCATCAACACCGTCGCGGGCATCGCGTCCGCGTCGTCGTTTTTCGTCAAAACCGCTCCGTCGTCGAGACAAAAATTCAAATTATCATCGTCGTATTTTTTCCCGCAACTCGAACAATATTTCATTTTCTTTCTATGATTTTCACGGCGAGTGAAAAATTGTTTTTGTATTATACTTTTTTTTCGCGGGAAAGGTAAGAAAGGAATTTTGCGAAATTTAAATGAAATTAACACTTAAATTCAGCCGAGATTATTTCCGCAGCGACCGCAAAATTTGATATGCGGCGGATATTTGCCGCCGCATCTGCCGCATATTTTTTCACTGACAGGCGCGACGCGCGACGCTTGTCCCGAATAAAATCCGATTGGTTTCGATTGCGGCAAATTTCCCGTTTGTGTCATATTCAAACCGCAGCGACCGCAAAATTTCGAGTTCGGCGGCAGACTCGCGCCGCAGCGCGGACACGGATAATTCGTTTTATTTTCACCTTCGCTGATAACTGTAAATGAGCGATTGCCGCATTTTCCGCAGAATTTTACGCCTTCTGCGAAACGCGCTCCGCAATTTGTGCAGGCGACGATGCCGGGCATTACGCTCGACTGCGCCGCGCCGCTCGAATTGCCGCCCGCTTCGGAAGAAGACGGCTGGCTGGCGTTCGCGCCGCGCGTCGGTTTCAGTTGTGCCTGAATAACTTGTTCGCCTTCGCTTTCGCGGATTTCAATCACGCGCTCGTCGTCGCGCTCGCCGGTTTTGGAAACGCGCAAAACGTGCTGTCCGGCGGGAATCGTGCTTAAAACGAGTTTGCCCGAACTGCCGACGCTTCCCTTGCGCTCGTCGTCAACATAAACTTCGGCGTTGACGGGCGCGAGAATAACCAATCTCGAAGTTCCTACGGTTTTTCTGTCCTCGACATTTTCGGCGGCGGCTTCGAGTTCATCAATCCATTCGGCGACGCTTCCCGGGCGATTTTTCGATTCGATTTCCAAAGAACGCATTATCACTCGCTCGACTTCCTTCGGAATATCCGACCGCAGAGTGGAGAGCGGCGGCGGCGTGTGCATAATTTTCTGCATTACGAGCTGCATCAAATCGCCCGTAAAAGGCGTTCTGCCGCCGAGCATCAGATAAGCAATCGTGCCGAGCGCGTAAATATCGGCGCGAACGTCCACGCCGAGTTCCGGCTGCATCTGTTCGGGAGCCATAAATTCCGGCGTTCCGATAATGCCGCGCGACGAAGGCGTGGTATTCGATTTCGTATCGGTGACGGTTTGATTAACGATTTTCGCCAAGCCGAAATCGCCGACTTTGATAAAGCCGTCGCGCGATTTTCCTTTCGTCATTATAAAAATATTGGCTGGCTTCAAATCGCGGTGCAGAATATTCGCATCGTGCGCGGCTTCCACGCCGTCGGCGATTTGGCGCAGCAATTTGACGGCGCGTTTGACCGGCAAAGTTCCCTCGCGGCGTAAAAGACGATGCAGAGTTTCGCCTTCGACAAATTCCATCACGAGATAAAAAACGCCTTCTTTCGACTCGCCGAAATCGGTTACGTCAACGATGTGCGGATGCGAAATCGAAGCTGCCGACATCGCTTCACGCTCGAATCTGGCAATCGCTTCGCCTTCCTGCAAATCGTCGCTGTTCAAAATATCCTGTCGCACCGTTTTGACCGCGACGCGCCTGGTGCCGAGATTTTTATCCGTCGCCAGATAAACCTGCCCCATCGCCCCGCGACCGAGCCGCTTTTCAATCCAGTAACGATCTGCGAGAAGCTGCGTTCCGGGCAAATTCGTCCTGGTCGCCGTTTGATCCTGCGGACAGAAATTTACTTCATCCGGGTAACACAATTCACATTTAGGGCATTCCTTCATCAATTATTATTTTGCTTGCAAGTCGTCTTTTTTCCAAACTATGAACGCGCCGCGTCATAATTTTTTGCAAATTAGAAAATCGGAGCGCGGACAGTTCGCCCGCATCGGGCGCGAGGGCGCGAGACAATTCGTTGCTAATCAAGTCGCGCGACGGTAATCGAACAACGTCGCTGTCGCTGCGGTTGGCGGACGAACCGTCCGCGCCCCGACGACGCGCCGTTTTTAGTATTGATTTACATAAACTTTGATGAAGACAATTACCGGATTATCAATTTTCCTGATTTTTATTGAGGAATGCCGACACGCCGCATCAAATCGGCAAAGCGCGGATCAGAGCGCAGATTGTCATAATCAGGCGATACTTTTAGCCAAACAAGTG
>CAXTMQ010000363.1:0-3626 GCA_964245305.1 uncultured Pyrinomonadaceae bacterium
CGAAAGCGTCGGCATTGGTAACGTGAACTTTCGGGTTGTCAAACGAATGCCGGTTCAATTCGCCCAAAGCCGGAACGTGTCTGGAAACGCTCGTCATTTCCGGGTCGAGGTCAACGAGTTGGACAAATTCGACGGATGGATATTTTAGGATTTCGCGCAGCGCGAGACCGTCGCCGCCGCCCAAAACCAAAATTCTTTTCGGATTCGCGCTGAATGCGGCAAACGGCGGATGAACGAGTGCTTCGTGATAGCGATATTCGTCGAACGAATTGAACTGCAAATTGCCGTTCAGAAAAAGCGCGTAGCCGGTTTTGCCTTTCGTCACGACGATGCGCTGATACGCGGAGCTTTTCGCGTAAATTATGTTGTCGGTAAACAGCGCGTCTTCGGCGAGCGACGTTAAATAATCGGCTTTGATAAAGGCGATTAAAAGCAAAACGATGATGATAAAGCCCTGCACGCGCAAAAGATTCACGCTGCGTTTTATCAAAGGTTCGAGCAGCCACGTCGCCCAAATGCCGACCGTCGCGTTGAGCATTCCGAACAAAAGGGAAGTGCGATTTAAACCGAGCTTCGGCACGAGAAAAAGCGGAAAAAGCAAAGACGCGGCGAGCGCGCCGATGTAGTCGAGCGAGAGAACGCGCGAAATTAAATCTTTAAAATCGAGTTCGTCTTTTAAGATTCGCAGCAGCAAAGGAATTTCCAAGCCGACAAGCGTTCCGATGAAAAAAACCAAGCCGTAAAGCACGATGCCGAAATACGAAAGATGGGCGAAACTGAAAAATAAAAGCGGCGCGGAAAATCCTCCGAGAACGGCGACGGCGAGTTCGATTTCGACGAATTTTTCGGGCAGATTTCGATTGATAAAACGCGAAAGCCACGAGCCAACGCCCATCGCAAAAAGATAAATACCGATGATCAGGGAAAACTGCGTAACCGAATCGCCCAAGACATAAGAAGAAAGCGTTCCAGCGACGAGTTCGTAAATCAAACCGCAGGTGGCGATGATGAAGACGTTTAATAATAAAAGCGGAGTGCGATTCATTTTAGAGGAATGAGGGACGAGGGACGAGGGATACGGATTTTTATTCATTCCTCGTCCCTCATCTCTCAGCCCTTGACTTCAGTTTCCGCTGATCGCCGCCGCGATGATGATTGCCATCCCGATAATCATCGAGCCGATTAAAATGGCGAGCGAAGTATTTTGGTCTTCCTCGATTTCCTTTTTCACCGAAAACGGCACGACGCGCACGATGATGAAAAACGCCGCCGCGAAAACCAGCAAACCGATGCCGACAAAAATCACGGTCGTTGCCAATACCGGCAGAAGCTCGTCGAGTTTGACGATCAAAGCTAAGTTACAAATCATTTATTTTCCTCCGCGAAAACCCGTGTAAATAAACGGTATTCCAAGTCTCGAATTGCTTCCCGAATTGGCAAATTCCCAACCAAACCACGAAGCCGTCGCATATAAAAAAATTACCGCGCAACCGAAAATGACGAAAAGAGTTCTGAACATAAATTCCAAGTTTCAAATTGCAAAAAACAGCATTTGCAAATTCACAGCTTTAAAATCGTTTACTTATTCATCGTCGTCCGAACTGCCCGAATCGCTTGAGCCGGAACTACCGAACATACTATCGCTCCAGCGTTTCGATTCAAAAGCGAATTTGCGAAACAGCGCGAGAACCGGCAGAATTCCCAGCGCGAAAAAGGCGAAACAAAAATTCACGCCGCGCGTGACGTTTTGCTCGACTTTGACATTGACGGGCAAAGGCTGCGCGAAATCCTGCCACGTTCCTTCAACGCGCAGAACGTATTTTCCCGCCGGCAGCGATGAAACGGTCGCGTCCTGCGTCTGCCCGCCTTCCGACCAGCTTTCGCCGTCTTCCACGCCCGAATAATATTCAATCGGCACGTTGACCGATTCGATTTCCTCGTTCTGTTCGTTCACCAAATCAACGTCCAAATCCGCCCAAGAATTGCTGACCGGAGCGTTCGCCGAAATTCTGACATTGCGATTACCTTTCAATTCAAACGGCTGGCTGAAAACGGTTTGCGCGGTTTGCGCGTTCGCCGTCGGCTGTAAAACGATCTGCTGACTCAAAGGCGTTGAGCCGAAACCGCCGAGCGGAATCATCAAAATCGCCGTCGCGCAAAGCATCGCCAGCATCGCAAATCCGGCTTTGATATAAAATCCGCCGGTGAACGGCTGATTCGGCGCGACCGACCAGGGCTTCGGCAGATTTGAAACGCCGAACGCTTTTTCGATGTCGGCGTTTGTTTGATACGTTCCCGCCGACCAGTTGATTTCGTTCGGTGAAACTTCCTGCGAAAGCATCAACGGCGGCGCGACGAAATCAACGGCGCGAACTTGTTCGCCCGTTTCGACGCGCCAGTAAAATTCGCCCTGCACATATTCGACGCGAGCCGTCGCGTCCTGAAAAATCTTAAAAGTTCTGCCGTTGTAATTCGCCGTGTTGCCGACGATTGCGACTTCCGCCGCGTTGACCGGCTCGACGAAATTCCAATGATTGTCCGAATGAACGAGCCATCGAAAACCGACGTTCGCATTATAAAGCAGATATTCGTGCCAGAAATATTGCGTTCCTTCAATCGTGACGCTGCGGACGACCGCGCCGATGATTTTCATCTTCACGTCGTTCGCGAAAATTCCTTCTGCGCCGACTGGCAGAACGAACGGATTCTCGATTTTATCGAGCGCGTGTAAAAATTTTAAGTTTCCCTGATTGACATCGAGGAGTGAATTGCAAAACGGACAGGTGACGCGCTCGGTTTTGTCGGGCGCGTTTAATTCCAAACTTCCGCCGCAGTTCGGACAACTCATTTTGCCGACGGCGACGCGGCGCGCTTTTCTTTCAGAAGATTTCGCGTCGCTCAAACCCAAGTCGGCGAGCGAAACTTCTTGCCCGACAAATGCCCAAGGCGGATTCGCGCTGTAATCAATCGTGGCGAACGCGCCGTTTTTGCCCGCCAAATCGGCGTAATCGCTGCGCTCGTTCGGCGTTAATTTGTATGGAATTTCGCCGCTCGCGGCAACTGCGGTCGCCGTCCCCTTTTCCTGCACGACGAACGGCGTTTTATTCGGAATTTCCGAAATCATCTGCCCGGGCTGAATCGCTTCAAACGACGGCAGCCGAACTTCTTTTTTCAACGGCTGATAAAACGTCAGGTAAAATTTCCCCTGCGCTTCGGCGAGCCAGCCGACCCAGCCGTTTGAAAACGTCGCATACCATTCGTCCCAAAATCCGCCGAGTTCGTGTTTTAACTGAGCGCGTCCGGTTAATTCAAATCGGTTTCCATTGAACGCGCCTTTCAAGCCGATTTTCAGAGGCGATTCGGATTCGGCGATGTCGGCGATTTTGCCCAAATCTTCCAATCGTTTATCGGTTCTGGCAATTGCCGAACGGCAAAACGGGCAGACCAAGACAATCGTCGAGCCGTTCTTAAACTCAATCGGCGCGGCGCACGAAGGACAATTTGCCTGCAAAACGCTCAATCTTCACCTCCGGCGATTTTGGATTTTAGATTTCGGTTTGCGGATTCGTTTCTGCCGCGTTCGATTTTCGTGATTTTAACCGCGTTCGCGCCGAGCGATTTTTTTA
>CAXTMQ010000364.1:0-3592 GCA_964245305.1 uncultured Pyrinomonadaceae bacterium
CGGCGAGCTGAAACAAAAACTCATTTCGATAATGCGTCGGGTCTTCAAAGAACCATTTCTCAAGTTCGAGAATTTCAATGAAATCATTTGTTTCATCGCTCGGCTTTAATAAAAAGGCAACCGAGTTTGGAAAAAATATTTCCCTTAATTCCTGAAAGGCTTCTGAAACAGATTCCCTAATTTCGTCCGTTATAGCCATAACGCAAAAACACCCGCTAAAATGAATCGAAATTCACTTTAGCGGGTGTCGAGTTTCTACAATTAGAAAGTGCAGACCCTTTATAAACTTTTCAAATGAAAACTAATTATCTAATCGGTTTTCAATGAAAAAAGAATAACATAATTTGAGATAAATACAAGTAAAATCTTTCTCAAAATTCGCAAAATTTTAATGCACGATTTCACTATCAACTATTCGCCGAATCGTTTCGTGCATTTCGCCGCGCTCTCGAATGTTCGCCAGCACAGCCGAGATAACCGCGTCTTTGAAGGCTTGGCTTTGGAGAACGGTTTTCGTGTAATCGGCGATTATTTGAGCGTAGAGTTTGGCTTGTTTTTCGGCTTCCCTTTTATCGTATTCGACGAGTTCGCGGGTGCAAGCCATATCGTAAGCATACGCAACTGTTTCGTCGGTGATTTTTAAGAATTCACTCGCGGGCGTTTTGAAATTTCTCATCATCAAACCGATAAGAAGTAAATCTTCGGGCGCAAATTTTATCTGTTTTATTTTGTCTTCTACTTTCTGAAAATCAATCATAACTTCTCCTTTAATTTTTACCAATACTCCGGCGTTTGTTTGTGTTGGGTTTCTTCATCGTCGTTAAATTTAAGCGGCTCTCCGGCAAATCCCGCCCCGACTCCGATGCTGTCAATCTGCGCCCACGCCTTTTTCTCGCGCAAATCGAATTTCGCCAACTGATAACGGGCGCAACGGTCTAAATCGGCGGCAATCAGTTCATCTTCAACTTTCAGCCGTTCCGAAAGATTCTTGCCGCCGTCTCTGGCGATCAACGCCCACTCCAACAAAAGATCAGGATTGCTGACGAAATTTCTCGAAGTTTTCGCCTTCCACGCTCCCCGCCATACACCAAGCGACTAAAAACGTATAATCCTCGTCGTCAATGTCGCCGAAAATAATTTCATCGGGCGAATTCGGTTCGTCAACGATTCGCGGAACAATGCACGCTTCTTGCACTAAACTTGCTTGAAATTTAATGTATTCAAGCATTTCGTCGCCTGACAAGCTATTGTCGGAATTTAGCGGCATTCTCTTTTGTTCCGCTTCAAACATTTTTTGCAAAAGGCTGTCCGGCATTTGTCCGCCCGCGACGCAAGTTTTCAATTTCGGGCGGCGAAGTTTGAAAACGAAGCCGGACGGCAACTCCACTTCGTAGGTTTTGAATTCTCCGGCGGCACGGTTTCGATAAGCCGCCGCGTCGAATTTTTTACCTAAAATTGTTTTCGGTTTTTGTTTGTTATTTTTCATAATTTTTGGTCTTTTTCCTTAATCGTTTTAATAAGCGTCTTGATGTATGAGCTGTCAACATAAAACTGAATTAAACCGCCGACTATCACGCCGAACAGAAAAGAAGGGAAAATTATCTGAAATAAATTCATAATTTTTATGCCTCAATCATTGTTTTCAAAAGCTCGTGCAATCTTCCGCGATACCTTATGTCATTAACGACTTCTCTAATGACAAACTCCGAACGCCTGCCGTGTATATCGGTCATATTGATATTGTGCTGAATGATTTGCGTCGGCGGTTCGCTTTGGCTGTTTATCGTTCTTAATCGATCTTCCTCACGCACATTGGTTGTTTCGCCGTAGCTCGAATAATACGCGCCGCCGTTATGCGAATCGCCGCTTGAACTGCTCGAACTTTGACCGCCGGAACTTCCGCCGGAAATGCCGCTTGTGCTTTGCGCCGTCGCTTGTTTAGAAAAAGATTTTCCGGCAACCAATCGCCCTAAAATGGCAGTTGTAGCGGCAACCTCGCCGAACAAAATTGCAGAAGCGAAATGGGCTGCCGCCTCTTCCGGCGCGAAGAACAACGCGGCGAATCCTTTTGCTAACTCGAAAATCGCTAACACGGCGGCTTGTGCGGCGATATTTGACAAAACCTGTGCGGTCATCTTGCGAAGATTCGCGCCGCCTGCGTTTCCTAGCAAGACGAAAGATTGCACCATTCCGCCGATGCCCGAAAGCATTCCGTTAATCGCGCCGCCTGCAACTTGTTGAAGCGACGTGAAAGATTGACCGATACTTGCTAACGCAAAATTCATCTTATCCGCGCTCGCAATGGTCGAATCCGTCATCACCGAAATATCGCCAACCAAACTGCCAAATAAACCGCCGCCGTAATTGTCGGAAACGGATTGTTGTCTCTCTTGAATGTATCTATCTTCTATCGCTTTTTTCTGCTGTTGAAACTCGTCTTCGGACTCTAACGCCTGCGCTTGATAATTTTTGATTATCTCGGCTTTTTCGCGCTCTTTTTGTTCGGTTGAGTTTTTTTCTAAATCAATTCTCGCAAATGCGGCTTCAACGTCCGCTTGCATTTGAATTTGACGCTCATCGCTTTGGCGAGCGTTTTCGGCAATGTCGAAATCGCGTAATTTTTGTAATGCGGCGAGTTTCTCTTGACCGAAAAGTTTCTGAAATGCGCTGTTATCCTGTTGGTCAATCGGACGTTCAACATCATTGACTAAAATTTTTCTTTGCTGCTCTTGCCGGAAATCCGTCAATTCTTTTTCAGCCTTTTTAATGGCTTGAATTGTTTCGAGCGTGGCTAATTCCCTTTGTTTGATTAGAGTGATTGAATCTTCGGTTTGTGTATGGTCGAATTCGGCGCGTGCCTTTTGTTGCCGAAACCATTCAGCATCAATATCTTTTTCAAGCAAAGAAATTTGCTGGTCTAATTCTTCTTTTTGCGCGGCAGTCGCATATTGTTTTTGTTGCTTTAAATTCTCGATTCGGTTGAATAGTTCGCCCGCTATCAATATATGCTTTTCGTCGGTTGAATCTACGCCGAAAGTTGCAGTTACATTTTGTCTCGCTAAAAAATATCGCTTGGCGATTTCTTGAAGCGATTTCTGATATTCTTCAAATGTGGTTTCGAGTTTGTTGTATTTATTTTGCGCGGTGAAAATTTCTTGCTGTTCGTTTTTATCTTGCCTTGCAAAAGTAACATTGTCGTCGGCTTCCCTTTTCTGCTGAATTCTTTGCAGTCTAATAATTTCGAGGTCGCTTTCTTTTTGCCGCGCTTCGGCTCGCCGCCGAACGCCTTCATTTGTAAAAGCCGTTTTTTCGGCTTCCAATTCTTTCAACGAGTTCTTGATTTTTAGTTGTTCGGCTGCATTTCCGGCGGCTAAATTATATTCTTTGACATATTCAGCTTTGCGCCGTTCAATCGCATCGCTCTGAATCTGCAAAATATCCGTTTCGGCTTTCTCGTAAGAAGTTTTGCGATGTTCCGCGTCATCTTTGATTTGAGCGATTCTTGAGCTGTCTAAAATTTTTTGCTGCGCTTCCAGCGCGGCGAAAGAATCCCGCGCCCGTTGAAGTTGTTCTTTTTTCGCGTCGTCATCAG
>CAXTMQ010000365.1:0-3586 GCA_964245305.1 uncultured Pyrinomonadaceae bacterium
ACGCCGTCGGGATGGCGAATCTCGGACTTCATACGATGTATGAGCTTTTCAACAAGATTCCCGAAGTTTCCTGCGAGCGCGTTTTTCTGCCGGATGCCGAAGAAATGCGCGAATACGAAAAATCACGAACCTCGCTGCTTTCTTTAGAAACCCAAACGCCGATTAAGAATTTCGATGTCGTCGCGTTTTCGATTTCGTTTGAAACCGATTATTTAAATATGGCGCGAATGCTGCAAATGTCGCAGATTCCCGTTTGGTCGAAGGACAGAAATCATTTTCACCCGCTCGTTGTGATGGGCGGCGCGGCTTCGTTCCTGAATCCCGAACCGATTGCCGATTTTACGGACATCATCGCCGTCGGCGAAGGCGAAATTTTAGCGTTTCAGTTGGTTGACGCGATTTTTGAGAACGAAACGAAGGACGAAATTCTTTTGAGTTTAGCCAGAATCGGTCGCGGATTTTATATTCCGTCGCTGTATGACGTGATTTACAACGCGGACGGCACGGTTTTCGATTACGTTCCGAAGGAAACGGGCGTTCCGAAACGAGTCGGACGCGCGCTCGCCGCCGCCAATCCGAAGGAAGGAACTCTGCGCCGCGCAATGAAGCGCAATGAAGTCGAGGTGATTGATTTTTTGATGAATCAGGACGTTTTCGCGCCTTCGACCGCCGTTTGGTCGCCCGGAGCGGAAATGGGCGACCGGCTTTTAATCGAAATTTCACGCGGCTGTTCGCAGGGCTGTCGCTTCTGTTGGGCGGGATACAATTATTATCCGCCGCGCGTCGTTCCTGCCAGAGATATTTTAGCGAAAGCGGCGCAATGGCGTGAGAAAACCAACAAAATCGGACTCGTTTCAACGGCGGTTTGCGATCACCCGGAAATTTCCACGATTTTGAGCGAACTGCGAAAGATGGAATACAAAATCACGGTTTCATCTTTGCGCCTCGATCAAATTTCCGAAGAATTATTAGACGCGCTCGTCGAATCGAACGACCAGCAAATTGCCGTCGCGCCCGAAACCGGATCGGACAGATTGCGCCGCGTCATCAATAAAAATCTGACGAACGACGAAATCGTGAACATCTGCGGCGCGGTTTTCGACCGCGGAATGCTGACCGTCAAACTTTACTTGATGGTCGGTTTGCCGACCGAAACGCAGGAAGATTTGGAAGAAATGATCGTGCTGGTCGAACGCATTAAAGATCGAATGCTCGTCGCCGGAAAGCGTTTCGGACGCGCCGGAAAAATCATTCCGTCGCTCAACGGTTTAGTGCCGAAACCGAACACGCCGTTTCAATGGGACGCGGTGTGCGATGAAAAGGAATTGAAGAATCGTCTGAAATGGGTTTCTAAAAATCTGGCGCGGATTCCGAACGTCGAAGTCCGCGCGATGTCGGCGCGGATCGCGCACGAACAGGCTCTGTTTTCGTCAGGCGATAGAACTGTCGGACGAGTCATCGAAGCGGCGGCGCGGATGAAAGGAAATCTAAACGACGCGCTCCGAGCAACGGGAATTAATGCCGCGTTTCACACTTCACGAACCCGTTCGTATGAAGAATTTTTGCCTTGGTCAATCGTTGATTCGGGCTTATCGTTTGAATTTTTGAAAACCGAACACGAAAAATCGCAAGCCTCGCTTTCTTCAAAACCGTGTCCGGCAGTTGAAAAATGCACGACTTGCGGCGTTTGTCCGACGACTTGGCTGGCAGATGCGCCGAGCGGTTTGGTGCAATTACAAAGCCTGCGAACGCCGCGTAAATTAGCGGTCGCTGTTTAATTATTGCTTCATTAAAAATCCGGTCGGCGTAGCGGTATAATCGAAATTGTAGTTGTATTTATATATTCCGAAAGGCAAAAGCTGAACCGGCTTTGTATAAGCGACGTGCGCCTGAACGCTGTTGCCGGTTTGCGTAACCTGCACGATTGCATTGGATGGAATGTTATTCGAGGAAATTGCTTTCTGCAATTTTGTTTTTACCGTGTCGGTCATTGTCATTCCGCCAATCGGAGCCATTCCCTGTACAACAGCGGTTTGCATTTCCTGTTTGAAACTCTGTCCTTCGTAAGCAATCGGAACGTAATTAAAACCGGCGTAACCGAGTAGAAACAGACCGACCAGGACAGCGGTGAGTTTAATGCCCGCACTGCCTTGCTCGGATTTGTTTTTGTTTAATGCTTTATTCATTTTTGATGAAAACCTCCTAAGACGAAAGTAATCTGATATTAATCTGGTTGATGCAGAATTTCTGCGAGCGTCCGCGCGATTATTTTGGGTGGAATATCTTTGTTTTTGACTATTTTCGGCTGCCCGATTTTTTCCAGAAGAATCCATTCGAGCGAATCACCGATATTTTTTTTGTCGAAAGCAAAGGCTTCGGACACTTTTTCGAGGTTGATATTTCGCGCGTCCGGCAAACGCCCGACGCGATGCAAAACATCGTTCAACGATTTTAATTCATTTTCATCAAAAATATCAAGTTTTTTCGACAAAGCGGCGGCGAACAAAACTCCATAGCCGACTGCTTCACCGTGTTTGAAATATTTATAACCGGTAATTTTTTCGAGCGCGTGGGCGAGCGTATGCCCGAAGTTTAAGATTTTGCGCGATTTAGCGTCGCGCCGGTTCGTATCTTCGCGCTCGTCCTGCAAAACGATTTCAGCTTTGAAGGCGACCTGCGCTTGAATAAAATCTTCGAGCGCATTAAAGAAATCAGTTTGAGAAAAAAGCGTTTTGAATTTATTCGGTGAATAATTTTTCAGAAATTCGCCGGTTTGATTAAAAAGCGCGTCGCCGGAAATCGCCGATTGCTTGACGGCTTCGCACAGACCGGCGGTTAGTTCCCTGCGCGGCAAAGTTTTTAAAGTTTCCACATCAATCAAAACCCCGTTCGGTTGGTGAAACGCGCCGATTAAATTTTTGCCGAAACTGGAATTTACGCCGGTTTTTCCGCCGACGGAAGAATCAATCATTGCTAAAAAAGTCGTCGGAATCTGCAAAAACGGAATGCCGCGCAAAAAAATCGCCGAAGCGAAACCCGCCAAATCGCCGACCACGCCGCCGCCGAGCGCGACGACCGCATCAACGCGCGAAAATTTTTGATCGCCGAGAAACCTCAAAATTGATTCGAGCGTTCGCAGATTTTTATAACGCTCGCCGTCTTTCATCAAAAAAACATTTGTTTTAAATCCGTTTTCATCAAAGCTGTTTTGAACCGTCGCGCCGTAAAGACTGAAAACTCTGGCGTTTGAAACGATGGCGATTTTTTTCGTTTTTGCCGACAAGCAATTTCGCGCCCAATCGCCGCTTCTCGCCAAAAAATCGTGTCCGATTTTCACGTCATAAGAGTGCGGGTTGTTCTGCAGTTCGACTTTTACTTTTTTGACAGACATTTTTTCACCTCGAATCAAACGGAAAAGATTTTCCGAAAAATTATAAACCGAATCGAAAAGGCTGACGACCAAAACATTTCGTTTTAATTCGTCAGCCTTTTCGATTCGGTAAAATTTTTCGTTTTAAAATGAGAGAGCAGGCGAAGCAACGTGGAAGTGTGCCGCGCCTGCCAATTCGTGATTACTGTCCTCACC
>CAXTMQ010000366.1:0-521 GCA_964245305.1 uncultured Pyrinomonadaceae bacterium
TCATTTATTACTCGGGGCGGGTATGTGGAAGGATTCGCCTCGTTTTTTCAAGATTATGAAATTGCTCGATTTGTTCGCGGGAATCGGAGGCTTTAGCTTGGCGGCGCATTGGCTCGGTTGGGAAACTTTAGCGTTCGTCGAGAAAGACGAATTCTGCCGGAAAGTTCTACGCAAGAATTTCGGTCAGGACATTTTAATTTATGACGACATCACGACATTTTCAGGCGAGCCTTTTCGGGGACGATGCGACATTATCACCGCCGGATTTCCCTGTCAGCCGCACTCAATCGCCGGGAAAGGCAAAGGTAAGTCCGATGAAAGATATCTCTTTCCCGAAATCGTTCGAGTTGTGGCGGAAGTCAGACCGAAATGGATTGTGCTTGAGAATGTTCGCCGTCTCGTTAGTCAGTCAGATGGAGAACTGTTCGAGGAAATATGCTCACAAGTGGAAGGCGAAGGTTACGAGATTCAACCGTTTATTATTCCTGCTTGCGCCGTCAACGCTCCGCACCGACGAAACC
>CAXTMQ010000366.1:531-3540 GCA_964245305.1 uncultured Pyrinomonadaceae bacterium
GGTTTGTTGCACACGCCCTTCAGCGGTTACACCGAAAAATCGCACAACCGGATGAACGGCAATCACGACCGAAAAATAATGGCGAAAGTTCAAACGGCTTTGCTTCCGACTCCGATGGGCAACGACCGCGAAGGCAGTCCGAAGAAATATATGCGCGGCAATCCGAATCTGGCACAGGCGATTTTATTGCCGACTCCGACAGTTGCGGGCAATTACAACCGCAAGGGCGCGAGCGAAACATCGGCGGACGGTTTAGCGACGGCGATAAATCGATTTCTTCCGACACCTTCGGCAATGGAGATGGCGAGCGAAGGCAAAGGCGAGAAATTCATAACTTCGACGGGAACAGTGCGCCGCAGGAACGCAGACGGCACGAGTTCAAATCTAGGGTTATCGCATACGATTGCGATGCTTCCGACCCCGACAGCCTGCGATTACAAAGGCTCGTCAGCACGAACGGAAATCAAAGGACGGAAATTCGAGACGAACCGCCTGTGCGATGCAGTGGAGCGTGGCAGGACGAGTGGATTGAAATTGCAGCCGAGTTTTGCGCTGTGGATGATGGGCTATCCGCCGGACTGGTGCGACCTAAAGGATGGCGAGTAAACGCGCTGAAAGCGGCTGGCAATTCGATTGTGCCGCAAATAGCCTTCGAGATTTTCAAGGCGATTGAACAGGCTGAATTATGACTTTAGCGGAACGATTAAAAATCAGAAACGACATTCGCTTAACCGAGCGACGGATTGATTCTTTGCTGATGGAACGCGAAGCCATTGACCTGCAATTGGATTTATCGGCGCGGACGCTGGAAGCGAACGAACTTTGGAAGCGTTTTTGAACCAAAGTCCGGCTAATACGCGGTCGGTGAAGTTTATGGAGATTGAGTAATGCCGGTAGACTACAAACTTTACGGTTCGGGTTGGAAGCTAATCAGCCGCCGCATCAGATTTGAACGCGCCGAAGGGCGATGCGAATGCACGGGCGAATGCGGCTTGCACACAGGTTTGCGATGTGTTGAGCGCAATGGCGAACCGGCGATTTACGCCAAAGGAAAAGTTATGCTGACCGTCGCGCACTTGAACCATACGCCGGGCGATAACCGCGATGAAAATTTAAAGGCGATGTGCAATCGCTGTCATTTACGAATGGACGTTGACCATCACAAATTCAACGCTCGCCGAAGCCGCGCCGAAAGAATGAACCAGCAATGGCTCGGCGATTGGGATAAAAGATTTGAGACTGTATGAGCGAAAAACCGATTTTATTTTCAACGGAAATGGTCAAAAAGATTTTGGCGGGCGAGAAAACGCAGACGCGGCGCGTCGTCAAATGTCCGAAATCTTTCGGCGACCTTGTAGATGTTTTTAACGATGATTATTTAGCCGAATACGGATTCATCGCAGTTGATACGACACTCGGACACGGTTTCAAAATTCGTTGCCCGTTCGGAAAAATCGGCGACACGCTTTGGGTGAGAGAGGCTTTCAGCACAGTTCCGGGCTACGGCGGCGACCCGGACGCAATCGTTTATCGCGCCGACAACGAAGTTCGATGCTTCGACGTTGACAATAAATATATTCCCGAAGACGCGCCTTATTACGATGAAAGTTTAGCGGACGGTTGGAATCCGTCAATCCATATGCCGCGATTCGCTTCGCGCATCACGCTCGAAATAATGAACATTCGCGTTGAAAGATTGCAGGATATTTCCGAAGCGGATGCCAAAGCGGAAGGCGTTTATTGCCGCGTTTGCGGAGAGCTTAGTTTATTTTGTTCCGCGCCGCACGAGCCGCAGTATTTGTTCGCTTCGTTGTGGGATTCAATTAACGCCAAACGCGGCTTCGGTTGGGATAAAAACAATTTTGTTTGGGTGATTGATTTCAAAAGAGTATGAGCGAATCAATCAAATTACCGAGATACAGCGTCGGCATAGATTGCGGCGAGAATACCGGATTGAGTTTTTACGACCGCGCGGCGAAAAAATTGATAAGCGTTCACACAACGGATTTTTTCGGTGTCGCTTTACTTTTAAGCGCGTTCTTTCAAGACGAGATGCACGTCTACGTCGAGATTCCGCCGACGTTCATCTATTCGCGCAATGACCATCAATCGGGCGCGGTCAGAGACAAGCAGGCGGTCAACATCGGCGGCAATCGCCGCGAAGCGCAACTGCTCGCCGAAGATTTACGGCGAAAAGGTTACGCCGTTTCGGAAGTTCCGCCGATTCGACAAACCAAATGGACGCAGGAACAGTTTGAAAAGGAAATGCAGACGCAAATAAAGACGAATCAGCATTGCCGGGATGCGGCAAGAATCGCGTTTCGCTACGCGGGGAAAATTGTATGACCGGCGAATGTCATTCGAGAATGTTTGAAATTCCGATAAGCGCGATCCGCCCCGCGCGTTTATTCGAGTTTCAAAAACTCGGCTTCGGACGGGCGCGAGACGGCGCGAAAGTTTTTCGCTTTCGCATTGACCTGCAAATGGCGATGCCCGCCGGAAGTGAATTGTAGATGTTTTTCGCACGCACCGGCGTTTTGCCTTTTCGCCGCAGCCGCATCGAGGCTGGTTAAACGAAGGCTTTGTTAAGAACTTTTTTACGGGGCGCGAAGAGTATTCGGCTTCGCGCCTTTAACCGAGGAAAGATTAATGAGATTAATTGGAACAAAAAAGAAGTTTTTAGAACTTATCGAAAACCAAATTGACGACGATGATGTTGTCGTCTTGTCAACAGACCTCTGCGGAACTATTTCAGCTTCTAAAAAACAAAATTCGCAGAAAGTCGGTTTTGTTTTTGCGGCGGACATTTTCGCTCAGCCGGATGATATTGGACATATCGCGTTTGGCGAAACATCGGCGATAGGACTTCTTATTTGTAAAGAAAAGCAGTTGTCGGCAGACGTTATAAAAAAACTTAAAAGAAACGAAGTATGAACACCAAAACCTGCCGTCGTTGCCGCATCGAGAAGCCGACCGATGAGTTTTACGAATGCGGCGGCGGGCGCGAAG
>CAXTMQ010000367.1:0-3537 GCA_964245305.1 uncultured Pyrinomonadaceae bacterium
CTCGATGCGATGGTGCGCGAAGGCTACATCGGCGAAATGGACGGCAGCAAACGCGGTCGCCCGATTTTGCAAAAAGCCTTCGACGATTTACAGGAAGCCGAAGAAGGCAGAGAATTGTAAATCAAAAGCGATTGAATTTTTTTCAAAAAAATCTCAAAAATTTTGACGATTTAATTTTCTAAACCACAACAGATTTTTCTCGACGTATGCTTGATTTTTGATGTAAATATTTCCGCGAAATGTTTTCCACAATCGCCTGTGGAAAAGTCGCGGAATCAGAGTTTTTCCACAATCTAAATAATTGTTTTTTCAAAACTTTTAGCATTCTGCACGCTTTAGTAGCATCACGAAGTTAAGAAAAAATCTTTTTGAAAATGAAAAATTTTAACTCACGTCATTTCACCATTTATCGCTTCCTGAAGAGATTTTCCGCTTTCGCCGTTTGCTGTTTTTTATGCGCTTGCGCGGAGCAAAATAATACAAAACAAATTTTACCGGTTCAAAATCAAGCGATTGAAAATCCGTCTGCGATAAATATCAACACAGCATCCGTCGCCGAACTCGGAAAACTTCCCGGTATCGGCGAAACGAAGGCGCGGGCGATTGTCGAACATCGTGAAAAATTCGGCGCGTTTCGCAAACCCGAACATCTGCTGCTCGTTCGCGGCATTGGCGAAAGGCGTTTTCGGGAAATTAGAAATTTAATTAAAATCGAATAAACATATGCGAAAATCCTCAACGGCGAAATTCACGCTTTACCCGCTTTTGTATCTTTCGATCTGCTTCGCGCTCGGTGTCATCGCGGCAGATTTTATTCAATTCGACCTGAAAATTTACGGCGCGATTTGCGCGGTTTGTTTCTTTCTCTCAATCGTTTTTATCAAGCGAAAATTCGTTTTAATATTCATCTTCGCCGGATTTTTTGCGGCGGGCGCGCTGCATTTGCAAATCGAAAAACAATCAGTCGGCGCGAACCGCATCAGACGAATTTACGATGAAAAGCGCATCGTGTCAGCCGAGCCGGTAGAAATCGAAGGCGTTTTGCAAAGCAACGTCGAACTTGCCGCCGACGGATTTTTCATTTTAATCGAAGCCGAAAAAATCATTTACAAAGGCGCGGAAATCGAAGCGACCGGAAGCGTAAAATTTTTCGCTCCCGTGCGCGACGAGCAGACGAAAAACGAATACGCGCAGTTTGATCTGCGCTACGGCTCGCGCGTTCGCGTCGCCTGCAATCTCGAACGCGAAGATAATTTTTTGAACGCGGGCGTTCTTTCGCAGACAAAAATCTTAGACCAACAGAAAATTGACGCGGCGGGAATCATCAAAAGCTCTCTGCTCGTCGAAAAAATCGGCGAAGAAAAAATCTTCGCGCCGCTCGGCTGGATTTACGATTTACGACAAACTTTGATTGCCGATTTTTACCGCTATTTCAAACGTCCGACAGCCGGAGTTTTAATCGCGTCTTTGCTCGGCGACGAATATTTTTTAGACAAAGATACAGCAGACGTGTTTCGCGCGGGCGGCACGTTTCACGTTCTGGTTATTTCCGGCTTGCACATCACTTTTATCGGCGGTCTGACTTTGCTGTTCGTTCGATTTTTTACGCGCCAAAGATTATGGCAATTTGTAATCGCTTCGTTTTTTCTGTGGACTTATTCGCTCGCGGTCGGCGGCGGCGTGCCGGTTGTTCGCGCGACGATTATGTTTACGATTTTGCTTTTTTCGCAAATCATTTATCGAAAAGGAAATTTAATTAATGCTTTCGGTTTGTGCGCTTTGATTTTGCTCGTTTGGCGACCGCTCGACGTTTTTTCCTCTTCGTTTCAACTGACTTTCGCAAGCGTCGGAGCGATTATCCTGACGGCGTTTCCGTTGATTGAAAATCTGCGCTCGTTCGGGGATTGGTCGCCTTCGACAGACTCGCCTTTTCCGCCGAAAATTCCCGTTCGGCTCAAACGATTTTGTGAGACTTTGTATTGGCGCAAAACGATTTGGGAAAGCGAAAACAAAAGACAAATCTGGACGGCGAATCTTTTCAAATCGCCGTATCCGAATTCTTCCAAAAGCGAAAATCTGCAAAGCGCGGCGCGATATTTTTTAGAGGCGATTATCGTTTCTTTCATCGCGCAGGCGTGGCTTTTGCCGTTTTTGATTTTATATTTTCATCGTCTTTCGTTTTTGACGATTTTGCTGAATATTTGGGTCGGGATTGTCATCGCGCTCGAAAGTTTTGCGGCGATTTTCGCGGTTGCTTTCGCGCATCTGAGCGAAACGCTCGCGCTGCCTTTAATCAAATTGACTGAAATCTTAAATTGGCTGCTCGTCGCCGTGCCTGGTTTTTTTACAAACAACGATTGGGCAAGTGTCAGAGTGCCGAATTATACGGGCGCGGCGCAATGGATTTATGTTTTATATTTCGCGCCGCTGATTTTTCTGACCGTCGCGCTCAACCTTTGGAAGCCTTTCGCGGTTGCTTCTAAAAACAAAAAACCGAGTTTTAATATTTTCGCCGCTTCAAATCTGCGAATTGCCGATTTCGCTTTTCTGATTCTGGTTTCAATTATCGTTTTTCACCCGTTCAGCCAACCGCGCGGCGACGGCAGATTGCAGATAGATTTTCTCGATGTCGGACAGGGCGACGCGGCTTTGATTCGTTTTCCGAACGGAGAAACTTTGCTGGTTGACGGCGGCGGCAAAACGAATTTTCGCCAAAGTGAAAAAGCGAACGACGACGAAGATGAAGAAACGGAAAATTTCGAGCCGGATTCGCAATCTATCGGCGAGCGCGTCGTTTCAAATTTTTTATGGAACAAAGGTTATTCGCAGATTAATTATATTTTGGCGACGCACGCCGATGCCGATCATATTCAAGGTCTCGCGGATGTGGCAAAAAATTTCCGCGTTTCCGGCGCGTTTTTCGGCAGAACGCCTCTAAAGAATGCGGAGTTTGCTAATGTCTTTTCGATTCTGCAAAAGCGCGGAATCGAATCCGCAACGATTTCACGCGGCGATATTTTAAGTTTTGACGATGTGAAAATCGAAGTTTTGAGTCCTGAAAAAGACACAAATGCCGACGCGATTTCCGACAACAATCATTCAATCGTTTTGCGGCTGAATTTCGGTGAGCGGAAAATTTTGATGACCGGCGACATCGAAAAGGAAACGGAAAACGAACTCTTGCAGTCGCTTGAATTTTTACGCTCTGATGTCGTCAAAGTCGCGCATCACGGCAGTCAAACTTCTTCGACGCAAAATTTTATCAATCAAACCAAAGCGAAATTGGCGATTATTTCGGTCGGCAGAAATTCGCCGTTCGGACATCCGCGCGAAGAAGTCGTCGAAAGATGGAAAAATTCCGGCGCGATGGTTTTGACGACCGGCGAAAACGGCACAATTACCGTTTCGACCGACGGAAGCGATTTGCAGTTAAAGATTTTCAACAAGCAAAAAATTCTTCGCTGAAAAAACGAAACGGACAGGAATTCTTTCCTTTTGAAGAAAACCGTCCGAGCGTTCCGTCAAAATATTTTATGT
>CAXTMQ010000368.1:0-708 GCA_964245305.1 uncultured Pyrinomonadaceae bacterium
ATCTAACACCTCCACTACACGCATCCGTGTAGCCATCAGCCCCGCACTGCGCCCAAGCATAGGGTTTGTTCGCATAAACGATAACGACCATACTTGAAAAAATGCAAAGCAGGCTAATAGATAGCAGACAGGTTTTTACAACACCAAAGTATTTTCTTCGCATAATTATACAATCTCCTTGCAATAATTTATTTTCTAACCTTATTTCAAATTATTCTTCAGACGGACTTACCAGTTTGGGGCATTTTTTTGAATCAGTACCATCATTACAACTGCAACTTGTACCAGTAGAACTGCACCTTACACCAGTACATTCAATGGTGCTGCCGTCTGAACAAGATGCGCCGGCAGCACCAAAAGCATCTGCCAACGGGGTAAATATAAGAAATCCGCTGAGAAGCAAACTCGCCAACGCAAACGGAAAAAAAGCTATTTTTGTAACTTTCATCATTCAATTCTCCTTGTATATTTAGGCTTGTAAGTAATTTACGATTGTAATTGTAAAGGTGAAAAATTTTTATTCAATGGTTATGTATTAGCGAAAATAATTATTTTCCAGCCGGAATCGCTCTTCATTAGCCAAAATCATTATTCGAGTGATTTCTTAATTTGTATTTTATCCCAATATTTTTGGCGGTATTCGCTTGGAGTGAAACCATATTTTACTTTGAAATCGTGGATGAAATGCGCTTGGTCATTAATGCCGAA
>CAXTMQ010000368.1:718-3490 GCA_964245305.1 uncultured Pyrinomonadaceae bacterium
ACATTATTGTTTTTACACGCTTGTTACTGGTTTCCAAAAAAACTCGCGCTTTTTCCAAACGATAATCTCGAACATATTGGATCGGGGTTTTGCCGGTAGCTTTCTTGAAGAGTTTTATGGAGTGGTTGCAGGACAAATCAGATTGAATTGCCATTTCTTCGACCGTTAAATGGGATTTAAGATTCGACTGAAGTTGCTCAATAATCTTTGAAATTCGGTAGTCCATTGTGAGAGTCCCCGATTAAGTGAATATTTTGGAGGATTCTAACAAAACAAATTTGAAAAGTAAATAATTTTTTGCAGAATCATTTTTCCGAAGAAAGAGCCGAAACTTCCGTTTTAACTTTCTTTCTAAACAATGGGGCGCAGAAGTCCGCGAAAAGTTCCGAGAATCGAGATTTTATGAGCGGGAAGTTTTATCGTTTGAAAAGCATCGTTTGCCGGACGCAGTTCGATGTTTGCATTGACGCGAAAATAATACTTTAAAACCGCTTTTTTGCCGCCGATCAAAGCGACGACAATATCGCCGTCGCGGGCGTGAGCGCGTTTATCAATCAAAGCGACATCGCCTTCGCAGATATGTTCGTCGCGCATTGAATCGTTCGGAACGCGAAAGGCGCGAAGACGTTCGGTTTCCAAATCGCCGAGCAGAAATTTCGGCATAAAGAGCGATTCGTTTTTCCAATCTTCGTCCGTGTTTTCCGTCTTCGGAACATCGAGCCATTCAATCTCGCAAATCGCCTCGCCGATTGATTCGGTTTGATGTAAATCGAGCCAGAAACTGCCGTTCTCGCGCCGCCTGGAAATCAAACCCTGCGCTTCGAGAGCCTTGATATGTCTCGCAATTCCGGCTTTTGAACGAAGCCGCAGATGCCGCGCGATCATCTGATACGAAGGCTCGTTGCCGTAGGATTCGACGTAATGTTTTATATAATCGTAGACTTCTTTCTGTCGCCTGGTTCGTGCCTGCATTGCTAAATAAAGGTAATTCGAAAATTGATTCGTTTCGTTTATCAGCTTTATTCTATTGCAAGCGATTTAAATTGGAAACCGACCGTCAATCTTAAAATGAAATTTGCAGCAATATTTCTCGTAATAATTTTATTTTGTTTCTCGAATCTTTCAGCGCAGACAAAAGATTACACGCGCTATGTCAACCCGTTCATCGGCACGGGCGGACACGGACACACATTTCCCGGCGCGACCGTTCCGTTCGGAATGATTCAGCTTTCGCCCGACACGCGCACGGATAATTGGGACGGTTCGAGCGGTTATCACTATTTCGATTCGACGATTTTCGGCTTTTCGCACACGCATTTGAGCGGCACGGGCATTCCCGATTTGTGCGATATTTTGTTTATGCCGACGGTTGGCGAACCGCAGTTTGAAGTGAAGGACGGCGACAAAGCGGTGAACGGTTACGCTTCAAAATTTTCTCACGCGAACGAAAGAGCCGAACCCGGATATTATTCGGTCAAACTCGACGACGATAATATTTTCGCTGAAATGACGGCGACTGCGCGAGTTGGATTTCATCGTTATACTTTTCCGAAATCGAACGCGGCAAATATCATTTTAGATTTGAAACGGCGCGATAAAGTTCTGGATTCGGAACTGAAAATCGTCGGCAAAAACCGCATCGAAGGTTTTCGACGTTCGAGTTCTTGGGCGAAAGATCAAGTTATTTATTTCGTGGCAGAATTTTCAAAATCGTTTGCCGATGATTCCGAGATAAAAACTAATTTCACAAACACGAGCCGCAAGCCGAATCCAACTCGAGAGAGAGGAAATTATAAAACCGATATAAAAGCCTCTTTTCAATTCAAAACTAAAGAGGGCGAACAAGTATTATTAAAAGTCGCTGTCTCGCCCGTCAGCATCGAAGGCGCGAGAAAAAATCTCGAAACGGAAATTCCCGATTGGAATTTTGATAAAATCCGCAGCGATGCGAAAGCCGCGTGGAATAAAGAACTTTCACAAATCGAAGTCTCCGGCGGCACAAACGCGCAGATGACGAATTTTTACACCGCGCTTTATCACACGAAAATTCAGCCGAATATTTTTCAGGACGTTGACGGAAATTATCTCGGACTCGATAAAAAATTTCACAACGCGGCGAAAGATACGAATTATACGGTTTTCTCATTGTGGGATACGTTTCGCGCCGCGCATCCGCTTTATACGATTGTTGACCAGAAGCGCACGGTTGATTTTATCAACACTTTTATTCGCCAATACGAACAAGGCGGACGCTTGCCGGTTTGGGAACTGGCGGGCAACGAAACCGATTGTATGATCGGCTATCATTCGGTTTCCGTCATCGCCGACGCGATGGCGAAAGGCATCAAAGGCTTCGATTACGAAAAAGCGTTTGAAGCCGCGAAACATTCGGCGGAATTAAATCATTTCGGACTCGAAGCGTATAAAAAACGCGGCTATATTTCCGCCGAAGACGAAAACGAATCGGTTTCCAAAACGCTCGAATACGCTTACGACGATTTCTGCATCGCACAGATCGCGGTTTTATTGAGCGTGAAAAAAGCAGATATATACATTCAAACTTCAAAGGTTTCAGCGGAGCAGACGAGTAAAAATATTGAGAACGACGCAACAATTAATGGGTTTATTAAAGATTATAAAAAATATCTCAAACGCGCTCGATATTTTGAAAATCTTTTCGATGCCGAAACCGGATTTATGCGTCCGAAGAAAAATGGCGGTTTCGTCGCGCCGTTCGCGCCGAACGAAGTTACTTTTAATTTCACCGATGGC
>CAXTMQ010000369.1:0-3479 GCA_964245305.1 uncultured Pyrinomonadaceae bacterium
AATAAAATCACGCCCGAACAGCATTTCACCGAACCGCCGCCGCGTTATTCGGAAGCGACTCTGGTCAAGGCTCTGGAGGAACAAGGCATCGGGCGACCTTCGACTTACGCGGCGATTATGACGACGATTCAAGACCGCGAATATGTCGAACGGCTCGAAGGACGTTTTCATCCGACGGCTTTGGGAACGACCGTCAACGACGTTCTCGTCGCCGGTTTTACCGATTTATTCAACCCGACTTACACGGCGCGGATGGAAGAGGAACTCGATAATATAGAGGAAGGAAAAATCAACTGGCGCGACGCGCTCCGCAATTTCTACGGCAAATTTTCCACCGATTTGAAATCCGCCGAGGAAGGTTTGAAGGACAAGAAAAAAGCCTCGATTCCGACCGACGAAATCTGCGAAAACTGCGGCTTGCCGATGGTCATTAAATTCGGGCGTTTCGGGCAGTTTCTGGCTTGCTCGAATTATCCCGAATGTAAAACGACACGCGAAGTTTCATCGAAAAAATCCGCAACCGGCGAAACGACGACGGAAAACGGCGAAGCCTCGACGGAAACCGAAACCGTCGAACCGTGCGAGCTTTGCGGGCGCGATATGAATTTGAAAAAAGGTCGCTTTGGCGCGTTTTACGGTTGTTCGGGTTATCCCGAATGCAAAAATATTCGCAAGATTGATAAAAAATCCGGCGCGACGATTCAGAAAGCCGCGCCCGTCGAACTCGACGAAATCTGCCCGCGTGACGGCGCGAAACTAGTGATTCGTCAAGGTCGTTTCGGCGAATTCGTTTCGTGTTCAAATTATCCGAAATGCGAATACATCAAGCGCGAAACGCTCGGAATTGCTTGCCCGAAATGCAAAACCGGCGAAATCGCGGTGAAAAAATCAAAGCGCGGCAAAGCCTTTTACGGCTGCACTAATTACCCGAAATGCGATGTCGTTTATTGGGATAAACCAATCGCCGAACCTTGCCCGAAATGTCACGCCGCGTTCATTTTTGAAAAGACGACGAAGAAAGAAGGCACGTTTCGTTATTGCCAAACCGAAGGTTGTGATTATAAAATTGCCGTCAGCGATGTAACACAAAGTTCAAATGCGGAAAGTTCGGTTTCCGCCGGTTAAGGTTTTGCGATGAACGAAAATATCGAATTTCTTCAGGCGTTCCTGAAAAACCCGGCGAAAGTCGGCGCGATTGCGCCGTCCTCGCCGGAACTCGCGCAGAGAATGCTTGACGAAATTCGTCCCGACGATGAAAACGTCGTTCTCGAACTCGGAGTCGGCACCGGCGCGATTACCAAATATCTGCAAGACATCGTTCCCGACGGAGAATCTTATCTCGGCATCGAACTCGACCGTGATTTAGTCAGACTGCTCAAGAAAAACTTTCCCGCCTTAAAAATCGTGCGCGGCAACGCCTGCGACAGTTTTTCTATTCATCAAAAAACCGCTCTCGGCAAAGTCGGCTACATCATCTGCTGCCTGCCTTTTGTTTCCCTGCCCAATGAAGTCGGCGAAAAAATTCTTTCCGAAGTTGATAAATTTATGGAGCGCGGCGGCTGCACGTTCCGCACGTTTCAATACGCGCACGGCTATTATTTTCCGTCGGCGATCAAACTGCGCGAACATATGCGAAGCCGCTACGGAAAGGCGCAAAAAAGTCCGCTTATCGTCAAAAACGTGCCGCCCGCTTACACTCTTACTTGGAAAACTTCATAGATATTCAATTTTTAACGCGCCGAATTGAAACCTTTCGCATCGAATCGATGTAAAATAAAATTAATCTTTTTTAAAGAATCAAATTAAAATTCAGGAGAACCAAATAATGTTACAACGCAAGATTACAAGCGTTTTTTTGCTTTTCGCTTTTTTACTGCCGACCGTCGCGTTCGGACAGACAACCGCGCCTGCGGTTTATCAAGCTCCGGCGGACGTGATCGGTAAAATCAAGGAAGAAGGCACGGGAAAAAATTCGCAGGTGATGCAGACGCTTTCTTATCTGACCGATGTCATCGGAGCGCGTCTGACCGGTTCGCCGCAGCTGAAACGCGCTAACGAATGGACGCGCGATCAGATGACGAAATGGGGAATGCAGAACGCCAAGCTCGAAGCGTGGGGACCGTTCGGACGCGGCTGGACTTTGAAAAATTTCGACGCGCAAGTCGTCGCGCCGTATGACGTTCCGGTTATCGCCTACCCAAAAGCGTGGTCGCCTTCGACCAAAGGCGCGATCACGGCGGATGTCGTTTACTTCGACGCAAAAACCGATGCCGATTTGGAAAAATACAAAGGTCAGCTGCGCGGAAAAATCGTTTTGATTTCCGAAGCGCGCGAATTGAAGGCGATAGATAAACCTTTATCAGAGCGGTTGAATGACGAAGATTTGACGAAACTCGCCGCCGAACCCGATCCGGCGACCGCGCCGCCGCGCCAGCAAGGAACGCCCGAACAAATGCAGGCGCGCATTCAAGCGTATCTGCAAGGCATCAAAGCGGCGAACTTTTTATTGCAGGAAGGCGCGGCGGTCATCGTTGACAACAGCCGCGCGGGAAGCGGCGGCACGATTTTCGTGCAGGGCGCGACCGTCGCGCAGGCGATCCAGGCGGATATGAAAGATTTTGCCGCGATTCGCCGCTCGCTGGTTTCGCCGCAGCAAAAAGAAGCTGAAGCGAAAATGCTGCCGCAAATGACGATGGCGACCGAGCATTATAATCGCCTCGTGAGAATGATTCAGCAGGGCGAAAAATTGAAAATGACGGTGAATATTCAAGCCGAATATAACGATGCCGACTCGATGGCATATAACACCGTCGCGGAAATTCCGGGAACTGATCCGAAATTGAAAGATGAAGTCGTGATGCTCGGCGGGCATATGGATTCTTGGCATTCGGGAACGGGCGCGACCGACAACGCGGCGGGCGTGGCGGTGGCGATGGAAGCCGCCAGAATTATTCAATCGCTCGGTCTGAAACCGCGCCGCACGATTCGCGTCGCGCTCTGGACGGGCGAAGAACAGGGACTTTTCGGTTCTTCAAATTATGTCAAACAGCATTTCGGCGAAATACCGGAAGGAGCGAATGCGACACTTTCCAAAAAACCCGAATACGAAAAATTAGACGCTTACTATAATCTCGACAACGGCACGGGCAAAATTCGCGGCGTTTATTTGCAGGGCAATTCGGCGGTCGCGCCGATTTTCAAAGCGTGGTTAGAGCCGTTCAAAGATATGGGCGCGACGACTTTGACTTTGAGCAACACGGGCGGCACGGATCATCTTTCGTATGACCGCATCGGACTTCCCGGCTTTCAGTTTATTCAAGATGAAGTCGAATACAGTTCGAGAACGCATCACTCGAACCAGGACGTTTTCGACCGCATCCAAGCCGAAGATATGAAACAGGCGGCGACGATTATGGCGGCGTTCGTTTATCAAACCGCGATGATGGACGCGAAAATTCCGCGCAAGGAAATGAAATAAA
>CAXTMQ010000370.1:0-3441 GCA_964245305.1 uncultured Pyrinomonadaceae bacterium
TCGTTTCTGATTTTTAATCGTTCGGTTAAAGTCATAATTCAGCCTGTTCAATCGCAAATAGCGGCATCGGTTTTTCGTTTAAAAGTTTACGTCGCAAATCAGCAGGTAAACCTTGCGCGTGCTTAATTCGCTCTTTTCCAACGCCGCAGTAGGTTGGAATCGTTTCAATTCCGATAAACTTTCTTTTCTCAAACACGCACGCCACGCCCGTCGAAAAACTTCCCGCCGTTATGTCTAAAACCGTGTCGGTCGGCTTGGAATAAGTGCGAATTAGGTATTGCAGTAAATCAACGGGTTTTTGGTTTTGGTGAAACCTCTCGCGCGAACAGTTATCAACCGAATTAAAC
Source organism: uncultured Pyrinomonadaceae bacterium (assembly GCA_964245305.1). Lineage (GTDB taxonomy): Bacteria > Acidobacteriota > Blastocatellia > Pyrinomonadales > Pyrinomonadaceae. Next base: position 348 of record CAXTMQ010000370.1, read on the forward strand.
ATTAAAATCGTTGTCGGGTAGCGATCAGTGTTTCCGGCTTCGTTCACGGCTTCTTTGTGTAAACCGTAAGTTGTCGAGCTGTTCGCTTTGCGCCGCGCGAAATTGACCGGCGTATGACCTTGAGATTTTTGCGGATAATACGGACATTTGCCGAAACTGAAAACTAATATGCTTTCGTGTGCCTTGAGCGGTTGAATTTTGGCGTTCAGAAAATTACTCGTGCGATTCTTCCACCAAATATATTCGTGCTTAAAGTTTTCCAAATTACTGCAGGTTAAAATGGAGGTGAACGGTTGCGAAGCGAAAAGGCAAATTGCCGAATTCGGTTTTACTATTCGTTTTAATTCTTTCCACATTGCTTTTAAATCAATCATCGAATCCCAATCGGCGGCGGTTTGCTCATACGGTAAATCCGCCAAAACGAAGCCAATGCTTTTTTCTTTCATTGTCGGCATTATTTTCAAGCAGTCGCCGTTAATATTTTTCGATGTCGGTCTAGTCATAAATCTTGAAAAAACGAGGCGAATCCTTCCACATACCCGCCCCGAGTAATAAATGAAAACCGACTTAATCGGTTTTATCCGCCGCTAGGGCGAATGTTGGCGGCGTGTTCGTGTTCCCGTTTTGGCAGCCGCCGGATTGCGACTCCGACGTTGTTCGTAGGACTGCTACGTCAATCTCCCTGCGCTCCACTAAACACGCCATAAACTATCTCCAAAACCAAAGCCCGAATAAAAGAGCCGCCAGAAGGACGAGCAGATAAATCGCGTATCGGGCGAATGAATTATCTTTCATACCGTCTCAATATCTCGCGCCGCTTCAAATACGTGCCGTTTTCAATCGGTTTGACGGGCGCGAACCAGATTTTCAGGCGTTGCCAGAGTCGTTTCATCGCTTTGCTTCCTGTTTGAAAACTTCCATCAACGGAAGCCAGCAATCATTCCAAAATCTAATAAATCGCGGGTGAACGCTTTCGCATAATTCTGGCGTGTTGTCGTAGTAGGCGAGAATGTGCGGGCATTCATAATTTATTTGAGCGATGAAACTATCTTTTGAATAAAACTCTTCCAAAGATTTTATTTCGTCGAAAATAATTCTTGCCCGACTCTTTTCCATATCGCCGAACTTACGCGCTTCGATAAGCGTTTCTTTGTAATTCCGAACGGTCTTCTTAGCGTCGAAATAATCATCGGCGCGAAACTTATCAGCAACGTAATCAAGATTTAGCTGGGTTAAAAATTGCTTAAAACCGCACCCGCAGGAACTCCAAAAGTGTTGATAGCTTCCGTAATCCGATGCGATTTGAATGCGCCCTTTTTCGCCGTTTGCGTCAATGGTTATGTCAGCCCAACCGCTGCCGGACAAACCGCGAATTTTGTAACATTCGACCGTGCTTTTTTCGATTGTCGGAATTTCCGCTTTTTGTGTCATCTCAATTAACTCTCCCCTCGCTCAAAGTCTTGTTTGATTTGCTGTTTTTCGAGCCATTCCTTTTCATATTTGGGCGAAAGAAAACACCCGAAAATATTGTCCCAACCGCATTCACGACACCATTCGTAATGTCCGCGTCCGTCGCAGTTGTCGCACGAATCGTATTCCGTGCCGTTGCAATCCGTATCCTCCCAAACGCCGTTTTCGCAGTTGTCGCATCGTTGCCACGCCAATTGTTCGCCGCACTTCGGACAAGATTCGTCGCTGTATTCCCAATCGCTCATTGAACCGCCTCGCTCACGACTTCCGTTAATTCCAGTGCTTTTTCAAGCTGCAGTTTTGAATGCTCGTGCGCCTGGAACGCCTCACGCTGAATTTCTTCGGGCGATTTGCCGAGACAAATAAACAACGGCACATCTAATTGCTCGCGGCTCGCACGGTCGGCAATGGCGGCGAGTTCGGCGAGCTTTCCGGTTTTGCCTTTCTTTTTGTATTTGCTGCGTCTCAGGCAAAGCTGCTCCCAAATAAACTCTTCAAGGTCGGGATATTTGTAATCGAACGCTTCGAGCAAATCGCTGACTTCGCCGAAAACATTGTTCGCCCTCGAATCGTTCAAGTTGACTATCCGCGAAATTTTCGATGGCTCTTTCAGCCGCATATAATCAGCCGCCGAAGTTATGCAGCCGTTATTTTGCGGGCTGTGAATTTCGAGATAAATTCTTCGTTCAAACTCTTCTCTTTCCTGTGGTGTCATAACCAATTTTCGATGCCAATATTTGGCGATAAAACAAGGCTTTTAATTCGATTTCGACTTATCTAAACTTTTAATCATTGCACCCGCAATGAAGGCTCATTCCAGAGCCGGTTAACGCGGAATTAATTCCAATCCCCCGAAAGCGCGTCGCGTGATATGGTGTCGCTGACGACGCGCTTTCGATAATTAGGCTTTACGCCGTTTGCTGATTTGATAATTGAATAATTTGTTCGGGGAAATTCAGATTTGCGAATTCCCCGAACAGTTCTTTCGCTTTAGTGTCGTAGGCGCGTGCCGCTTCTTCTTCCGTTGCGTAATAGCCGATTCTGATCGCCTTGCCTTTGAAGTAAATGTTTGCGGCATATCCTAAAATACGCGGGCGAATCTTTCCTCTACTGTTAATTTTTCTAACGCCTTTGAAACGATAGCCGGCATTTGGTTTTCGGTTGCGACCGTTTTCGCCTTTGGTGCAAATTCTTAAATTTTCTTTTCTGTTGTCTAAGGTATTTCCGTTAACGTGATCCACGACCATATTTGGCGGGGCGTTCAAAATCATTCGGTGCATAAAAGTTGCGTGATACGCATCGTCAAAACGACGAGCGGTTACCGCGTAGTCCCGATCAGCGCATTTTCTGGCTGACCAAGTAAAACGGTGTAGGAAGCTGTAATCTTCGTCGTCAACAACGACCCTTTTATTTTGTGATATAAAAATTTCTGCCATTTCCCTTCACCTCACGAATTCGTTTTCCAACTCCGCGCCGCCGGATTCTTTTTTCCATTCGCAATCGCAGTTCTGCACAGGGCAAACGAACGGCGTTAGTTTGCCCTGCTTAACTTTTCTCTCAATCGTGTTGTATGAGCCGAGATTTTTTGTCCATAAATGCCAACGCCAAAGCGAAAACTGAAATT
>CAXTMQ010000371.1:0-3384 GCA_964245305.1 uncultured Pyrinomonadaceae bacterium
CGGGACAACGCTGCACGGCTTCATCGCGGCTCGTCGTTCACAAAAAAGTTTATAAGAAATTCTGTGAAAAATTAGTCGAAAAAGCTAAACGATTAAGAGTCGGAAACGGTCTCGACGCGAAAACCGATGTCGGTCCCGTTATCAATCAACAGGCGATGGACAAGATTTTGTCTTATATCGAAATCGGGCGGAAAGAAGATCGAGCGACTTTGGCTTGCGGCGGCAATCGTCCGACGAAAGGCGAATATAAAAACGGTTATTTCATCGAGCCGACCGTTTTCACCGACGTAAAACGCGGAATGCGAATCGAGCAGGAAGAAATCTTCGGACCTGTCACCTGCGTCGTTCCGTTCTCGACTCTGGACGAAGCGATTGACATCGTGAACGATGTCAAATACGGCTTGTCGTCGGCGATTTACACGCAGGACGTTAATCAGGCTTTTTACGCGACACAGGAACTTTACACCGGAATCGTTTACGTCAATTCGGCGACCATCGGCGCGGAAGTTCACCTGCCGTTCGGCGGCACGAAAGGCACGGGCAACGGTCACCGCGAAGCCGGAACGCAGGTTCTGGATATTTTCTCTGAATGGAAATCAATCTACTTTGACTATTCCGGCAAACTGCAAAAGGCGCAGATTGACGCGGTTGAGATTTAGAAAAATCGAAAGGCTGAATGAACAAAGTGTTCATTCAGCCTTTCGATTACAATCTGACCAAACTCATTTTTCCCGCTTCAAAATCATCAAAGTTATATCGTCGTGCTGCGGCGCGGTTTGGGCGAAATCGTCAATCGCGTTGAAAACTTCGCCGACGATTTTTTCCGAAGATTCTTCGAGAATCGGACGCAGGCAGGTTAAAAGTCTCTCGTCGCCCCATTCGTTTTCGTCAACATCGTAGGCTTCGGTTACACCGTCGGAATAAAGGGCGAGCAAGTCGCCGGAATTTAATTGGAGATGCTGTTCGACGTAGCCTTTGCCGAGCATTTCGAGCATCGCCGGTTCCATCATTCCGAGCGGCAAGCCGGTCGAATCGAATTTTTCGACTTCGCCGTTGGCGCGCAAAAGCAGGCAATCGCCGTGTCCCGCGCTGACATAGACGGCTTTGCCCGTTTCGGGAAAAATCTCAAATAAAATCGCGGTGACGAATTTGTTCGACGGCGTGGTGGCGTGTAAAAGTTCGTTCGTGCGGGCGGCGAGTTCGGCGAGCGTCGGAACGCGACCGAGCAGAGCGCGTAAAGTCGCCTGCATATTGCTCATCAGAAGCGACGCGGGCAAGCCTTTGCCGGAAACGTCGGCGACGCATAAAAGATAAGATTTTTCGCCCGTTTCGTTTGTTCTTTCGACGGACAGAACGTCGTAATAATCGCCGCCGCATTGCAGCGCGGGGCGATTTTTCGCGGCGAGATCGTAACCTGCGACGCGCGGCAGAAATTCGGGGAAAAGACCCGCTTGAATACTCGCGGCGAGTTCGAGTTCCTGCTCCATTTTTTTGCGTTCGATGGTTTCCAGCACATACCACGAATTTTCAAACGCGACACCGGCTTGCGCGACTAATCCCGCGCCGAATTCGAGATCGGAATTTTCAAATGGAAGTTTGCCGAACCGTCCGCCTAAAACTAAAATTCCGCTCGCCGAAGCCGACGGATTGATCGGAAAAACGATGTTTGCTTTTTGTTCTTCGAGCCGGGTTTTAAATTCGCTTTCCGGCAAATCGGCGACGCGGACGGCTTCGGGCAAACCTTTTAAAAGTTCGCCGTAATTTTCAAACGGCGGCAAACTGATGCCTTTGTTTCGGACGACCGGCGCGTGTTTTTCTTTTTGGACGACAAGGGCGTATTTGCCGACCGCCCAACGTCCGGTCAAAGTTAGAATCAGAAGCTGCGCGACTTCCGCCGCGTCGAGCGTCGAAGTCAACCCGCGCACAAGATCGAGCAGAGCGCGAAGTTCCTGAACTTTTTCGTTGAGCCGGAAATTAAATTTTTGCGTTTTATCGTGCGCCTGCGCGTTGGCGATGGAACTCGCCGCGATGCCCAAAAGCGCGTTGAGCGATTCGATTTCTTCGACGGAAATTTCTCCCGTCGGCGGTTTGCCGATTCCCAAGAATCCAATCGGATTTTCCGCGTCGCCAATCGGATAAAACGAATTGATGCCGCTTTCGCGCAACTGTTGCTCGTCGAACGCATCGCCGATTTTCGAGTTTTTCAAACCGCGAAGCTGCGCGATTCGCATTTTTCCGTCGGTCGAAACGGCGATCAAACCGCGCCCGACGAGCGTTCTGCCCATCACGGTTCGCAGCAGATGTTTTAAAAGACTGTCTAAATCGAGCGACGAATTAAGAAGCTGTGCTGATTCGAGCAACGATTCGAGCCTGGTCGCATCGAGTATTTTCGTTGACATAATTTAATTTTTTAGCCACGAACAAACACGAAAAGACACGAAAAAATTCAATGAAAAACGAAACCAAATTTTTCTCTTATTTCGTGAAAGTTCGTGTTTGTTCGCAGCTAATCCTTCTTCAACCGCTTGCTCATATGGAGCGCGTTCTTTTTGCCCGGTTCGATTTCGTAGCGCACTTCGTCCATCAAAGTTTTCATCAGGCGCATTCCGAGTCCGCCGGTGCGACGTTTGCTGATTAGTTGTTCGAGTTCTTCCTGGTTAATTTCCGCCGGATCGAAGCCTTTACCGGTGTCTTCGATGTCAATCGAAAACTCGTTTTCGTCGAGCTTGGCGCGGACGATGACTTCCTTGTTCGCGTCGTGTCCGTAAGCGTGTTCGATGACGTTGGCGCAGGCTTCGTCAACGGCGAGTTCGAGCTTGCCGATTTCCTTTTCGTCGAATCCGGCTTGTTTCGCCGCGCTCGAAACGAATTCACGAATCAAGGCGAGATTTTCCGTCGAAGACGGAACTTGCAGCGTAAATTTTCTCTCTAAAGTTTCCATTAATATGCCGCCTCCCAATCCGTCGGTTCGCTGAATTTTTCTTTGGCTGATTCGACATCCGGGCAGAAATGAAACAGCGTTTCAAATCCTAAAATCTCGAACGGCTGTTTGACTTTTTCCGACAAGCCGCAGATTTTGATGTCGCCGTCCGCCTCGCGCACTTCCTCGACGAAACCCATAAAAACGCCGAGTCCGGCAGACGAAATATAAGTCAGTTTTTCGCAGTCAACGACGATGTTGTTCTGCCCGTCGTCAATGACTTTCTGCACGGCTTCTTCAAACTGCGGCGCGGTGTGCGCGTCAACCGCGCCGTCAAGTTTGATGACGGCGAAATTGTCTTCGGAATCGGTCGTTACCGAAAATGGATTTGGCATAAAATGTTTGTTCTCCTCGAAAAGTTAAAATTAGAATTATTGTGCGAACATTGCCGATAAAATACAAAC
>CAXTMQ010000372.1:0-3364 GCA_964245305.1 uncultured Pyrinomonadaceae bacterium
GAGGGGTGAGCGGCGGCAACGTCGCTCGCCTACTCGACTACGTTTCCTGCGAGCGTGTTTTTCAACCTGCCCTTGAAAAAAAGCCGGTCGTCGTCCTCTCGAATAATGACGGCAACATTATTGCCCGCAGCAACGAAGCGAAAAGTTTGGGCATTACAATGGGAATGCCGTTCTTCAAAGCGAAACCGGTTATCGAGAAAAACAGCGTTGAATGGTTTTCCTCGAACTATGCTCTCTACGGCGATATGTCGCGCCGCGTGATAGACACGATAGATCAGTTCGTTCCCGCGTTAGAGCGGTATTCGATTGATGAAGCATTTATTAATCTCGACCGGCTGCAAGCCGAAGATTCCGCCCGCGAGATCAAAGCGACGGTTAAGAAATGGACGGGCATTCCGGTCTCGGTCGGCATCGGACAGACGAAAGTCTTGGCGAAGATCGCCAACCACATCGCCAAGAAAAATCCGATCTTCGGCGGCGTGGTTGATCTGTCCGGCGCGGATACTGATAAATATCTCAAAGAGTTCGATGTGGCGGACGTGTGGGGCATCGGTCGCCGTTACGCCGAATTTTTGAAAGCGGACGATCCGGGTGATGAACTTCAACCGGATTTGTGGGAAGCCTCCGGGTTCGAGCGATTACGAAACAAGCCACGCATTGAAACGGCGTATGATTTGAAATACTGTGATGACCAATGGATCAAAAAGCATTTGACGGTCAAAGGGTTGCGGCTCGTGTGGGAACTGCGCGGCATCTCTTGTATGCCGCTCGAACTGTTCGAGCAGCCGAAGAAAGGCATCTGTTGCTCGCGGTCGTTCGGCGAAAGGATCAAGCGAGTCGAAGATTTACGCGAAGCGGTAGCGATGCACGCCGCCCGCGCCGGTGAAAAGCTGCGCCGTCAGAATCTCGCCGCCGCGCACATCACGGTTTTTATTTCGACCTCGAAGTTCCGGCATAATCCTAAAGAGATTTACTCGAACTCGGCGAATTTGCGAATGCCGATGCCGACGGATTTCACGCCGACACTCATTGAAAACTCGCAGCGGCTTTTAGAGAGAATTTACAAACCCGGATTTGAATATCGCAAGGCGGGAATTTTCTTGAATGACATCACTTTTTCGACCGCCAAGCAGAAAACCTTTCTGCTTGATGTGGACGACGAAAAGCAAACTCGCTTGATGCGGGCGGTGGACAAAATCAATCGGCGGCACGGGCGATTTACTGTTCGACCGGGGGCGATGGGATTCGAGCATCAGTGGAAAATGAAACAAGGAAAAGTATCTAATCACTATACGACGAGATTAAATGAAATTCTAAATGTTCGCGCTTAGGAATAATTCAAAATTACTCTTGACACTAATCTAAAACAGGTCTATATTTCCGTCCAATAAGATTTACAATTCAGAGTTGCTACTGAAAAAAACCGACGACCGCTAAATCCATCGGCATCTTTTACAAAAAGATGTTGGTAAAAAAAGAATCAAAAGATTTTTTTGAATTAAGCAGGTCGGTTTTTATTGACGGAAAAATGATAATTCGCAGTAAATTTTCGTAAAGAATTATCTGACGAATCGGGAATATATGTCGAAGCCACTATGAAATTAGGGTTTGGTTTAATTTCAAAAATAGAATTAAGAAATAAGATCTTAGTATAAGAAAACCGACAATCATTAGAATAATAAAGCTAGGCTTTATTAGCGGAAAAAGGCAAACTTCTGACAATTAAAATTTGTGCATTCTGCCAAAAAACCAAACTGGTCACTAGATCCGAAACTGCTTTGGGTATATATCGTTGTTCGACGGCTTCATTTTCCCGATAACTAATGCTATTTAAGAGATTATGTGGGAAACCATAAAATATATTGGTTCGGGCATTACATTAGCAGCTTTTATTATTGCTGTTGCAGCTTGGATTTACAGACTGAAAATTCTTGAACGAGGACGATTGATTCAACTTGCTCCTGAGAATGATCGTCGTGAATTAGTTGAGCAGACTCTTGAATTCTTCGATATTGATACCGGTGGACTGACGCGAGAACAGAAATATGATTTAGTGCTTCAACAAATCAGAGCCAAAGCCACCAGATTCAAAATTACTGCGACAGTCATCGTTATAATTGCTTTTCTTACCGCCGGCATAACATTTTTTGCGATATATGAAGTGCCGAATTCAAACAGCAATAACTCGAACAATAACCGCCCGTTAGCGGAGGAAACGCCCGCTGCGAATATAAATTTAACTTCCGCCAATAATCGACCGTTGCCTCAAAATACTTCAACTCCGACTCTGACTAATAAAAATCAGCCTCCGGCAAATTTACCAAATCCAATAACGGTAAATCAGAATGCCGCACAAGCAACAACACCGAATATTTTACCGCGAATTAGTAAATTATACGGTGATAACGTAACGATTCCAGTTGGTAAATCTGCTGAATTTGCTATTAGAGTCACTGATACCAACGGGAATTCTATCGAAGGCGCAAAAGTAGCTTGGCGAACAGACAATAGTCCAAATATCTTTGTCAATGTTACAGACAAGGACGGCGTTTCAAAAGCATCAAATATGCCTATGCCTAATTCATGGGTTGGAGCACACGAACAGACCGCTGTAATAGTAACAAAAAACACGGAAAGAGGTTTCAATCAAGAAAACCAAATTGAGTCAATAGGACAACCGGTGAAGTTTACATTCAGGTTTATTAAACAATCTACTTATACATTTAATGTGAATCAAAAGTAGAGAATTAACAGTACTCAGGCAAAAGCCCGTTTTCTGAAATTGCTCGATATTTTGTGCAAACGCGATCTTAGATTTCTGCCTTATCCGCCCAAACTGGGCTAAATCAGCAACTTAGTCGGAAACCGAGCTTTTGTACTAAATGCATTTACCCATCTATGAAGCAGGCACCGGTAAAGGACTTTTTCGATCTTTTGTGTAAACGCCATTTTTTGATTTTCGACTTGTTCGCGTAACGTTCGCGCGATTATTATTTAGCCAAAAACAAAATCTATGGACAAGGCGAGTTTATACAGTAGGACTTACGCAGTTGGTAGAAGCAAATAACGCGGATTCGACAAATAGGCTCTGACAGCATCTCGAATAATACTGGTTTTGGCTTCGATCCAACTTAATGTTTCTCGGTAACAATGACTTTCAATTCGCACAAACGCCCGAATACACAACCCGATGTGATTCAGCACGGGACGCAGACGGCGGCACTGCGCGCATTCAATTAGACATTGTTGTTTCAGAGCGCGGTGATACATTTCGATCCGCCAGGCGGATTTAGCTTGCGCCGCGCGTTGCTCTTCGGTCATCTGAGAAAGGCTCGTCGCCCAGTACTCCGATGTGCCGTCTGTG
>CAXTMQ010000373.1:0-3364 GCA_964245305.1 uncultured Pyrinomonadaceae bacterium
TAATTATTTTGCAAGCGAGAAAAATTGCCCGTGTCCGGTATGAAACCAATTTCTAAGTTTTGGAAGTCGGCAAAATTTTATTTCAACCAGGCGGAATAAAATTGATTTTTATTTTGAAAGGAGGTTAAGCAAACCTCTAACTCTTATATTCTAAACCAAATAAATGAATTTTTTCAACAAAAAAATTTCCGCGGTCAAAACTAAAAAAAAACCGTATAAAAGCGATTTTCAAAATCCTCTCGATCTCTACCGCATAATTGTTTTTCTCTGGCTTTTCTTTGCTTGCGCCGCGCTGCCGGTTTTCGCGCAAAATTCCGATGACGTAATCCGTGTTGATACCGAATTGGTAACATTCGAAGTGAGCGTAACTGACAAAAACGGCAATCCGGTGCGCGGTCTCGACGCAAAGGATTTTAAAGTTTACGAAGACGGCGCGGAACGCCCGATTGAGTTTTTTGAACCGATTAAAAAAGACGACGGTCGCCCGCTTTCGATAGTTTTCGCGCTCGACGTTTCGGGCAGCATCACGAATCAGGAACTCGTCAATCTTCGCAACGCTCTGCAAATTTTTGTGCAAAAACTCGCCGATTATAATTCTTATTTCGCGGTGATGACGTTCGGGATGCGCGTCAAAACTCTGCAATCTTTGACGAATCGTCCCGACAAGCTTGAAAAAACCTTTGACAAATTGCTGCGCGATCAAGACGGACTTTCGACACACGCTTATGACGCGGTTGACGATGCGATTCGACTTTTGGTGAAGAAATCGCCGGTCGCCGTCCGCGAAAAAATTCCGAAGCGCGCGGTCGTGGTGATTACCGATGGTTTTCCGGTCGGCGATACGGTTGCGCCGAAAACCGTCATCGAACGCGCGAACGGCACGGAAACGACCGTCTATTCGGTGATTCTTCCGTCATATTCGCGTATTCAGCGCGACAAAAAACCGCTTCTGACACCGCTCGAAGCAAGCGGTCTTTTGGAAAAAACCGGCGGGCGCGCCTTTTATGCCAACGAAAAAAGTTTCGAGCCTTTGTTCAAAGCTCTCGCCGAAGAAATTACAGCTTCCTACGTCGTCGCGTTTTATCCGAAACAGGAAAACCGTCAAGACGGCAAATTTCATCAGGTGCGAATCGAAACGCCGAAAAATCTGCAAATCAAGCAAAACCGCGCCGGTTATCAAATGAAACAGTAATAAATTTCGTGTTTAATATTCATATTCGTTGCCCTCGTCATCATCGTAATCGTCGCCGTCTTCCTCGTGAATATCGAGTTCAATCGGGTCGAGTCCGACGATTTCCAAATCGGTTCCGCATTCGGAACACGAAATAACGTCGCCCTGTTCGGCATCGGCATCAACGTAAACGTCTTCGCTGCATTCTGGACAAGCTGTGGTCGGCATTTTTCTTTTCTCCAATTCTCTAAATAAAATAGTTAATTTTTTATAAATAATCGCGTTCACTTAAAGGGAAAGTGAATTTATATGTATGATTGTCAATCTAACTTTTTTAAGAACGATTTTGCAAGAGTGGTTTTTAAATTTTTCGATGAACAAAGTTTGATTTAAAATGTCTGTTCTCGACCTTACCAAACGGGCTGATGATTTATGAAATTTCCTTTTGAATTAGCCGAAAACAAAGAGTTCGATGTCGTCGGATTCGGCACGAACGCGGTTGATTATTTGATTCGAGTGCCGAATTATCCGGCTTTCGCATCGAAAATCGAATTGTCCGATTACGTCCAACTCGCGGGCGGCGAAATCGCCACGACGATGGTCGGTTTGCGGCGTTTGGGTTTGAAAACCTACTATGTCGGACGCTTCGGCGACGACGCGGCGGGCGATTTCGGCTTGCAGACTTTGACGGATGAAGCGGTTGACGTTTCGCGCTGTGAACGAATCGAACGCGCGAAAACGCAAATCGCTTTTATCGTCATTGACGAACGAAGCGGCGAGCGCACCGTGATATGGCAGCGCGACGCGAAACTGGCTTACGCGGAAAAAGACGCGCCGCTCGACGTTGCCGACGCGGGAAAAATTCTGCATTTCACGCCGCACGACGCGCGGGCTTGCCTTTCGATAGCAATTCGCGCGAAACAAAATAAAACGATTGTTTCGATGGACGCGGATAATATTTTCGACGGAATCGTTGAGCTTTTGCCGCAAGTAGATATTTTGATTTCATCCGCCGAATTTCCCGAAAAACTCGTCGGCATCAAAGACAAAAAAGACGCTTTGCGCGAAATAAAATCGCGCTTTGGTTGCGCGATTGTCGGAATGACTTTGGGCGAAACGGGTTCGCTTCTTTTGTGCGAAAATCAATTTATCGAAACCGAAGGCTTTGAAGTTCCGAATGGCTGTAAAGACACGACCGGCGCGGGCGATGCGTTTCGCGTCGGTTTTTTATACGGTTTACTGAACGGCGAATCAGTCGAAACGGCGGCACAAATGGCAAACGCCGTCGCCGCGCTCAAATGCCGCGCTCTCGGCGCACGCACCGCGTTGCCGAAAATTGACGAATTAAATGAATTGCTTGAAACGAGAAATTAGGGTGAGTTAAGAAGATAAAAGTCCTTTTATGTGCGCTATGTTTCTATGTGTTTCAAGTAATTTTTAACCACATAGAAACATAGCGCACATAGTTTTTGTTTTACGCCGGCATTGTTTTTTCCGTTAGATTTTCGTTGAAAAATTCGATGACTCTTTTCCAAGCGTCTTTCGCGGCTTCCGCGTCATAGACATTCTCTCTGGTGTCGTTGAAAAATGCGTGGTCGGCTTCGTATTTAATTGATTCAATGGGCAGAGTGTTTTCTTTGGCGATGCGTTCGAGTTCGGCGACTCGTTCGGGATTGATCCAGCCGTCTTTCGTCGCGGAAACGAACAGCACCGGACATTTCAAACCTTTTAGCGTAAATTCGTCGGGAATGTCGCCGTAAAATGGCGCGGACGCGCTCAAGCCTTCGAGTTTGCAGGCGGCTTCGAGCGCGTAAGTTCCGCCCATACAAAAGCCGTTGATGCCGAATTTTGTTACGCCGTATTTGTCTTCCGCTTGGCGCATCGCGTTGTTGATAATGTCCAAACCGTCTTCGATTTCGAGATTTTCCATCAGCTGCGCGGCGACGTTTTTGTCGGTCGTCGCTTCGCCGCGATAAAGGTCGGGCGCGACGGCGATGAAACCTTCTTTCGCGTAACGATTGGCGATGTCCTTGATATGCTCGTTCAAGCCCCAATATTCCTGCACGACGATAATCGCGCGGCTGTCTTCGCCCGTTTTCGCGGGCATTGCGACGTAAGCGGTCGTGTCGCCTTTCGCAGTGCTGAATTCCAAAGTTTCCGTTTTCATAAAATAAAAATCCTCCGAAAAATAAT
>CAXTMQ010000374.1:0-3363 GCA_964245305.1 uncultured Pyrinomonadaceae bacterium
CGTCGGATTACGAAGAATATTTCGCCGGAATGGACGCTTCGATGCAGCAGAAAATCGCGTTGACGACCGCGCACTTTCCGATTCGCGGAACGATTGCCGATATGGGCAGCGGCTCGGGCAGCGGCACGTTCGATCTGGCGAAACTTTATAAAAATTTGAAGCTCGTCGGCGTTGATATAAATCCGGTTACGGTCGAATATTCTAAAAATCATTACAAGGCGGAAAATCTGATTTTCGAGGTCGGCGACATTGCCGAAAACGTCTTTCCGAAAAATTCGCTCGATGCGATTCTCGATTCGTCGGTTCTGCATCACGTCACGAGCTTTAACGAATATGACATCAATCAGATTTATAAAACTTTAAAAAATCAAGTCGCGCAGTTGAAGCAAGGCGGCGTTTTAATCATCCGCGATTTCGTCGTGCCGGACGAAGCGGAAAAATTGGTTTTTCTCGATTTGCCGAACAACGACGGCGAAAACGCGGGCGAGATTTCCGAACTTTCGACCGCCGCGCTATTCGAGATTTTCGCGCGTGATTTCCGGTGCAGTTTGAATAAAAACGCGCCCGTCGAATTCAAAGAAATCGAATCGCCGCGACCCGATTTTCGGCGTTTTCAAACGACTCTGCGCTACGCCGCCGAATTCGTTTTGCGGAAAGATTACCGCGATCATTGGTCGCCCGAACTCGTCGAAGAATATACGTATTTTTCGCAAAAAGATTTTGAAGAAAACTTCCGAAAAGAAAATCTGCGAATCGTCGTCGCGCAGCCGCTCTGGAATCCGTGGATCGTCGAAAATCGGTTCGCCGGAAAATTTTATGTGTCGAACGCGGACGGAAAATCTTTGCCGTTTCCGCCGACGAATTTTTTAATCGTCGGCGAAAAAGTTTCTGAAAATGACGGCGTTCAGTTATCCCAAAAGGAAAAAATTACTTTAAATTCAAACGAGCAATCATTTCTCAAACTCAAGTTTTACCGCCACAAAAAAACGAATCAGATTTTCGAGCTTGCCGAGCGTCCGAATCAAACGATTGATCTTTTGCCGTGGTTTGACGCGGAAAACGGACAGCTTTTCGTTCTCGCCAAAAAAGATTTTCCGCGTCCGATTATCAACGCTCAAAACGACAGACAGAACTTAAACCGCGCTAATTATTCGGGCTATCTGACCGAACCGATCAGCGCGATTCTGGATTTGTCGGAACCGTCTGCGTCAGCGGGCGGCTTGCATTCAAAAATTGAAGAAATTCTAGCGAAACGCGCGAATCTCAAACACGATGAAATTTTAGAAATCGGCGAACCGCAAACTTATTACACTTCGGCGGGCGGCATTGACGAGCGCGTCGAAAGTTTTTTGGTGAAAATCGCCTCGTTTGAAAAAGAACCGCAAGCGATTGAAAACTACACGAAATTCAAAAACGCGGGCGCGGCGCGCGAACTCGACGCGCTGCAAATCCTACGCGCTTCGCACGTCGGCGGAATGTTCGACGCGCGGCTCGAAATCAATATCTACAGACTTTTACGACAATTAAATCGTTCGGCAAGCGCGTGGATCGGCGCGACGATTGCGCCGTCAACGCAAAAATTTTCCGGCGCGGCTGCGGGTAATTTCGACGGCGGCGAACACACGGCATTTGAAGAAATCGAACCGGCGGAAAACGAATTTCTACAGCTTTGCAAGAGCGAATTCATCGAAACCGATTCGCGCCAAGACGAAATTTCACGCGCCGCATTTGAATACATCGTGCCGAAAAATTTCAGTAAAAACACCGTTGCGGCAATCCCGTTTATCAAAACCGAAACGAGCGTTTTAATCGGCATCGAATTCCGCGATCTGCCCGCGCCGCAAAGATTTACCGGAAATTCGCGCCTCGCCTGCGTGCCGGCGTGGCGGCTTCCGTTCGAGGTCGAACACAAATTCGATCTGGAAAATTTTCTGCGCGAAAAATTTCCGAAGGATTTTAAAATTTCCTTCAAAAAATTTTGGGAACTCGGCGGCAGCTATTTCACGAGCGCGGGCATCACGCCCGAAATCGTTTATCCGGCGGCGGTTGAAATAAATGCCGAAGATTCGAGCGCGACGGATTTAAAGTTTTATCATCTGAATTATTTGCTCGAAAACCAGAAAAAAATTCAGGACGCGCATCTTTTGATTCTGCTCAATCGGCTTGGACACGCTCTCGGTTTCTTGTCAAAATAAATTAAATGGACATTTTGCCGGACAAATTTCACGACGAATGCGGCGTTTTCGGTATTTTCGGGCATCAAGAGGCTTCGACCTTGACGCAGCTCGGGCTTTTTGCCTTGCAGCATCGCGGGCAGGAAGCGTGCGGAATCGTGTCGAGCGACGGCAAAAATCTGCACCAGTTTCGCTCGCAGGGCTTGGTCGCCGACGTTTTGAACGAAGACGTCTTGGAAAAGCTCGGCGGCGCGGCGGCAATCGGACATACGCGCTATTCGACGGCGGGCGCGAACACGATTCACGAAGTTCAGCCGTTTTCCGTGACTTGCCAGCACGGGCAAATCGCGGTTTGTCATAACGGAAATCTGCCGTTCGCCCGCCAGAAACGCCGTGAATTGGAAAAACAGGGCGCGATTTTTTCTTCGACTTCGGACACGGAAACGATTCTGCATTCGGTTGCCCGCACCGAGGCGAGCGATGTCATCGAAGCGATTAAAATCGTTTTGCGGGAAACTGAAGGCGCGTTTTCTCTGCTGTTTTTAACGCCGACGAAATTAATCGCCGTGCGCGATCCGCGCGGGTTTCGACCGCTGAATTTGGGAAAATTAAAAGATGCGTGGTGCGTCGCGTCGGAAACGTGCGCGTTCGATTTGATTGATGCCGAATATGTGCGCGAAATCAAGCGCGGCGAGATGCTCGTGATTGACGAACACGGACTCCAATCATCATTTCCGTTTGAAGAAAAACCGCGCTCGGTCTGCACATTTGAACACGTCTATTTTTCGCGTCCCGATTCGATAATTTTCGGGCGGTCGGTCAATCAATCGCGTCATAATATGGGCAAGCAGTTGGCGGTCGAACATCCGGCGGACGCGGATTTGATCGTTCCCGTGCCGGATTCGGGCGTGGCGGCGGCAATCGGTTACGCCAGACAATCGGGCATCAATTACCGGCAGGCGATTATCCGCAATCATTACATCGGCAGAACTTTTATCGAACCTTCGCAGAGCATTCGCTCGTTCGGTGTGCGCCTTAAATTGAATCCGATCCGCGATTTAATCAACGGGCGGCGCGTCGTGCTGGTTGACGATTCGATTGTGCGCGGCACGACCTCGAAAAAAATCGTGCAGATGGTCAGAGAAGCCGGCGCGAAGGAAGTTCATCTGCGGATTTCGTGTCCGCCGAC
>CAXTMQ010000375.1:0-3348 GCA_964245305.1 uncultured Pyrinomonadaceae bacterium
AAAATATACGATTTAATTTCAGACTCGAACTAATTTATCTTTTTCTCGAATAGGATTATTTGTAATGAGTTTTAAATCTTTAGAACTGAACGGTAAAACGGCGGTCGTTATCGGCGGAACTTCGGGTATCGGACGCGCCATCGCACACGGCTTGGCGGAAGCGGGCGCGGATGTCGTCTGCACGTCGCGGCGAATCGAACAAGTCGAAGCGTCGGCGTTGGAAATCGAGGAGCGCGGCAGAAAAACTTTGCGCGTCGCTTCGGACGTGGCGGATCGCGCGTCGCTCGAAACGCTTTTAGACGAAACGATCAAAGCATTCGGTAAAGTTGATATTTTGGTCAATTCCGCAGGGAAAACGAAACGCGCTCCGACGCTCGATTTTGACGAAACGGACTGGAACGATATTTTGGAAACAAACCTGACCGGAACTTTGCGCGCGTGTCAGATTTTCGGGCGTTCGATGCTGGAGCGCGGCTACGGCAGAATTATTAATATCGCGTCGCTTTCAACTTTTGTCGCGCTTTACGAAGTCGCGGCTTATTCGGCATCGAAGGCGGCGGTCGCCAGCTTGACAAAATCGCTTGCCGTCGAATGGTCTTCGCGCGGCGTGAATGTCAATGCCATCGCGCCCGGAGTTTTCCGCACGGCTTTGAACGAAAAACTTTTAGACGAGTCGGAACGCGGACGCGAATTTCAACTCAGAACTCCGATGCGGCGTTTCGGAAAAGTCGAAGAACTTGCGGGCGCGGCGATTTTTCTGGCTTCGGACGCGGCGAGCTTCGTGTCCGGCGAGATTCTAACGGTTGACGGCGGATTTTTAGCGAGCGGCGTTAATCAGTAAAACTTCAATTGCCGATTCGCGTGGATTGCCCCGGATAAAAGCGGAAAATTTATAAAATAAAATCTTTTTTTCATTCGCGATCGTCGGCGCGAATCTAAGATTTTAGATGCTTGATTGAGTGAATTCTGAAATTTCAATAAAGACTGAACGCCTAAAAAAAATGCTCGCCGAAAAGAAACTCGGCGGTGTTTTGATTAATTCACAACATAATTTTACGTGGCTGACGGCAGGCGCGAAAAACGGCGTTGATCTGCACCGGGAAAACGGCGCGGCTTCGATTTTGGTGAGACGCGACGGCAAAAAATTTGTTCTCGCAAGCCGCATTGAAATGCCGCGAATGCTTGCCGAAGAAGTTTCCGCCGAAGAATTCGAGCCAATCGAATTTGAATGGACGGATGGAAAAGCGTCGGCAGATTTTTTGACGAATCTGGCTTCGTCTTTATTGAACGAAAGCGACGCGCTCGGCGCGGATTTATTTCTAAACGTCAACACGCCAATTTTTGAAGCCGACATCGCGCGGTGTCGTTACGAATTAACCGGCGCGGAAATTGAACGCTTCCGAGAACTCGGCAATGATGCCGGAGAAACGCTCGGCGATTTGATAAAAACTCTGCGCGTCGGCGAAAGTGAAATTGAAATCGCCGACCGAACGAGATATTTGCTTGCCGCAAAAAATATTCGTTCGGTGGTAACTTTAGTCGCGGCTGACGAAAGACTAAAAAAATTTAGACATCCGATTCCGACCGAAAAGCGTTGGGAAGAATTACTGATGATCGTCGTCTGCGCCAAACGAAAAGGTTTGATCGCGTCGCTTTCGCGGATTGTTTGCGCGGGCAACATTCCCGACGAATTGAAAAATCGCACCGAATCCTGCGCCCGCGTCAATGCGAAACTTTGGGCGGCGACGAAATTAAACCAAACCGGCGCGGAATTATTCAAAGTCGCGGCAAATGCTTACGCCGCCGAAAATTTCGCCGGTGAAGAAAATCTGCATCATCAGGGCGGCGCGGCGGGGTATAAAACGCGCGATTGGACGGCGCACCCAAGATCGGCGGAATCGGTGAAAATCAATCAGGCGTTCGCGTGGAATCCTTCGATTACCGGAACGAAATGCGAAGAAACGATTATCGTCCGCGAAAACGAAATCGAATTGCTGACAGCAACGCCGAATTTTCCGAAAATTGCCGTCGAAATCGAAAAACGCGAATATCTTTTGCCGGGCATTTTATCTTTGTAGAAAACAAAAAGCGAGGTCAGAAAATGAATGAAACCGACAGAACATTTGAAGAAATAACCGCGCCGACAACCGAAACCGCCGCCGCGCCGATTGGCACCGGAACGAGCGCGTTTGAATCGGCGGCGGAGGCGACTCTCAATAGCGGTGTCGCCGATAAAATCGGCAAATATCGCTGGATGATCTGCGCGCTTTTGTTTTTTGCGACGACGATTAATTATATTGACCGGCAGGTTCTGGGAATTTTGGCGACCGACGACGCTTTCAAGGCGCAGATCGGTTGGAACGAAGCCGAATACGGTTTCGTCAACACGGCGTTTCAAGCGGCTTATGCGATTGGTTTGCTCGTCGTCGGCGGTTTAATGGACAAATTCGGCACGCGCAAAGGTTTTTCGTTTGCGATGATTTTCTGGAGCGTCGCTTCGATGGGACACGCGCTGGCGCGCTCGGCGTTCGGTTTCGGCGCGGCGCGGTTCGCGCTTGGTTTGGGCGAAGCGGGAAATTTTCCGGCGGCGATCAAAACCGTCGCCGAATGGTTTCCGAAAAAAGAACGCGCTCTGGCGACCGGAATTTTCAATTCGGGTTCAAATATCGGCGCGATTCTCGCGCCTTTGACCGTGCCGTTTATCGCCGTCAATTACGGCTGGGAATGGGCTTTTGTGGCGACCGGCGCGCTCGGTTTTATTTGGCTTTTTTTTTGGCTCGCCGTTTATCGCAAACCGGAAGAGCATCCGAAACTTTCGAAAGCCGAACTCGCATATATTCAATCCGATCACGAACCGCCGCTGCCGAAAATCGCCTGGGCGAAACTTCTGCCGCATCGTCAAACGTGGGCGTTCGCCATCGGAAAATTTCTGACCGATCCGATTTGGTGGGTTTATCTGTTCTGGCTGCCGAAGTTTTTGAATACGAAATTCGGTTTAAATATCTTGCAGTTGGGTTTGCCTTTGATTGTGATTTACGTTATCGCCGATGTCGGCTCAATCGGCGGCGGCTGGCTTTCTTCAAATTTTATCAAGCGCGGCTGGTCGGTCAACGCGGCGCGTAAAACGACGATGTTAATTTGCGCTTTGTTTGTGATTCCGATTGTTTACGCTTCGATTACCGATAATCTTTGGGTGTCGGTCGTGCTTATCGGCATCGCGGCGGCGGCGCATCAAGGCTGGTCGGCGAATATTTTCACCTTCGCGTCGGATATGTTTCCGAAACAGGCGGTCGGTTCGGTCGTCGGCATCGGCGGAATGGCGGGTTCCATCGGCGGAATGATTATCGC
>CAXTMQ010000376.1:0-3313 GCA_964245305.1 uncultured Pyrinomonadaceae bacterium
CATCGTTTTCTCGGAAACCGAAACTTGTCTGCCGGTTTGGTCGCAGAATTTTTTGACGAAGTGCGCGACTAATTCGGGAATGTCTTCGCGGCGTTCGCGCAGCGGCGGCAAGGCAATCGGGATGACGGAAATGCGGTAAAACAAATCTTCGCGGAACGTGCCTTCTTCGGACATTTTTTTCAAGTCGCGGTTCGTAGCGGCGATGACGCGCGCGTCAATCGGCAATTCTTCGTGCGCTCCGACGGGGCGCACGCGGCGTTCCTGCAAGACGCGCAGTAATTTAACCTGCATCGCGGGCGACATTTCGCCGATTTCGTCCAAGAAAATCGTGCCGCGATTGGCGGCTTCAAACAACCCTTTGCGGTTGGCGTTCGCGCCGGTGAACGAGCCTTTAACGTAGCCGAAAAGTTCAGATTCGAGCAGAGTTTCGGTGAATGCTCCGCAGTTGATTGAGATAAAAGGCTTTTCGGCTCTCGGCGATAAATCGTGAATAGCCCGCGCCACGAGTTCTTTTCCCGTTCCCGATTCGCCCGTGATTAAAATCGTTGACTGCACTTCGGCGACGGTTTCGATCATTTGATACACCGCCTGCATTTTCGCCGAATGCCCGACGATATTTTTGATGCTGCCGCGATCTCTCTGGGCTTTTTTGAAGGCTTTATTTTCGGCGATCAAAGTTTGCCGTTCGATAGCTTTTTTAACGATGATTTTCAATTCTTCGACATCGAACGGTTTTTGGATAAAATCGTCCGCGCCGAGCTTGAAGGCTTCGCGCGCCGTGTCCACGGTCGCAAACGCGGTCATTAAAACTACGCCGATGTCGGGCGAAGTTTCGCGCACCGCGCGGAGCAATTCGATGCCGTCCATATCGGGCATCCGAACGTCCGTGATAATCACGTCGGCAGAATCGTTTTGGAGTTGTTCGAGCGCGTCGCGTCCGTTCATCGCCGTGCGGATACGATGCCCGTCGCTTTCAAAAACTAATGTCAGAAGCTGTCGGTAGCTTTGTTCGTCATCAACGATTAATAAATTTGCCATTCGTTAAAAATTTTTGCGATTGGGAAATTTCGGCGGCAATCGAAAATTAATCGCTTACATTCATTTTCACAAAAAACCGCGCCGCGTTTCAAGAATAAATTTACGATTCGATTTTCCGGCGGTTTTGATTCATCATCCGCAAATTAAACTCAAAGATTCGTTTCCGCGCTTTTTCCTTGCGGATTAACCTTCAAAAAATCTTCGAGGCGCGACGGTTGATGAACTTTTTCGTTTTCTTCCGTCTCGTTCGATAAGTTTTGATTGTAATTGTTGGCGGGCAGTTCGACCGTAATCGTCGTGCCTTCGTTTTCCAGACTTCGCACGTTAATGGTGCCGTTATGGTCGCGGGTGATTTGATAAACGATTGACAACCCGAGACCTGTTCCGCCGGTCGTCGAAGTCGAAAACGGCTCGAAAAGCTGTTCGACTTGTTTCGCAGGCATTCCGCAGCCCGTGTCTTTGAAAACGATGCGAACGCGCTCGCTTTTCAATTTTTCGAGCCTGACCGAAAGCGTTCCGCCGTTTTCCATCGCCTGAATCGCGTTCCGCGCCAGATTCCAAAAAATTTGTTTAATCTGCGTTTGATCGGCGGAAATCAACACCGGATAACTCGGCAAATCGGCATCTAAAACGTGATTTTCTTTGACATCGGGGCTGTGTTTGAGAAGCGTAAAAGTATCGTCAATCGCCTCGCGCACATCGGTTTCGGCGAAATTGCTGACGCGCGGACGCGCATATGTGAGGAAATTGGTGATGATTTTATTAAGGCGGTCTGATTCGCGCAAAATTATTTCCATCAACGAGGCTTCGGCGGATTCGGGCGGCGTTTTCAACTGCAAAACCTGAATCGCGCCGCGCATCGCGCCGAGCGGATTGCGAATCTCGTGCGCTAAACCGGCGGCGACGCGACCGACCGCCGCAAGCCGATCTTTGCGCCTGACGCTTTCTTCCATCGAGCGAATTTCCGTTAAATCCTGAAACGTCAAAATCAATCCGGTCGTCTCGCCCGATTCGCTAAACAGAGGCGAAATGCCGTAACCGACGCGCTTGGCGGAATTGTCGGGCGTAATCAAATCAATTTCAAAACGCGGCGGCTGATCGCCCGTGTCGGTCGCTTCGAGCGAATCGGCAATCGGCAGTTTGATATTTCCGAACAAAGAATAAATTGATCTGCCGCGCATTTCATCGGCGCGATAGCCGGTGATTTCCGAGGCTGTTTGATTGAATGTGTAAATATTTCCGTCTAAATCGGTCGTAATCAAACCCGAACGAATTGATTCGACGATGCGCTCGTGCAGAACGCGCAGATTCGCAAGCGTTTTATTGACTTCGAGAAGTTGCTCGCCCGAAGCGTGGCGCGCCGAAAGTCTTGAAGCGAGCAAACCGACGACGAAAAAAACCGCGTCGTGCAGAGCGATAATCTGATAAACTCTCGACCGTTCGGGCATTAAACCGTATGAAGGAATTATCGAAGCCGTCGTTAAACCCGACAAAAGCGTGAATAGAAAAACGCAGAACGAAGCCGTCAAAAGCGTTTCGTTCGCATTCAGGAAAAATCCGGCGACGCTGATTAAAACGACGAATAAAGTAATATAAGGCGAAGTCAAATCGCCGGTTCGCCAAATCAGCCAGGTTATCAACAGCGCGTCGAGAAAAAACTGCACACGAATTTGCCACAAATAATTTTCGCTCAAACGCAGAACGAAAAAATATACGACCGTCAAACCGACCGAAATTAAAAAAACGAAAAACAAATCGCGCGGAAATTCTTCAAACGAAAGCCTGAACTGCCCGCTGTTCCAAACCCAAGCCGCGACCATCAGCAGAAAAATAATTAACAACCGCCCGATAATCAGCGTCTGAATTTTCTGCGTGATTTTCATATTGGCTGAAAATACTTTTTCGTTTAGACTGAACATATTTTGAATGGAAATTGGAGAATAAAAAATGGAAAATTCGCCGAAATTTGATCAACGTCCGTGGGGAAATTACACGATTTTGGACGAAAGCGACGATTTTAAAGTTAAAAGAATCGAAGTTTTATCCGGCAAGCGACTCAGCTATCAAAAACACGCGCGCCGCTCGGAACACTGGTTCGTCGTGCGCGGCATTGCTAAAGTAACATTAAACGGCGCGGAATTTCTAGTGAAAAGCGGCGAAGCGATTGATATTCCGGTCGGCACGGCGCACCGCGTCGAAAATTCCGAACCGGAATTATTAGTTTTCATCGAAACGCAAACCGGCGATTATTTCGGCGAAGACGACATCGAACGAC
>CAXTMQ010000377.1:0-3309 GCA_964245305.1 uncultured Pyrinomonadaceae bacterium
GCTGACGAGATGGGAAAACTATTTTCGCGCTCTCGGCGGCGAAGCCGGTTACGACGACGGATTCATCAATTATTTCGTCGCCGCCGTTTTATATTCGCCGATTTCTCCGCAAACTCAGATAATTCTCGGAATTCTGCTCGTCGCTTTTAATTTATTCGTTTATTTCTATGTTCTCCGCCGCTCGTTTTTCGTTCCGCGCCGCGCGAGTTGATTATTTTGGCAAACATCCGCGCGAATTTTGACATCTAGTTTTACTCGACGTTTAGAAATTTTAAGGTTGTTCGATTTCGATAAAGTCTTTATAATTTGCGAAGGAAAACGACAAACACTTCCGAATGAAATTCACCGCTTTAAAAATTTTCACTGGTTTGATTTTAGCCTTCGCGCTTCATTCGATTGCGTCGGCGCAGGATTTTCTGCCCGAACTCGTGCGGCGCGTCAAGCCTTCAGCGGTGGCGATTGAAACTTTCGACGCGAAAGGCGCGTCGCTCACGCGCGGCAGCGGTTTTTTCGTCGCCGCCGACAAAATCGTGACGAACCGCCACGTTATCGAAAAATCGAACCGCGTCGAAGTTCATTTAATGGACGGCAGAAAAGTTCCGGCGAAAGGCGTTTTAGCCGTCGACGGCGAAGGTGATCTCGCGCTTTTACAGATTGACGTTCCGCAAAATTCAGCCGCGCCTTTGCCGCTCGTGCAGATCGCGCCGCAGGAAGGCGAATCAATCGTCGTCATCGGCAATCCGTTCGGTCTCGAAGGCTCGGTCTCGAACGGCATCGTTTCCGCCGTGCGCGAAATTCCCGGTTACGGAAAAATCATTCAAATCACCGCGCCGATTTCGCCGGGTTCGAGCGGTTCGCCGGTCGTCAATATGCGCGGGCAAGTGATCGGCGTGGCGACTCTGCAAGCCGCCGAAGGACAAAGTTTGAATTTCGCCGTGCCGTCGCAGAGAATTACGCAGTTAAAAATCGGCGATTTGCGTTCGTTCGTTTCGTTAAATAATGAAGCGCAGAAAAACAAACGTGCTGCCGCGCAAGCCTTATATTCGCAAGGTTTGGGAATTTTATCGCGCGACGATTATACAAGAGCGGCGCAGTATTTTGAAAAAGCCGTCGAAATTGATCCGAATTACGCTGAAAGCTGGTATCAAGCCGGATTTTGCTACGGAATGCTCGGCAGACACGCCGACGCGCTCCGAGCCTCGCGGCAAGCGGCGAAACTGCGTCCCGAATGGGCGGAAACATATGTCAATATCGGCGCGTCGAGCTTCGCGCTCGGACAATACAAGGAAGCGGTCGAAGCCTATCGCCAAGCGACGAAACTCGATGCCGACAACGCCGATTCGCAATACGCGCTCGGACTTTCTTTGAACAAACTCAGCCGTACCGACGAAGAAATTCTCGCCTACAAACGCGCCGTCGCCATCAAACCCGATTTAGCAGGCGCGTATGAAATGCTCGGCGCGGCGTATTTCAAACAAAAACGCTACGCCGATTCGCTCGCCGCGTTTGAACAGTTGAAAACTTATAAACCCGACGCGAAAACTTACAATTATCTCGGCGAAAGCTATTTTGAACTCGGCAAAACGCAGGAAAGCGTTGACGCTTTTAACAACGCCGTCAGCTACAACCCCGATTTCGACAAAGCCCGTTTCAATCTCGGTCGCGCTTATGTCAAACTCGGCGACGCGAATTCTGCCAATCTGCAATATGAAATTCTCAAAAACAACAAATCCGATTGGGCGGATAGACTCTACGTTTTAATAAATCCTTAAAATTTTCTCCGGTAAAACAAAAGCGGCGCGATTTGATTTAATCAAGTCGCGCCGCTTTTGTTTCTGGTTTTGAAAAATTTTACTCCGAAGGAATCGTTAATTCCTGTCCGGGTTGAATTTTATCGGGATCGTCGAGTTTGTCGCGGTTGGCTTCAAAAATTTTCTGCCAGCTCACGCCGTGTTTTGAACCGATTTTGCTCAAGGAATCGCCGGATTGAACCGTGTAAGTCGTTCCGCCCGGACCGCCCACGCCGCCCGGCGCGGTAACGTCCAGAACCAAATCGCCCGAACGATAATCGGGATCGAGACGATTGTATTCGTCCCAAAGTTTTTGTTTGGCATCGGCACTCGGCGCGCTGCCTTCGATTTTGATAAAACCGTCGCCTTCCGAAATATTTAAATTGTTGATTCCCGACTGATTAGCCATATCAATCAGCGATTGATATTTTTCTTGTAATGATGACATTATAATTTTCCTCCTCGTTTAAGGTTTATTTTTCCGTAACTTCGTTTTTAACCGGTTTGCCGCCGTTTGCCGCCATTGCCACCGACATAACTTCGGCTAATTTTCCTTTGGCGACCGTGCCGCGAAGCGTTGCGGGTGTCGTCGAAGTGTCAACCGTTACGTCCGTAAAACCTTTCGCTTTAAGATCGGCTTCGATTTTAGATTTCAGATTCGGATCGGTTGCCGCCGTTTCGTTCGTTTTCATAACGGGTGTCGGCGTTGCCATATTCACTACTGCCGTATTTGTGTTGGTCATATTCGCATTCGTCGAACTTTTGCACGCGCCGAAGCCTACGACCGCCGCCAAACCGAAAATCGCTAAAATTTTAATTTTCATTTTTAATCTCCTCCTGAGAATCCTCTGTTTCTCCTGTTTCTAAACATTCTAAATATGCACAAGCCGAAAATTCCCGAATAGATTTCAAGAAACTTTTTCGCTCGTTTTCGGCTTGTCGGATTAGTCTAAACTATTCTGCAAAAAATTTCAGTTTATTTTGAGGGGAAAAACCTCTTCGGCAATTTTTTTTGCGACCTCGAACGAAGTGAAATCCGGTCGAATAATAAAATGCCAATCGGCGAGACAGTAAAGCCGTTCTCTTTCCTCGAAAAGTTTTAATGTGTCAGGCTTATTTTGCGCGAGCGGTCGGTCGCGTTTCGACATTCTGATATTGCGCCAGCAATGCTCGAAAGTTGATTCGAGCCAGATGGTCACGAGTTTTTTTTCCTTTATCAGTCGGCGATTTTCAGCCATTGTCCACGCGCCGCCGCCGAGCGCGACGACTTTCGCCTCCGCGTTCGACAAGATCGCGCGTAAATTGGCGGTTTCGATTTCCCGGAAACGCTCTACGCCTTCGCCTCTGATGATTTCGGCGATGGTTTTCTGCTCGTTTTGTTCGATAAACGTATCGAGGTCAATTCGTTTACAGTCGAGCATAGACGCGAGAAAGCGGGCGACCGTTGATTTGCCAACGCCCATAAAACCCGTCAAAACTACGCGCTGTTCGTTTTCCACTGCGAAAATGTTTTTATTAT
>CAXTMQ010000378.1:0-3293 GCA_964245305.1 uncultured Pyrinomonadaceae bacterium
GTTGGGAAAGACGGCGTGGCGAATTTGCGGAAATTTGTCGAAGCGGGCGGAACTTTGGTTTTTCTCAATCGCGCGTCCGATTTCGCCATCGAACAATTTAATCTTCCTTTGCGCGACGTTACTAAAAATTTGTCCGCAAAAGATTTTTATATTCCCGGTTCGATTTTGCGGACGACGCTCGACACGACTTCGCCAATCGCCAAAGGAATACCGAAAGATTCAATCGCGTGGTTTGAAGATTCGCCCGCGTTTGAAATCACGCAGAGCCGCGGCACGAATATTTCAATCATCGCCAAATATCCCGACAATCCGAAAGACATTTTATTGAGCGGCTACGCTCTCGGCGCGGAACGAATCGCCGGCAAAGCCGCGCTCGTTTCAATCAATATCGGCAAAGGCAAAATAATTCTTTTCGGCTTTCGCCCGCAATATCGCGGACAATCGCTGGCGACGTTTCCGCTTTTGTTTAATGCAATTGGGAATTAAGAGAAGAAAATCAACAGGGATGAAGAGGATGTAAGGGATTTTTAAAGCACTTGTTTTTTTATCCCTGCTTATCTTCTTTATCCGTGTTAATTTTCTCAAAACTTTCTCGAAAATTTGCCGTATATCAACCTTGAGGGCAACGCTCGGAAGTATTTTTTGAAACTTTTTTGGGTTTCGCGTTGGCTTTTGGCAGATGCTTCTCTTTATTATAATTTTTTTCGCAATGGTGATTATCGTCGGCGTAACGGCAGTCGCCGGATTCTCGCTTTATCTCAGACGCAGAGCTAAATCTCTAAAATCGGAAAATCAGAAACAATTTGCCGCCGCGCCGCCGTATCGTTCGCTTTTTGAACCGAACGAAGAAGAAGTTCGCGTGTTCGAGCGTAAAGAAAAAGCGAAAATCGAAGCCGACCGATTGGCGGCTGAAAGTCAAGTTTTGTTTGAAAAATCGAAACAAATAAGCGAATTTGAACAAATTTGGCGCGCCGCACCGAATACTTCAAACACCGTCGAACTTTTGCGGCTCGCGGCGGCGAGCGAAAACGCGAAAGTCTTTTCACAAACAGCGGAAAATGTGTTACAAATTTGGCGTGAAAATAAAATCGAAAATTTAACCTCGACGGATTTGGCTGACTTGTTGGACAGTCATTTGCGAATTCTTCCCCAACAGGAAAGATTTTCGGGCGCGGCATTCTGGATCAGACAGGAAATCAATTGTCTGCGCGGAAAATCAGAGTAAAATTTCAGCCGCGAATGACGCGAACGTCACAAATGAAAACATAAATCTTAACGGATTGAAATGTTTTGCGCTTAAATGTCTTATCTAAACAGAGAAAAAATAATTTGCGCTGTCCGTGCCGTTCGCGGCTGATTTCTTAACAAATTGAGGAAACTACAATGAATCAAAATTTGGGTGCTTTAATCGCTTTGGCGGTTGTCGTTCTGGTTATTTTGGGTATCGTTTGGTATGTCGTTACGCGCTTTCTGGTCAACGTCGGCGCGACCGAGGTCGGAATTAAGGAACGTCGTTACGCGGGCAAAAAGATGTCGCAGGGTCGCGTTGTGGCGACGGACGGCGAAATCGGTATTCAAGCCGACGTGTTGAAACCCGGTCTCCATTTTGTTTTATATCCGATTGAGCGCGTAATTCAAAAAGTTCCGCTCGTCGAAATCGGCGCGGACGAACTCGGCGTTATCGAAGCGATTGACGGCGAGCCGATGCAGACGGGAAGCATTTTCGCGCCCGACCGGGCGCAGAACGCGCACAACAATTTCCAAGACCCGATTGCCTTTATCAAACAAGGCGGCGTGAAAGGCATTCAACTGCGGACTTTGCCGCCGGGCAAATGGGCAATTCACCCGTATCTATTTCGCGTTTCGATTGCGAAAGCCGCGACGATTCCGACGGGAAAGGTCGGCATTGTAACTTCTGCCGACGGCACGCAGTTGTCGCCGGGCAGACTATTCGGTCAAGCCGTGCAAGGGCATAAAAATTTTCAGGACGCGGAAAGTTTTATTTACAACGGCGGTCAAAAGGGAGCGCAGGTCGAAGTTCTCTCGCCCGGAACTTATCGCATTCACACGAATTCCATCGGTTTGGAAAACGCTAACGAGATAAAGCCCGGACTTTTTAATATCAAACTTTTTGATGCGACTGTCATCAGCGAAAATTCGGTCGGCTTGGTCGAAGCGTTAGACGGCTCGCCGCTCGACCCGCGCGATTATGTCGCCACACAGATTCAGGGACACGATAACTTTCAGGACAGCAACGTCTTTATCTCGAACGGCGGACAGCGCGGACCGCAGAAAGATATTCTTCTGCCCGGAACTTATTATATCAACCCACTGCTTTTCAAAGTCATTCCCGACACGGCGAAGGAAGTTAAACCCGGCGAAGTCGCGGTGATTGTTTCCAACGTCGGCAAAGACCCGGGCGAAGAAATCCGGCAGGCGATGGCGGCGAAAATCCGTGAACGAGTCGAACGCGAAGAAGAACAACAGGTCAACATCGCGGCGGAAAAGCTCGATAAAGTGGACGGCGACGATATGACGATTGACCAAATCAAAGCCGAACTCAAAAGCGACCCGGCGGACAAACGCCTTGACAGCGGCGCGCACGAAGCCTACGTCGTGCCGGAAGGCTATCGCGGAATTCAGGAAACGGTCGTCGGACCCGGACGTTATTACGTCAACACTTTGGCGACCAGCCCGATTATTATTCCGACGACGAATATGACGGTCGAATGGACGGCGGAAGACGCTTCAAATTCGTTCGACCCGTTCTCGGTAATTTCCAAAGACGGTTTTACGATGCAGTTGGAAGTGCGCGTCGTTTTCCGCGTCAAGCCGGAAGACGCGCCGTTTATGGTGGCGAAAATCGGCAGCACGGAAAAATTAGTTCAAAACGTGATGCACCCGCTGATTGATTCGATTTTCAGAAATCAAGCGTCGGAAAGCTCGGCGATGGCTTATCTGCAAAATCGTCACGAAGAACAGGAACGCGCCGAAGCGAGAGTGCGGATGCACCTTTTGAAATATCACGTTGATGTCGTCAATGTTTTGATTTGCCACATCAAACTGCCCGAAGAGTTGATGAAAACGCAGACCGAAAAGATTTTGGCGGAACAAAAACAGGGAATGTTCAACGCGCAGCGCGAAGCCGAAATTAAGCGTATCGAACTCGAAAAAACCAGTTCGCAGGCAGACAATCAGCGCAGTTTGATGGAAGCGACGGTCGGCGTGGAAATCTCCGCCAAACGCTCGGAACAGCGCAAACGCGAAGCCGACGGCGAAGCGTATTACATCTC
>CAXTMQ010000379.1:0-3273 GCA_964245305.1 uncultured Pyrinomonadaceae bacterium
AATGAACACGAATTAAATTTATGAAAAAAATAATTCGTGTTCATTCGTGCAATTCGCGGCTAAATTCTCCCTAATTTGGGAATAATATAAAGCAGCCACCACAGAAGAATTTGGATGAAAAAAATCACAACGCTCAATGCGATGCTGTAAACCGAAGCGCGTTTGCCGCCTAAAAAAGGTTTTTGATAAGAAACATAAACGCCGATGCCGCCCATCAGAAATGCGCCCGGACAAAATAAAATTCCGAGATAAGGCACGAGCGAATAAACGACGAACGCCGAAGCGGTCGAAGACGCGGAATTTTTATTTTCTTCAAATAAATTTTCCGTCTCGGTTTTTTCGATTGTCGCAAACTGAAAAGATTTTCCCTGCAAACGATAAGAAGCGCGAAGCGTGTCGAGCGGCTGATAATCTTCGAGCAGAAATTTTCCGCAAACGCGGCAGAATTTGGAAAAGTCGCGCTCGATATTCGCGCCGCAAGCCGAACAAATCGGCGAACGCGCGTTGGAAAAATCGGCGCGTCGCGTCGCGTTTTTTTCGCTTGTCTTTCTCCGTTTTTCGCTTTCCATTTATCTGCGCCTGCCTTTGCTTGCGGTTTTACGCGAAACGCTGAAATTAAGTTTTTCACGCTGCGCGAAGTCTTGTAAAGCGCGCAGGAAAACTTCGCGGTCGCGCACGGTGATAACCGCCGTTTGATCCGCCGTTTCGAGCGCGTATGGATAACCCAGACCGATGACGCATTCGGCGCGAATCGTGTCCAAAACTTCGTCGAGCAAACCGGCTTCGTAAATCCACGCCGGAACGTCAATTCGCGCCGGCGCGGAGTCGGCGGTCGTTTGCAGATAAACGAAACCGACGAGCGATTTGCCGGTTTCCAAATCAATAAAAGCGTTCAAACCTTTGCGATTTGAATAGCAAAAACAAGTTCGGTCGCCCCAAAATTCAAGCGTTTGCGCGATTTCCGGCGTTGCGCTGTGCAGAATCGTCGCGTCGTAAAGCGTCTGTTTTTCCGAAGTCGTTTTGCCGTCGAAAGCGTCGAGCATATTCAATAAATCCCGCGCGTAACTGTGGTCAACATAACCGACGAGCGGAACTTCGGTTTCGCGCGAAAAACGCACGAGATTAACGACCGCCTGCAAAAAACTTTCCTGAATCTGCGTCTGCGGCAGCGAAAAGGAAATCAGTAAAGTATTGTCGAAAAACGCGAGCGGCATTCGTTCGCCGCGTTCCTGCCAGCCTTTTTTCGCGGCGAGAAATTTTCCGACGCGCTCGACTTCGGCGTGAAAGCGCATTTCGCCGACGCGCGTTTCCGGGTTCAGCGGCTCGCCCTGATTTTCCAAAAGATCGCGCGGCGATAAAATTCTGAATTCAGCGTTTTTTTCATACGGCAACATTTCCGAATGCGGATTTTCAAACCAGCCGACTTGAATCGCCGCGACCGGCAGACTGATGTCGCGTCCAGGCAAAATCTGGCTCGCGTCCGCCGCAAACGTCGTGCGGTTTTTTAAGATTTTCGCCGCCCAATTTCTCGCTTCTTCGTGGTTTGTCCATTCTTCTGAAAAGGGAACTGAAAAAGTTTTATATTCGTCAATTTCGCCGGAAACAACCGCGCCTGAATTTTCGCGCTCCGCCAAACGCTCGTTGATTTCCTTGCTCGAAGTATTTTGCAGCTCGCTCAAAACGTGCAGATACGCCGTCAAGTCGCTCGCCTGCGTTTCGGCAAATTGCTGAAAATCGCGGCGTTGATTGTGCAGCTCGCTCGTGAGCAATTCTCTGTGAATCATTTCTTTTTATGAAATTATAAAGTTAATCGCGCGTAATAAAAACTCGCCGCGTCGCCCGACGGAAAAACTGGCTGATGCTGATAAATTTCTTCGATTTTGTAAGGCACGGGATTTTTGAAAAGTTTGCCGTCGAAGACAAGCGTGTGAAACTCGCCGTTTTCGCCGCAAGCGTCAACTTCGGGCGGCAAATCGCGGATAAAATTTTCATCGAAAACGCGCCCGCAAAATTCTTTCGGCAAATATTTTTCGTTGACGCAGATGACGACCGAGCGAAATCCTTCCGATAAAAATTCGTTGACCAAATCGAGCCGGTTTTCGTTCCATAACGGCAAAACGGCTTCGATTTCCGCCGCCGCGCAAACGGCTTCTTCCCAATCGCGGTGCGCCTGCAAATCAATATCGCCGAAAATCGCCGCGTCGAAATTTCGTAATTTTAATTTTTTAAGTTCTTCGGTGAAAATTGTTTGATAATTTTGCCAGGACGCGCTCGGCGCAATTAATTCCAAACCAAGACTTTCCGCCTGCGTCCGCATCACTTCAAGCGAAACGGCGTGTGAACGCGAACGCTCGCCGCTTTCGTCGAACATTGTCAAAAGATGCGAAATTTCAAATCCGTTTTGAACGGCGCGATTCAGCGAGAGACACGAATCTTTGCCGCCGCTCCACGAACAAAATGCTTTTTGCTTAGTCATCTTCTCCGGCGCATTTAGCTACGTATTGAAACGCAACAAGGTCATTTTTCTGATCTACAGCGAAATAAAAACCATTTTGAGGATAAGCGAAATATATCGGATAGTCGTTAGATTTTTTATCCTTAAAATCCTTAAATTCTTTGAAAATACAACCTTTTTTCTTGAATTCTATTTCATAAAAGTCGTTTCCGTATTTTCCGATTATTTCTTTGAAAGTAAAAACGTCATTGCCGCCCCAAATTTCTTCAACAATACCCGATTTTTTATCTATGATTATTTGCGGCTCTTCTTCATAAACATAATCAAGTTTAGATTCAATCGGATTATCTTCTCCATCTTCGGGATGAATAATTTCTTTGGGTGTGCCGAAGATTCGCCGTACATCTTTTTCAGTTGATTTGCCCGGTTGCAAGCCTTTATAGTTTCCGGGAATCCACACAGGATTTTTTTTCGCTGGAAAATTTTGCGTGAGAGTGCTATTTTTAGAAGGTTTGTTTTCGTTTAAATTTTCTTTGGACGATAGATTTGATAGAGTTTTCTCGTTTGTTTGAGTTTGTGTTACCCCAGTGTCATTTTTATCGCAGCCGACAAAAACCATCAGAGCTATAAAAAATAAAAATGTCTTCATAATTTTTATTTCACGCGGCTCGTGCGGCGTTTCATAAAATCCATTAACACGAACTGCGTCAAGTTATTCGGGTTGGCGAAATAGGCTTTGCCTTTGGTCATCGCCGACATTTGTTTGACGAATTCGACGAGATAATAATCGTCGGCGAGCATAAACGTATTTATCATTA
>CAXTMQ010000380.1:0-3251 GCA_964245305.1 uncultured Pyrinomonadaceae bacterium
TTCCCACCACGAAACGATTGTGAATAAAGGCTTGCAGATTTTGCCGTGTTTCGCGCAGTAGTAAGTCGCCGTAACTGGTTCGATTAATGTCGCAAGGTCGGCGTGCGTCGTGGCGCGGCAACTGCGAATCGTGCGGCTCAAGATTACTGTCAAACAAGCGCGGATTTCTTCGCTTTCGACTTTTTCGATTGCTTTTGAAACGAAATCAATCTCTTCACGAACAGAAGCGATAAACCATTTGTCCAAAAATCTTTCCTGCGCGTCTTGTTTGAGTTTTATGTCGTAAAGTTTGACGTATTGCTCATAAGTTTTCAGAACCGTCGCTTCATGTTCCGCCGCATAAGTTTTATCGTCAAAATCTTTTCGTCGGGCGCGGATTTTATATTCGGGCGAAGGAAAATATTTGTTGTTGTAGCGGTTGAGATAATCGGTCAGCTTCGCTTCAAATTCGACGTTGGTTTGCTCGGCGGTAAAGGTGCGAAGCCAATGCGAAATATCTTTGGTGTGATTTTGCAGTTCGACGAGATTGACCTTTTTGATTTTGACGTTGGAAATCAAAGCGTTGAATGCCGAAACGTCAATGCCGACGGCGTTGATGCCTAATTCGTTTGATTGAACGAGCGTTGTTCCGCTGCCGCAAAACGGGTCGAGAACGATGTCGCCTTTGGTAAAAAAGGTTTCGGTTTTGAATTGATCGGTGTGCGAATCTAAAAAATACTCGACAAGCTGCGGAATAAATTTGCCTTTATACGGGTGAAGACGGTGAACGTGCTTGGTAGTCTCCGATTCTTTGTATTGGTCAAAGGACAATGCCCAATTCAAATCGCCGCCGAGTTGTTTTTTCCAAACAGTTTCACGAGTTTGAGTTTCGTAATAATCAATTAAATCTTGTTTAGCAATCAAAGTGCCGCCGTTGTCGCCGGCTTTAGGAATTCTGCCGTAATTGATGAGGTAGGCGATGTTCGACGCAGTAACGGTTTTACCGATGTGTGCGGTCGCCCATCGGCTTGCTTGTTGAACGGTGAGTAGATTTTTCGCTTCGATCATAGACTTGTTGACGGAAACCAATTACCAATTCGTTTCCGTCTGTTTGACCGCTTCGCCGTGTTCGACGAGGAATCTTTCGGCATCAATCGCCGCCATACAGCCGCTTCCCGCTGCCGTGATTGCCTGGCGATAGTATGAATCCTGCGCGTCACCGCAGGCGAAAACGCCTTCGATGTTGGTTTTCATCGTGCGTCCTTCGGTTTTGAGATAGCCGGTTTCGTCCATATCGAGTGTGCCTTTGAATAAATCGGTGTTCGGTTTGTGTCCGATGGCGACGAAAACGCCCTGCGTCGGGAAATCGGATTCCTCTTTAGTTTCGGTGTTGAAGATTTTTACGCCGGTGACACCTTCTTCTTTCGTGCCGACGATTTCCTTGATGCCGGTGTTCCACATAATCTCGATTTTGTCGTTGGCAAAAACTCTGTCCTGCATAATCTTTGAAGCACGGAACGAATCGCGGCGGTGCATCAAGGTTACTTTCGAGGCGAAGCGTGTTAAAAACATCGCTTCTTCCATCGCCGTGTCGCCGCCGCCGACGATGACGACGGACTTGTTGCGAAAGAAAAATCCGTCGCACGTCGCGCACGCCGAAACGCCGTTGCCGCCCAAGCCGACGGGAACGGGTTCCTCGCCCGGAACGCCGAGCCATTTCGCGCTCGCGCCGGTCGAGATGATTAAGGTTTCGGCGAGAATTACGGTCGAGATTTCTTCGCTTTCCTGACTTTCCTTGCCGTAAAGTTTGAACGGGCGTTCGCTCAAATCAACGCGGTCAATCCAGACGTTTAAGATTTGCGTGCCGAAGCGTTCGGCTTGGGCGCGGAATTGATTCATCAATTCGGGTCCCATAATTCCGGCGGCGAATCCGGGATAATTTTCGACATCGGTCGTGATGGTCAATTGTCCGCCGGGCTGTGGTCCGTCAATGACGAGCGGCTCTAATTGAGCGCGTGAAGCGTAAATGGCGGCGGTCAAACCCGCCGGTCCCGAACCTAAAATAACGACTTTTTTATTGATTTCCGTTTGCGACATACGAATTTTTACGAATTCTTTTTCCTTTAGATTTAGTGTTTGATGCTGCTTTCTTTCTCGATGTTGACAGTATAACTAGCGAACAGCGGGTTAGTCGAACATTGCCGCGAAAAGGTCGGCGTTTGATTAATCCGGCGAAACGCGAGATTTATTTCAGGGATTTTTCAAAAATCATTTATCTGTTTGTATCTTTTCGTGTTAAACTTTTTGACGTTTTACAAATTCCACAAGCATTTGTCTTGTTTATGCCAACGAATACATCTACTCAGTTTGAGGAAAAACGGTTCGCGCTGCGGATGGCTCTGCGCCTGCCGATTGTCGTTTCGGGGCGTTCCGACGACGGCGCGGCGTGGTCTGAGCCGACCGAAACCGACGATATTTCAACGACCGGAACGCTTTTTCATCTGAATCAAACGGTCGCGCCGGGCGAAAGTCTATATTTGCGCTCGCACCGACCCGACGGCGTTCCGGTCGAAGTCAAAGCCGAAGTCGTCAGAATTTCTCCGGCGGTCTACGGCACAAACCGCATCGGCGTGATTATCAGCGAGCCGAAAGAAAATTGGCTGCGCCTGTTCGTCGCGTGGGTCGCCGACGATCAGGGCGAGGAAGAAAGTTAAGAGTGAATAACTAAAAGCGAAAAGTGAAGAGTTACAAAAATTTAACTCTTCACTTTTCGCTTTTGCTTTTTCGCAGCGAATAAATTTTATGGAAAATTACGAAACTTTTCTAGTGGAAAAAAGCGGCGGCATCGCTGTTTTGACAATCAATCGTCCTGATAAACTAAACGCTCTGAGCTCGACCGTTCACCGCGAGGGCGTGGAGATTTTGGACGAATTGAAAACGGACGCGGACGCGCGCGTCGTCGTCGTCAAGGGCGCGGGCGAAAAGGCGTTCGTCGCGGGCGCGGATATTTCCGAATTCGCCGATGCCACGCCGGTCGAGCAGCGCGATATTATGAATTCGCGCTCGCTTTTTACGGTTCTCGACACTTTTCCGAAACCGATTATTGCGATGATTAACGGTTTTTGTTTGGGCGGCGGCAACGAATTGGCGATGGCTTGCGACATTCGCATCGCGTCGGAAAAATCGCGTTTCGGTCAACCGGAAATAAATCTCGGAATCATCTGCGGCGGCGGCGGAACACAGCGTTTGACACGCTTAATCGGCGAATCGAA
>CAXTMQ010000381.1:0-3249 GCA_964245305.1 uncultured Pyrinomonadaceae bacterium
ATTTTTTATTGCGGGTATATTTAACTTGGAATTTGAACGAGTTCTAAAATAATATCGAATTTATGATAAAAACGATTTTGCTTTTAGCGATTTTTTCCGTTTCCGTTTTTGCTCAACACACGCTCGCGCCGCATCGCATCCAGCTGAAAAACGGTAAGACGTTCGATCTGAATTTGCCTGCCGATTTTGAAATCAATCCGGCGGTCGAAGGCTTAAAGCGCGTACGGTTTTTCGCCAAATCGCCCGACGGACGCATTTTTGTAACCGATATGCACGACCTTTCCGACAATAAGCTCGGCGCAATTTATATTCTCGACGATTGGAACGCGGAAGCGGGAAAATTCGGCAAAGTCATTCCGTATATGACAAATCTACGAAACCCGAACAGCGTTCAATTTTATGCTGACGGAAATGGTCAGGATTGGATATATTTAGCGGAAACCGACAAACTGACGCGCCGCAAATTCACGAAGGGCGAAACGAAACCGACCGATCAAAACCCGCAAACTTTGGCGACGTTTCCCGATTACGGACTTTCATATAAATACGGCGGCTGGCATTTAACCAGAACAATCGCGTTTTCGCCGGGCGGAAAACTTTACGTTTCCATTGGTTCGAGCTGTAACGCCTGCGACGAAAAAGAAGAATTCCGCGCGTCAATTTTGGAAATGAATCCCGACGGCGGTAATCAGAGAATTTACGCGAAAGGTTTACGCAACGCGGTTGATTTGAAATGGATCGGCAATAATTTTTTCGCCACGAATCAAGGCTCGGATCATCTCGGGCTGCAAAAGCCCGACGAAACTTTCTACGCGCTCAAAGACGGCGCGGACTACGGCTGGGCTTCGTGTTATTCGTCGAACGGCAAAATCTTTTTCGACACGACACCGCCGAACACTCTGAAAAAACCGACGGCGCGTTTGAAATCGTGCGAAAATGTTCCCGCGCCTTACGCCTTTTTCCCTTCGCACGGCTCCGCGCTCGGCTTCGATTATTTCGACGAACCCGACGGCGACCAGATTATCAAAAATTCGTTTCTCGTCGCTCTGCACGGCTCGACCAATAAAAACGTCGGACACGGTTACAAAATCGTTTTGATGCGAAAAGGCGAAAAAGTTCAGGATTTCATCAGCGGATTTCTTCAGGGCAAAACGGTTTTCGGTCGTCCGTGCGGCATCTTGAAATTAGACGCGAATTCGTTTCTTTTCACCGACGATTTCAGCGGCGTGATTTATTACGTCCACAAAAAAGGCGCGACAACCGCGATTGATTCCACACCACCGACGGAAAAATCAACCGCCGAAAATTCAAACATTCAAAAGCCCGGAGAAAAATCGCCGACCAAAAATTGTTTCGGCATCGCCGCGCTGCTTTTCGCTGCGTGTCTGCGCTTGATTTTTTAAGAACTCAGCCGAAAAACATTTCGCCAATTTACCATTTACCATTTACCATTAAAAAATGAACATCGGAATCACGGTCTACCCGACCTACGGCGGCAGCGGAATTGTCGGCTCGGAACTTGGGCGCGAGCTTGCCGAGCGCGGGCATAACGTCCATTTTATTTCGTCGAGCTTGCCGACGCGCCTCGTCGAATTAAACGAGCGCGTGCATTTTCACGAAGTCGAGATGATGACGTATCCGCTGTTCGAGCATCAGCCGTACGATTTGGCTTTGGCGACTAAAATGGCGACTGTCGCGCGTTCGGAAAAATTGGATTTGCTGCACGTTCACTACGCGATTCCGCATTCGATTTCCGCGATTCTCGCCCGCGAATCCATCAAGCAAAAACGCTATGTTCCGGTCATCACCACCTTGCACGGAACAGACATCACTTTGGTCGGCGCGGATCGCTCGTATCTGCCGATCACGCGCTACGGCTTGCAGCAGTCAGACGGCGTAACGGCGGTTTCCAAATTCTTAAAACAGGCGACGATTGAAACCTTCGACTTCGACGAAATCGAAGTCATCCCGAATTTTATTTGTCCCGACCAATACCGGCGCATTCCCGATTCGCCGCTTAGGGAAGAACTCGCGCCGAACGGCGAAAAACTGCTCGTTCACGTTTCCAACTTTCGCCCCGTCAAACGTCCGCTCGATTGCGTCGAGATTTTGGCAAAGGTCAGAGAAAACGGCGGAAACGCGCGGCTCGTGATGGTTGGCGACGGACCCGAACGCGCTGCCTGCCGCTATCGCGCCGAACAATTAAACATTAAAAATGAAGTGATTTTCGTCGGCAAACGCGCCAACATCGCCGATTATCTCGGCATCTCCGACATTTCGCTTCTTCCGTCCGAATTAGAATCTTTCGGACTCGCCGCGCTCGAAGCCGAAGCCTGCGAAGTTCCGGTCATTGCCACGCGCATCGGCGGCATTCCCGAAGTCATCACCGACGGCGAAACCGGATTTTTAAGCGACATTGGCGACACGGAAAAAATGGCGAACGACACAATAAAATTATTAAACGACGAAGCGATGCGCCGCGATTTCGGCGCAAAGGCGCGCCAATCAGCCGTCGCCCGCTATCGAACCGAAATCATCATTCCGCAGTACATAAATTTTTACGAAAAAGTTTTAAACGCACAGACGAGAAGCGAGTAGAATTTTTATGGCAGATTTTAACTGTCAGCTATCAGCTATTCCGAAGTTATATCGTATTTATTAGGATTTGCGTCAACTTTCAAAAAAGTGTTTCAAACCGAGTTCTCGACAATCCGCGCTCAAAAAACGCGGAATATCTTGAATAAATAAAAGATTCACGGCTTAAAATTCTTTTTCAGCTTTTGCCAGACTTCAAAATATTCGTGCTGTAATTCGCTCGTTTCCATCGCGTAGGCGGTCGGGCGAATAACGTAGCGCGACTCGAACATAAACGCCATCGTTCCCGATAATTTCATCGGTTTAAGTTCGGCGTTCGAGGCTTTTTCAAACGCTTCTAAATCCGGTCCGTGCGCCGACATTTGATTGTGCAGACTCGCGCCGCCGGGAACGAAACCTTCTTCCTTCGCGTCGTATTGTCCGAAACACAAGCCCATAAATTCCGACATTATATTGCGGTGAAACCAGGGCGGGCGAAACGTATTTTCCTGCACGAGCCAACGGTCTGGGAAGATGACGAAATCGCAGTTCGCCGTGCCGTGTTCCGAAGACGGCGAAGTTAAAACCGTGAAAATCGAAGGATCGGGATGATCGAATGAAATCGAACCGATAGTGTTAAATCTTCGCAAATCGTATTTGTAAGGCGCGTAGTTT
>CAXTMQ010000382.1:0-3241 GCA_964245305.1 uncultured Pyrinomonadaceae bacterium
CGAACGTCGTTTGTGCCGTGCCAACATAATGCTCTCATTTAATTTTTCTCCTCGTTATTCTTATTCTCCTCGTTATTCTTATTTATCGAAATTTGAAAATTGTGAGTCTCGCCGCGCGCGAGGTAAATCATTTTTTCGCCTAGTCCGGCGGCGGTTGCCGCTTGTTTGAAATCTTCGAGCGGCGATTTAAAAACGTCGTAATCGTCGTAATGAATCGGAATCGCTTTGTCGGGGTTGATTATTTTCACCGCTTCCACGCCCTGCCCGTCGTCCATCGTAACCATTATCCCCAAAACGCGCGTGCCGCCTAGATGAAAAAGTCCAATATTTATATCGGGAAAGCGTTTGGGAATTTCCTGTAAATCGTCAATCAGAAGCGTGTCGCCAGAGATATAAATCCTCAGCAATCGCCGCTTATTTTTATCCTCGAAATCAAGAACGCAGCCCATCACCGGCGGCAAAGCAAAATTAACGATTCCGGGTCCGTGCTGTCCGGGCATCGAAGTCACTTTCACCTGATGATCGCCTTTTTTAATTACTGCCGATTCCCACGTTTCAAGCGGAACCGGCGCGGTAAAGTTTTTGCTTTTTAATTCTTCGGCGGCGTGTGCGGTTGTAATAATCGGCAAATCCTTGCGAAGTTTTTCTTCGACGATTTGATCGAAGTGGTCGCCGTGATAATGCGACAAAACGCAAAAATCAACGGGCGGCAATTCGTCAATATCAATCGCCGGTTCGGTCAGTCTCTTTGAAGTAAGCCCGTAACCGAGGTGCGCGTGGTCGCCCGCGTGCAAAAAATTCGGGTCGGTCAAAATCGTAAATCCGGCGAAGCGAATAATAACGGTTGCCGTGCCGATGAAAAATATCGAGCCACTGCCAATATCCGAATCGAATCCGCCGGTTGGGGATAATTGTAGTTGGAATTTATCTGGCATCTATCTCACTCGCTAAAGATTATTAACTTATCAGGCTATCAGATGATTGAAGAATATTTTGTCTTGCAGATGACAGATGAAAAATTAATGCTCAAGTATGATTACCTATAAATTTTTAAATAACATTATTGAACTTACCGCGATAAATTCCATTTTAGAAAGCAAAATTTTTAATCGGTTTAATTTAAGACTTTGAGATAAAAAGCTGAGGCGATAAAATAGGAGAAATTATGAATAATTCAAATCAAACAGGAACAGAAAACGAAGTGAATACAGATTCAATCGGCAATATGAGTCGTGAGCAATTCGACGTTGCCAACGAGAACGCGGCACAAACGGTCGCTGCCGTCAATCCGACAATCGAATCGTTTTCTGAAAGCGATTGGCAACTACTGCTTCAAGTTGCCGTCGGCGGAACAATGCAGTTGGAGCTGAGCCGCGTGGCGGCTGATATGGCGACCGATGAAGAAGTTCTCGCGCTGGCAAAAGCCGAAGTCGAAGAACAAACCGGATTAAGCGATAAATTAAAAGAATTCGCCGATACCAAAAACCTGACGTTACCGTCGAAACCGGACGAGAAAACGCAGGAAATGGTTAAGCATCTGCAAAATCTAGCGGGCGCGGAATTTGACTTGGCGTATGTTCGGGCAAGCGGCGTGATGGGACACGAAAAACTTGATGCGGTGATGAGCAAAGTCGAAGCCGAGGCTGCCGATCCCGACCTGCTAAATTTGGCGGCGGCGGCGCATCCGTTGGTTCTTGTTCATTTGCAAGTATCAAGCGCAATTTTGGAGAGAATCTCGGCATAACTTAGCTTTAACAAAATATAAGGAAAGCTAAAAATGAAAAGCTGCAAGTTTTTACACTTGCAGCTTTTTTAGAAACATCTTTTTCCCAAGCGTCCAACTCCTATTTATT
The DNA here is from genome assembly GCA_964245305.1 of uncultured Pyrinomonadaceae bacterium. Lineage (GTDB taxonomy): Bacteria > Acidobacteriota > Blastocatellia > Pyrinomonadales > Pyrinomonadaceae. The sequence goes on from CAXTMQ010000382.1 coordinate 1,854, forward strand.
ATCGCCAACTGTTTCTTTTGCCGCTTCGCTTTTATTTTCCGATAGTTTATCGCCGACCGCATTGACGACTCCGCCGATTAAAATCACCAAAGCGGTTAAATAAAGCCATAACAGCAAAACGATAATCGCTCCGACCGAGCCGTATGTCTTTGAATAAGAATCGAAGTAATGCAGATAAATGCGAAATCCGGCGGAAAACAAAACCCATAAAACAATCGCCGTGATCGCTCCCGGCGTGATCCATTTCCAACTGAACGGCGTATGATTCGGTGCGAAACTGTAAATCAGCGCGAATGACGTTAGCAAGACGACGGCAAAAACGATTGTTGAAAACGTATTCAAAAGTATCGCCGACTCGATTGCCAAGCCGATTGGCGACAACAGCACGTTGATAAACTGCGGACCGTAAAAGACGATGCCGAGAGCGAAGAAAATCAGAAGCGCGATTCCGAGCGTCAGGAGCAGCGAAGTCGGTTTGTATTTCCACCAAGGACGCGTTTCCTTTAGATCATAGACATCGTTGAGAGCAATTCTAATATTGTCAATGCCGGCGGAAGCCGACCAGAGCGCGACTAACGCTCCGAAGGTGAGTTTGCCGCCCGAACCGCTTTCGGTGACTTCGGTCAGAGTGTCCTGGATTAGCTTTAACGCCGAACCGGGAATTACCTCTTGCAAATAAGTGAAAAGCTCCTGTTTGATGTCTTCCGCCGCGCCGAGAACCATTCCGATCAGGCTGAGCAAAAACAGCAGCAGCGGAAACAGCGCGAAGATAAAATAAAAGGCGACCTGCGCGGCGTTGGTGGTTACGTCCTCGGCGATGGCTTTATCGTAAACTTGTTTGACAAGCTCTTTTAATCCGACCTTCATTTCGCTGACCTCAAATCCGTAAACTCTCAACCCGCACTGCGATAAATTACAAAACCGGTAATTCTGCATTGGGGGGAACCGTCTACTTTTCGCAATTAGGAACTGTCCATCAATGGTAAATGATTGACCGATGCCCTGCCAAGTTATTCAGGGATACAGACAAATAAATATTTTTTAAGCATAATTTCGCCGATCAAAGATAAAAGCCGTAAGTTTTTTACGCTCACGGCTTTTCAAACAACCTTTCGATAAATTTCTCGACAATCACCGCCTAATTTTCAAATCCCGTTCGACTCTTACAACCACGCCGAGCATCTCCACTTCCGACCGAAAGAAAGTCTCCGTCCATTCCTTGCCGTTATGCAGAGTGATTTCCGCCATCGTTTCGCGCGCGAACTTCGCCGTCCGTCCGTGCGGAGTGTTCCAGACGTAAAGGTTTGCCTCGTTGAAATGTTTGGTAATTTTCACGATTAGAATATCGCCGTGAAAAATGCCGAGATGCGCGAGCGTGTTGCCGGAAA
>CAXTMQ010000383.1:0-3101 GCA_964245305.1 uncultured Pyrinomonadaceae bacterium
TGCCCGACTTTAATCAGAACGACCCGGAAGTCGAAAAATACCTGATTCAAAATTCGTTGTGGTGGCTGGAATCGAACGGCTTCGATTCGATTCGGATGGACACTCTGCCGCACGTTCCGCGCACATTTTGGGGCAAATGGGGAACGGCGATTCACAGGGAATATCCGAACGTCAACATTTTGGGCGAGCTTTACGACGGCGATCCGGCTTTGCTCGCGTATTTCCAAGCCGGTCGACGCGGCTTTGACGGCGTTGATACGAACATTGACACGCTTTATGATTACGCGCTTTTTTATCAGCTTCGCAACGCTTTCGCCAAAGGCGAATCCATTCGCGGCGTATCGCAGATGTTCGCGCACGATTGGCTTTATCCGAACCCGAACGTGCTGACGACGTTCATCGGGCTTCACGATATGGAACGCTTTATGAACGAAAAAGGCGCGACCGTCGAAGGCTTAAAGCTCGCGCAGACGATGATTATGACTTCGCGCGGCACGCCGCTTTTATACTACGGCGACGAACTCGCAATGCGCGGCGCGGGCGACCCCGACAACCGCCGCGATTTCCCCGGCGGCTTCGCGGGCGACAAACAAAACGCCTTCACAGCCAGCGGCAGAACGGCGGAAGAAAACGATGTCTGGAATCATCTGGCGAAACTCGGCGCGCTGCGGAAAGAGTTAGTTGCTCTGCGAACGGGCGCGTCTTACGACTTGCTCGACGAAGAACAGCAATCGGCGTTTGCGCGGGTGGCGAATAATCAAGCCGTCATCGTCGTTTTCAATAATGACACGAAACCTGCGAATGTAAATTTCGACGTTTCGATGTTGAAATCGCTCGGCTCGAATACGATTTTAACCGACAGGCTCGGCAAAATCGCGGACGTGAAAATCGAAAACGGACGAGTCAATTTTTCGATGCCCGCGCGAACGGCTGGAATTTTTACGATTAAATAAGAGTTAGCCGCGAATTACACGAATATCACGAAAAAAACAAAAAATAATTCGTGTTCGTTCGTATAATTCGCGGCTAAAAATAACCGGAGAAATTATGCAAAATAAACCACGTTTAAGTTATTGGCAAATTCTGAATATGACGTTCGGATTTTTGGGAATCCAATTCGGCTGGCAGTTACAACTTGGCAATATGAGCGCGATTTACGAAAAACTCGGCGCAAATCCAGATCAACTGCCGCTTTTGTGGCTTGCCGCGCCGCTGACCGGCTTAATCATTCAGCCGATTATCGGCGCGATGAGCGATAGAACGTGGACGCGATTAGGACGCAGACGACCCTATTTTCTCGTCGGCGCGATTATCGCCAGCGTCGCTCTATTTTTTATGCCGACTTCATCGTCGCTCTGGATGGCGGCGGGTTTGCTTTGGATTCTTGACGCTTCGATTAATATCACGATGGAGCCGTTTCGCGCTTTTATCGGCGACAATTTAAATGATAATCAGCGCACGACCGGGTTTGTGATGCAGTCGTTTTTTATCGGTTTGGGCGCGAGCCTTGCGGGTTGGCTGCCGCTGGTTTTCCGCTCGTTCGGCGTAACGGGAAATACGGAAAGCGGCATTCCTCTAACGCTCAAGTATTCGTTTCAACTCGGCGCGGTTGCTTTTCTGGTAGCCGTCATTTACACCGTCTTCACTTCAAAAGAATATCCGCCCGAAGATATGGAAGCGTTTCGCGCGGAGCAAGCGCGAAGCGGCGGTTTCGGCGAGATGGTCGGCACAATAATTAAAGAAATCAGTGAAGCTCTGCGTCATATGCCTGCCACAATGAAACAGCTCGCGCCCGTTCAAATCTGCACCTGGCTCGGACTTTTTTGTATGTGGCTGTTTTACGTTCCGGCGGTCGCGCGGCACGTTTTCGGCGCGACCGACGCGAAATCAGAACTCTATACACGCGGCGCGGAATGGGGCGGTTCGACTTTCGCATATATGAACATTACTTGCTTCGTAATCGCTTTTTTAATGCCGTCGCTTGCTAAGTTAATCGGCAAAAAAGCTCTGCACACAGTTTGTTTGTTGTGCGGCGCACTCGGTTTATTTTCGGTTTATTTTATCAAAGACCCGAATTTGCTTATCGGTTCGATGTGTTTCATCGGCATTGCTTGGGCTTCGATTCTTTCGATGCCTTACGCAATTTTGTCGAGTGCGCTGCCCGCCGCGAGAATGGGAATTTATATGGGCGTGTTTAATTTCTTTATCGTTCTGCCCGAAATTTTTCAGGCATTAACCTTCGGTCCGATTATTCGCGGCGTGTTCGGCGCGGACAATCCGAACAGTCCGCTTTATGTCGTGATGGTTGGCAGCGCATTTATGACGTTGGCGGCAATCTTAACGCTCTTTTTGGTAAAAGACGTTTCGACCGAACCGTTGATGGCGCAAACCGCCGAAGCCATTGCCGAATAAAAATAGGAGAACAAAATGTATTACAAATTTTCACGCGGATTTTTGAAAAAAGTCATTTTCACAGTATTTTTAATTTCGTTAACACTGCAAATTGTCGCGGCGCAGCAACCGACGCGCGATTTTTCAAAGGAAAACGCCCGACCGACTGCCGATTGGGTAAAGGATGCGGTGATTTATCAAATCTTCGAGCGACAGTATTCGCAGAAAGGCGATTTTGATTCGATTACCGCCGACTTAGACCGTCTCAAAAATCTCGGCGTTGACGTGCTGTGGCTGATGCCGATTCATCCGATTGGCAAATTGAAATCGAAGGGAACAATCGGTTCGCCGTATGCCGTCAAGGATTACTACGCCATCAATCCCGACTACGGCACGAAGGAAGATTTCAAGCGTTTGATCGGCGAAGCGCACAAACGAAATTTGAAAGTCATCATTGATATTGTCGCTAATCATACGGGTTGGGATTCGGTAATGATGAAGAACAAGGCGTTTTACACGCAGGACAAAGCGGGCAACATCATTCCGCCGAATCCCGATTGGACGGACGTCGCGGATTTGAATTACGACAACCCGGAAACCAGAAAATATATGAACGAAATGCTCGTCTCGTGGATTCGAGATTACGATCTGGACGGTTTCCGCTGCGATGTCGCGTTTGAAGTGCCGACCGATTTCTGGGAAAAAGCGCG
>CAXTMQ010000384.1:0-3081 GCA_964245305.1 uncultured Pyrinomonadaceae bacterium
TACCGATATTTATTGACTGACACCAAAGATTCAGTATATAAATAATTCGGCATAACACGGATATAATTCAGTAGAATATAAAGTTGGGCGGCTTCTCGTGAAATCGAACAGAATTCTTTTTGAGCAAAACTTATCATTTTGCGCTTTGTCAAAAACTTTTGCGGTGATTTATGACGCTAATTCTTTGTCCTAAACACGGAACTTCTGGATTCCGCGAAACCTGTCAGCACGTTGACGCTGAATTTAACGGCGGCAATTATCAAGAGTTTCACCAACTGAAATTCTGGGGCAATTTATTAATTTGCGATAATTGCTGGAACGAACACGACTTTATGCGGTTTGAAAACCATCCTGAAATTAAAGGTAAAGATTATTGGGACATAGAAGAAACGCCGCTTGTGCAAGAGTATGATAATGCTTATGAAAAACTCTCTCGCCGAGCTTGGTGTATAAACTGTATTTCCGAGTTGCGTGAGAAAGCAAAAGGTTCGTGAAGGTAACGCGCCGCCCAACAAATCAATGGACGTGAGGGCAAAACACGGACGTTGTTTCGTTTGCCAAGTTGCGCGGTGTTTTGCCCCACGTCATCTCAATCGTTGGGCGTTTCTTGGTAAAATCAAAAGTAATATGATTTTGAGATTTGGAAGAGCATTTTTATTCCTACTGTTTGTCGTTAACGCGGCTAATGCGACACCAAACATTGTTCAATCTTTGGTTGTCAATTTTCCTAATAACGGACGAGTTATTGTTCAAGCGCGTGAGGAAGTCGGTAAGTTTCCGCAGATGCTTTTCATCTCTGAAAAAACGGGGAAAGTTTTGCTTCGCAGTTCAATCGAAGATGAAGATAAATGGCTAATTCCTGTAGAAAATAGTGAATTGACTCAGCCGAATTTAAGATTTCGCGTAGTTCGCTCATCCGGCTTCAAAAGCCCAATGATAATGTCAGTCGGAATTGATCACGGCGGCTCAGATAATCATTTCTATTTAACTGTTTTCAGTGAGATTGGCAGGAAGATTCGCCGCTTGAATCAAAAACCACTCTTTACAAACATTCAAGGCGGTTATTATTTGGGGCGTTTGAACAACAGATTCGGTTATGGTTTGGCAACGTGGAATTTCATTTGGGGCGACGGCATTAACGAGTCTCATTACACCGAACACAAATACAACATTGAAATTTACAATTTGCAAGGCGCAAAATTAACCCGAACGCTCCGAAGAGCTTCTCGTAAGATGTATGATTCTAATGAAGGTTTTTATTCATTGCGTGAACTTGATATAAACGCTTCCGACCAAAGACGCGGCATACCAATAATCAAAAATTGTTTGGAATGAGCGACACGCCCAACAAGTTATTGGACACGAGCGCGAAACAGCGACTTTCATAAAACGGTCTTTGGTTTCTTTCAGGTTGCGTGTGGCTGGTTTCGCCCCACGTCATCTCAATCGTTGAAACGCGATTGAAGAAAAGTCTTTTAATTTCGGCGAAAAAATTGTAGATTAGCTTGTCAATTTCAAAAAGCGATGCCGTGCAGAACGAATGTGCAGCAAATTTGAAACGTCGGCGGAATGAAGGTGACAGGATCGAAAAATTTGTGAAATCGCCGGAACTTTTTGTGAAACTCTTGAAAATTCTGTGAAATTCTCGAAAAGTTTGTGAAACTCTTAAAAGGTTTGTGAAGTTGACGACGTGCCAGTGAAGCTCTCAAAAAACTCTTGAAATTGGCGACAAGGCTCGTGAAATCCGTAAAATTGCGGTGAAACTCGCAAAAAGTTTGTGAGATTTATTAAATACAATTCAGTCTTTCGGCTCTAAACCGAAATTTTCCCAATCGAAATCAACCACAGGAGAAAAATTAGATGCCTTATTTACAAAAGAATATTAACGATATGTATCGCCGCGCGTTGGCGGCGTTGGACGCGGAGTTTGACGATTTGCCAGCCGATTCGCTCGGCGCGGAGGCGGCGGACGAATTGCGGGCGGCTTTTGCGATTATCGAGCAGAAAAGCGGCGCGAAAATGAATCTGGACGGCGCGGCGCAGGCGGGAACGGCACAGCGCGGCGCGGCGCGGCGCAATCTTCAGGAATTTCTCAGGATTCTGGCGGATACGGCGAACACGATTGCGCGGCGCAAAGCGGGTTTTAATCAACAATTCCCTTCGCCTGCGGGCAAAAACGACCGGGAATTACTAAACGATGCCCGCGCCGCCGCGCCCGTCGCCGTCGCCGGCAAAGCCGATTTTATCCGTTACGGATTAAAAGAGCCGTTTATCCAATCGGGCGCGGATTTGATAACCGCCTTTGAAACGTCGTTCGCCGCAACCGACGAAGCGTTAGCCTCGCGCGGCGCGGCGGTCGGCAGCAAAAAAGAAGCCGTTGAAGATGCCGACGATGCGTTCGACGACCTCGACCGTTACATCCGCAATCATTATAGCGACCAGCCCGAAAAAATCGCCGCGTGGAAAATCGCCACGCACATCGAACGCTCCCCGTCGAAAAAATCGGAGGATAAGCCAAAGCCTTAAATCGTATGAAACAATTATTTTTAGTTTTGCTCACCGTTTTCACCCTATCGCTCGCGGTTTCGGCGCAGAAAACGATTGATTTGAATATCAACGGCGTGGAAATCGAGACGACGGAAGCCGAAGCGATTCAAAAACTCGGCAAGCCTTCGTCGAGAAAAAAATTTGAAGGCGATGAGTGTCAAGGCAGTCTGTTGAGACTGCTCTATTCGGGATTGATACTCGAACTTGAAGACGGCAAATCAAACGAAAAAATTGTCGTTGCAACCGCAACCGTTACTTCGCCGAAATGGTCTTTTTCGGGCATTTACATCGGCGCGAGCGTCAGCGAAGTGAAGAAAAAATTCGGCGACAGCAAATCAGAGCGAAAAAAAGGTTTGGATTATCTGTCCTATATTATCGGCGACGGTTACGCGGATTTTGTTTTTCAGAAAGGCAAATTGGTAAAAATACACTGGGAATTTAACTTTTGTTGAAAATATTTAAATTCAAACGCTCGCCGTCGAAAACGCTGAAGCCGTAATTTATATGAATCAAAAAGGAAAGGCTGATGTCGAA
>CAXTMQ010000385.1:0-1960 GCA_964245305.1 uncultured Pyrinomonadaceae bacterium
AATCATCTGCGCCGTTGCCCTATATTTTTTCTTCAAAACGTATAAAAAGGAAATGAGCGAAAAAAAATTGCGCGAACAAGCTAAACTCGAAAAAGCGCGAAAGGAGAAAAAACAGTTTGAAATAGAAAACGCCGGTGATTGACGTTTTTTCCTAAAATCATTTTTGTAAAAGCTCGAAATCCTTCGGTACAAACTCGATGGCGATCATTTCGCCATTCGATTTTAAATGTCGGTTGGCAGACGGGCGATAAGTTATCACTGCAAATAAATCTTTCTTGAGTTCTCCGCAATCAATCTGCCCTTTCGACATTTCCGCATCAAAGGTTATCAGCTTTAAAGAATCAAAATTTTCCGAACTGAGTTTTAAAATTCCGACATCGGTTTTGACCGTGTAATCTACTGACTGCGTATTGCATTCGATCTTCGTTAAATATCCCAGAACTCTTTTTTCATTGGTTTTCGGTCGGCGCAAATTATAATTAATGGCTTCCCGGATCGCTTTTTTATTGAGTTCGGCGAGTTCTTCGTCGGTCAAAGGCTTATCGGTAACATCAGTCGGAATCGGTTGCGGTCGGCGGCTGTTTTCGAGCTGGGCTTCGTATGAATCTATGTTTTTCAGCGTAGTTTTTGAATATAAACGCAATGCATCGTCGGGCGCGGTTTCATAAATCGCCTGGGCGATTTGCCTGGCTTTCGAGAACTTCTCCTGATGCAGATAAATTTCGGCGACGCGCATCTGATACCATTGATTTCCCGGCACGAGTTTTATCGCGCGATTTATATAATCCAACGCTTCGTCGAGATCTTCATTTCTGACGATTCCGATAAATGCATATAAATTATAGCTCTCGGCAAAACTCGGATTGAGCGCGATGGATTTCTCCAGGGCTTCGCGCATCTTCGCGGCTTGCCCGCTCGAATAATCCGAAACGAAACCGAATTCGGTCATTCCCTCGCGGCTCAGCGCGTAGGCGTAATAGAAATAAGACAGATAATTTTTATCGCCGAGCGCGACGGCTTTTTCGAGATATTTTTCCGCTTCCCCGACTCGCTCCTGTTGCATATAAACCGTTCCGAGCAAAGCATTTGCCGCGCTCGAATCAGGTGCTTGCATTAAAACTTCGCCGAGTATCGCAGCGGCTTCGTTCAAACGCTTTGTATGAACGAGCAAATCGCCCAGCACGATTTTCGCTTCGATTTCCGGCAGCGGCGCGATTTCGATTTCATAATTCGCGCTTAATTTGTCTTTTAAGAAGATTTCGCTGACGCGCAAATTTTTTCGCCGGACGTATTCGCCGAGCGCAGTTTCGATTGATGCGTAATCGGTTTGAAAGGCTTCGGCGAAAGCGTCTTTCGGTTTTTTACCGTCTAAAATCAAATCAACAAATTCGTTTAACTGTTCGACGCGCGCTCCTTTGTTCTCCTGCATCAAAAAATGCATCAACGCCCACGCTTGCGCGTAAAAAATTCCCGCGCCGTCGCTGCCTTGCAATTGGAGTGAATAATTGTCGGTGCTGAAAAATGTCTCGAACGGAATCAGTTTATTTTTTTGAAGCAGCGAAAGTCTTTCCGTGTTTACTGCGCCGAGCGTTATTTTGCGGTCGTTTTCAACTTGCAGCATCGCATAATATTCGGCTAATCCTTCATTAAACCAGGGCGGAATTTTAACGCGACCGAGTTCGTTATTGACGAGAAAATGAACGTATTCGTGAAAGATCGTGCGAAAAGCGCGATTCTTCTCGCCTTCGGCTGACAGCGCGATATAATTTACGTCAGCGGCATAGACAAAATATCCGTCAACCCAATCTCTGATTTCTCCTTTATCGTTGACCGGCTTGAAATTACGAAAGGCTAATTTATCCTTGAAAACGACGACGTTGACCGGAATCGGCGAATCTAATTTTATCTGCGGAAAAAGTTTGCGGAAAACTTCGCGGAATTGTTCGAGACGAAATGCGAC
>CAXTMQ010000385.1:1970-3079 GCA_964245305.1 uncultured Pyrinomonadaceae bacterium
ACAAGCTGAAAATTCTTCGTTCGCGCCCTGATCCATTCGTCTTTCGCCGCGACGCTCGAGACCGCGAACAAAATGACCAAGCAAATCGCTTTTGCTGTGAAAAATTTCGACGGCTTCATTATAAAATTCCTTTCCAATCGGCTGATATAATTCGGTTTAATTTGACGTTGAGAACGCTTCTTTACGTTGCTTCGTCGCATAAGTTAAACTCTTTAACAGGCAAGAAATTCATTTTAATATAAAACTTTTCCCCGAAGTCGTTCTATGTCGCATCCGAATATTTTAAATTTAGAAAAGACGGCTTTAGTCGTCGTTGATTTACAGGAAGCGTTTCGTTCGCCGATCAACGATTTTGTCCAACTCGTTTCGCGCGTTTCGATTATCGTTCGCGCGTTTCAAATTCTGAATCTGCCCGTTATCATTACCGAACAATATCCGAAAGGCTTGGGCAGAACGGCGGAGGAAATTCTTTTGTCTTTGCCCGACGATTTTGAATTCGTCGAAAAATCCGCGTTCAGCTCGTGCGGTGCGGCGGCATTTACGGAAAAACTCCGCGCAACCGGCGCGACGCAAATCGTTTTATGCGGCTTGGAAACGCACGTCTGCATCAACCAAACCGCGCACGATTTATTAAACGACGATTTTCAAGTTCATCTTTTGGAAGATTGCGTCAGCTCGCGTTTCACGCACGACAAAGAAATCGGCTTGAAGAAAATGCAGCAGAGCGGCGTGATGCCGTCGTCAATCGAAATGGCTTTATTTGAACTGATGCGCGACGCGAAACACGAGCAATTCAAAGCGATTCAGGAATTGATTAAATAATCGTTTTGACCTTCATTATTTCACCATTTAAAATCTGAACATTCACTAAAAAATTTTTATGGAAATTCTTTCTTCTCTCAATCTGCCGCAGCGCGCCGCCGTCGAGCAAACCGAAGGCGCGTTATTGGTTTTGGCGGGCGCGGGTTCGGGCAAAACTCGTGTAATTACGCTTCGCATCGCTTATTTAATCAGCGAGAAAAATGTGCCGCCGTATAACATTCTCGCCGTTACTTTCACCAACAAAGCGGCGGGCGAGATGCGCGAGCGCGTCAACGGTTTTCTCGCCG
>CAXTMQ010000386.1:0-3010 GCA_964245305.1 uncultured Pyrinomonadaceae bacterium
CCGTTGTTGTTGACGACGATGGCGGTGTTCTCCGCGTTTCGCAGATTGGCGACCGTATTGTTTGCATTGGACGCGATTACCGAGCGATTCGCGTTGCCGTTCGTGTTATCAACCACCGCCGTGTTTCTGCCGCAAAAATAAAGCAGCGGCAACAATAGCAAAAGTAAAATCAGCGGAATCAGCCACCACGGAAACGCTCCGCCGGTTTTTCGTTCTACAGGAATTTCAGCCATTTGATTTTCATCTCCTTTTTTGAATTTACGCGCCGCGCTTTTTTTGATTTTTAATTATCGAAAAAACTATTTCGGCGATTTTTTTATAAATTTGCCCGCGCCGCTTCGTTTCAAAAAAAACGGCGCGAACCTTGTTTAAAGCGATTAATTTTTCGCTTTTTTCGTTTGCGCGTCGGTTTGCTCTACTTCGACATCCGTGCGTTTGACCGTATCGCTGACGGTTTCCTGATGTTCGGTGACGTTTTTGCCGACGACGACTTCTTCAACGACGCGCGCTTCTTTGGAAACGACCGGAACTTCCGCTTTGGTCGTGACGTTAAAAGTGCCTTCTTTGACCGAATCGAAATCCGCGTCGTTCGCCGCCCGGTCAACCGAACGACGGTCAACCGTCACGTTTTCCTCACGCAGGTTAATCGTTTCCGAAACGTCTTTTTCCGAAACGCTCGTGTGAACGCGCACGCCGCCGCGCTGGACGACGCGCTTGCCGACGTTTAATTGTTCTTCGATCACCGGCAGCGCGATTTCGTCTTTGCCGCTGAAATTTTTCACTTCGGATTGCGTTTGTTCCGCCGTGTAAAGCGGAGCTTTTTGGTCGAATTTGTTGTAGCCGGAAGCGCGATATTGCGCTTGGCGGCGATCAACATCAACCGCGCCGGCATCGTTCAGAATGTCCGCCGCGCGTTCGGTCAGAGCATCGCCGGTTTTAACGGTGACAAGCGCGCTGCCGCGTCTGACCGATTCCGCATAAACGCCGCGCTCGTCGTCGTTGATGTCCGTGCCGAAAATTCCGTCGAAAAAATTCGAGATTTTGTTGCCGATTGAATTTCCGGTCGTGTAATCTGCCGAGTTCGCGCCGCCGTAAGTTTCATAACCTTGACCGCCGTCGTTTCTGGCGATGGAAATATCGCCCTGTTTAACGCCCGCCTGCGATAACTGCTGAACGGCTTTCTGCGCCGCCGCGTAATCGTCGAAAATTCCTATTAATGTCGTTGCCATAATGTTGATTTCTCCCTTTTGTTCGGTTTGATTTAGTCAGGCGGCGAACATTTATTCGCCGCTTTTTCGTGTGTCGAACGCGGCGGACGAAGCGTTGATTTGCTCATTCGTCGCGTCCGGTTCGATTTGTTCGAGCGTCGCTTCTTCGCGGCGCAAAACAAATTCCTGCGGATGGCGAAGCGTGTCGCGGCGCGTTTTGATTCTGATTTCTTCGCGCAGCACCAACTTCTTTTCAATCACCAAAACTTCTTCGAGCAAAGGCACGATCATCACGTCGCCTTCGCGTCTGATTTCGGGCGGAGCGGCGACGAATTGATTGATCGGCACGCGCTCGAACTCGACTTCTTCGCGCAGAGTCGGCTCGTCAATTGTTTCGATTCGTTCCCGCACGGTTTTATGAACGCGCACGCCGCCGGTCAAAACTTTTCGACGAGCGATTTTCAACTGTTCTTCGAGCAGCGGAATCACAATTTGCGCCGCGCCGCCGAAATGCGCCGCGCCGTATTGCGTCGCTTGATTTGCTTCGATCAACTCGGCGAAACTGCCGGGAAACGCGAATTCGTTGTCGTCGCGCTCGACAAATATTCCGGCATCGGCGAACACCTGCGAGCCGTCGTCAAAACGCACGAGAACCAGCTTTGATTCGCTGCCCTGCGGCGGAACAACCGTTAAATCAAGCGTTCCGCGCACGCCTTTTTCGTCAACTATATGAAATGCCGCTTTCGTTTCGTCCATAACTTTTTTCTCAGTCGGCGCGCACTTCTAACCGAATATTCGATTCGCGCCGGAAAAATTTCTTTGATTCAACAATATGATTTTCCGGCGGGCGCGAAAACCGTATTACCACTAACGCGGCATAAGTAATTTCTCGGTATTTGAAAATCGGGAAAAGGAAAATCGAATCGTCTGCAAACGCGAAAAAACGCCGTTAATTCAGGAAAATTAAGCGGCTTTTATGTGTTTTTACGCGCTTGATTTTTAATTCTTGTCCGACAGAAATCGAAAAATTTTTTGAGAATTTATTTAGCGGCATCGCGCTGGATAATATAACGGGCGATTTCGACGCGGTTGGAAAAACTTTTTTTGGCGAGAATGCGCGAAACGTGCATTTCGACGGTGCGGACGCTGACGTTGAGCTGCGCCGCGATTTCCTTGTTGCTCAGAGATTTGGCGACGAGCGACGCGATGCGCTCTTCGGCTTCGGTCAGATCGGAAAACGGCGATTCGGGCGATTTATCCGGTTGATTTTTCGGCGAGTCAACCGGCGGAGGCGCGGCGCGGGCGATGCGTCCGTGTGTGCGCGAAACGCGGCTCAGAATATTTTCGATGACGGCGACGAGTTCCTCCGGCTCGAACGGTTTGACGAGATATGCGTCAACTCCGGCGCGAAATCCGTTGATGCGCTCTTCGCGGCGTTCTTTGGCGGTCAAAAAAATAATCGGAATCAAATCCGTGCGAGGGTTCGAGCGCACGGCGGCGGCAAGCGTGAAACCGTCCGCGCCGGGCATCATTATATCGCTGACAATTAGATCGGGAATCGTTTCGGCGAGTTTTAGAAGCGCGTCCGTGCCGTCGCGGGCGGTCATCGTTTCAAAGCCGGATTTCTCCAGAAAAACGGCGATCACGCGCAGCAGCCGGGCGTTGTCTTCGACGATCAGCAGACGTTTTTTCACTTCGATTCTCCTTCGTCAAAATCATATTCGTCAATTAAATCAACTTCGTCAACCGCATCATTCCAGACGGGGAGATAAACCGTAAAAAGGCTGCCGCGCCCGACTTCG
>CAXTMQ010000387.1:0-2978 GCA_964245305.1 uncultured Pyrinomonadaceae bacterium
GAGAACAATGTTCCGTATGAAAATCCAAAATCGCTAAATTTGGAAATACAATCTTTAACAGATGAAAGAAGAAATCTTATAAGCAAATTGAAGGAGTTGGATAAAAGAATAAAAGCGGCTAGTTGACAGCCGCTTTCCATTTTCTAAATTCTTTTTCAGTTTTAGTGTTTTTTGTCAGATTACATTTTTTACAAGCGGGCGCGATGTTTGCTATCCAATTCGATCCGCCTCTTGAAATAGGGATTCGGTGTTCTATATGAATCTCCACATTTTCGAGCGATGTTTTGCACAAATAACAACAATTTCCAAAATATATAAGTTTTTGTAGCCATTGTGCTTTAGTAAAATTGCTAATCATTTCTCTTAATTTCCCACGCCGAGCATCACGAGCGCGAGAAAATTTAGCCTTATTTTCTTGATAATAGCGTCTTTGCTTCTGTTGAACTCTCACGCGATTTTCGGCATTGTAACGGCGCGATTTTTCGCATTGTTGTTTTGCGGTTTTCAGATAATAACGGCGACTCCTTGCTTTCATTTTTTCTGGGTTGCTGTCTCTGAAAGTTTTTGTCTGAAGCCTAATTTTTTCAGCATTTATTTTTCTATCTTCGCTTATACATTTTCTGCAATAAGCAGCTAACCCGTCCCACTTTTGGCTGCATTTTGAAAAATCTTGAATCTCTACAAAATGCTTTCCCTTGCTACACCATTTTTGACCATTTGGACGATTATATTTTTTGCGACAGTCCACAGAGCAAAACCTTTGTGTTGGCGCGTCTTTCGGTAAAGCGTAGTATTCTTTCTGACAGTTCTGACAGACCTTATTTGGCATATTTATTATATTTCCTCTGATTACATTTCAAACAAGCGATTCGAGCATTAGAAGGGCAATGCCAACCGCCGCGTGATAATGGAATGAAATGGTCAATCGTGGCGGAATGAAAAGTTAATAGTTGATTGCACAAATAACAATTCAAACCGTCTCTATTAACAATTTCTCTTTTGGTAAACGGAATAACGACCGAGCAGTTTAACTTTCGCGCCCTGTTCGTCATTCGGTTTCGTTCGCGGATTTCAGGGCTTAACTTTTTCCAGAATCTTTCAAACGGCTTTCTCACTTGTCGGCAGGGCTTACATCTTTCGACATAAGCCCAAACGCCGCATCTTTTCGTGATGAAAAATTTCAACGGTTTTTCAAGATGACAATTTGAGCAAACTTTCATCTTTTCACCTTCAAATCCCGTTCAACCCGAACCACCACGCCGAGCATCTCCACTTCCGACCGAAAGAAAGTCTCGGATAATCCTTTGCCGTTATGCAGAGTGATTTCAGCCAAAGTTTCGCGCCCGTATCGCGCCATTTGACCGTGCGGCGTTCGCCAGACGTAAAGATTCGATTCGTTAAAGTTTTTGCTGACTTTCACAATCAGAATATCGCCCGTCAAGATGCCGAGATGCGCTAAATGATTGTCGAACACCGAGACGGCGGTAAAGACTTCGGTTTGGTTGCCGAAAAGTCCGCGCACGGTTCGGAATTGAGAGAGGCGCGGAAAAGATTCCACGCCGATTTGCCGTAAATTATTCATCGTTTGACACCTCGCTTTTTCATCGCCAGAAGCGCGAAATAATTCGCCTCGCGCTGTGCGGTTTTCAGTTCTTCGCTCGTCATCAATTCCGCCGAACCGAATTTTTCCAGATGCCGGAAAAAATGATGTCCGATTTCGTGCGCGGCGACTTCCAAATAAACGCTTCGTTGATTCAGAAGGCGCGAACTCAAATAGATATATCGGTTGCCGCGCTTTGAATGAATGAAATAACCTTTGCCCGTCAAAAGCAGTCCGTCAACTATTTCGATATTCTCGCCTTCGCATACGCGCTCGAAATCCGTCTTTTTGAACTTGCCGGAAATTTGATATTTCCGGCACACATACGCGAACATTCGGCGAACTCTGATTTTCAATGAATGGTTTTGTCGTAAATTATTCATCTTCCGCCTCCGCTATTTTGAACAATCGCGCCAGATATTCGGGCGATGTCTCAACGCTGAAAAATTCAATGTTTTCGTTCGTCGGCAAATCGTTTGTGAACTCGGTCAGCGCGTCTTTGAACTCGTCTTTGAGTTTTTCGGGCAGGCGCGGATTATTCAGAACGCCCGACAAAAGCAGAGCCAGATTGTCAGTCTCGGAATCAATTTCCGGCGCGGTCGTCGGCTCGATTTCCGGCAACTTGCTTTCCTTTTCCCGTTGTTCGTCTCGGCGCGTCGGCGCGTATGCGAGCATCACGGCGAATTGTTCGGGTGAAGTCGGCGGAATGTCGGCGTAACTGTTGACGGCTTTCCAAATCTCATCATCAAGCCAAGCCGGACAATCTTTGTGTCGGCAGACGGCGGACAGCAGATGCGGCACTGAATTTTTGATTTTAATTTTCTTCGGCATCTTTCACCTCCGCGATTTCTTTCAAGTTAGCCAGCACATTCTCCGGCGTGTGAATGTCAATATGAATGTCGCTCAGTTCAAGATCGAGCCTGTTTTTGAGCGACTGCGGCAAATGCGGATTGTGCATAATGTCCGAGATTTGACGCGCTAAATCTTCGACCGAATTACCATTTTCCGATTTGAAAATCGGATTCGGCGACGGTTTGGCGCGACCGCGTTCGACGCTCGGCGACTCGGCGAGCGTTCGCGCGTAATCAGGCAGCCATTCGGCTAGCCCTTCGGCGACCTGAATCATAAATTGAACATTTTCTTTGAGTTGCATATACGAAAAAGCCGTCGTTTCGGTCTGTTGCTCAAGTAATGATTCGGCTTCGAGCGCGACGCGGATAAACCAGAAGATTGAACCGATATAATATGACGTATAAACAATTTGCGTCTCGGCTTCTTCGTATTTATCGCGGTGCTTTAATCCCGTCCGCAGATTGAAATCAATCTTCGTTTCGGGCAATGTTTGTTCGATTGTTTCATCGTCTTTTTGTTTTTCAGT
>CAXTMQ010000388.1:0-2645 GCA_964245305.1 uncultured Pyrinomonadaceae bacterium
CTTATGAACTATGAGAATGTAAATAAAATTACAAAAGATAGTAAGTTTTTCCGTATTACCTCAAAAGAACATATTGATCCATTGTATTTTGGCGATAAACGAATGATTTGTAATGCACCCCGTTAATCAAGCCGCCAGATTGAGAGTCGCCCGCCGGTTTTCAAAGTATTGTTTTTCAAAGGTGTTCGGTGTTTGATAACCAAGCACCGAATGTGGACGTGAGGGCAAACAACTTTCACCTTATCAGCTTCTTCTGCTATCTTACCCCTATGAAAATCCTTCTTTCGTTCGCGCTTATTTTTGTGTTCGGGTTTAATTCTTTTGCTTCGCCGCTCGTTTATAAAATCACGCCGGAAATTGACAGCAAATCGGAATTAATAGATGTCGGCGTTTTTGATGCGACCGATTACAGGCAAATCAGAATCGGAACTTTTTTCACGCCCAAAACACCCGACGACAAGCAACAGCAAGTCGTTATCTATGCAGTCGAAGGCAACGAGGAAATTTATCTGGCGGACAACAAAAAAGATGCGTCCTTTTATATTGACAGCCCGCCGCAAAAGATAAAAATCAAAGTGCAGGGACGCGGAAAGTTTTCAATTTATATCTGGGGAACTCAAAAATAATTTAACTTCTATCTTCTTTCTGCTAACTTATCTGGTATGAAAATCTTACTCGCCTTCGCGCTTATTTTTGTTTTTGTGTTTAATTGTTTTGCGCTTAATTTGCGAGCGATTTGAACCTAATCAATCTAACGATAATCCGTTTTTTGTAGAGAGAAGCATTGTTAAAACTATGCCGATGGCTGAAATCAGAGAAATCATTCCCGCTTCGGCGGAAGCGGTTTTCGCCCTTCTTCACGATTATCGACGCAGGCTTGAATGGGACACTCTTTTGCGAGAAGCGTATCTCGAATCTGAATTTGAAAACGCGCAACTCGGCGCGATTTCGGTTTGCCGAGGTAGAAGAATCTTGGGCGGCTTTGCCGTGCGAACCGAGTATGTGTCCTTTGAAGCGGGCAAAGTCGCCGCCGTCAAGATGCTCAATCAGCCGCCTTTTTTCGCCTCATTCGCGGCGAGCATCAGGCATCGGGCGATTGACGGCGAAAATTCCGAAGTGATTTACAAAGTTAATTTTTCGGCAAAACCAAAGTTATTGCGTCCGATTCTAAATCCGCTGATGCGTGCCGTTTTTGTCTGGGAGACGCGCCGCCGGCTGCGGGCTTTGCGAAACTTGTTTAAAGATAAAAACATATGAAAACACTATTCACCTTCTTCCTAATTTTCGCCTTCGTTTTTAATTTCGACGGATTATAAATACATTGTCGCGCCATTCTTTGCGCGGTTTGGACGGGTATTCTTTTTGTTTGGCTTTTGCCATAAATTATTTGATCGCTAAAATCTCATCCATTCGCGTCGTGTAGCGCGGACTCATTTTTTCTCGTTTCATTCGCCATTTGCCGACCGACGCAATCGCCAGATGAACCGTACCTTTGCCGAAGCGTTTGTTGATTTCGTCAATCGCGCGATTAAGACGCTCGTGCTTTTCCGATTGTCGCTCGTAGAGTCGGTTCGTGCGAGCCTCGCTCGGAATCAGTCCGCCCAAAATTACGCCGCACTTTTTGTATTCAAAATTTTCGCGGTAAATTTTCTCGAATGCCTGAGTCGCCCATCGCTGAATCTCGAATAAATCGTCGGACGGATATACCGATTTATAAGTGTAGGAATTCGCGTAAAAATTTTTCGGCTGAAATTTATTCGTTTCGACGAACACGGTCAAATTTCTCGCGGCGAGCCGGTGATGACGCATCTTCTCAACCGCCGTCATCAGATAACATGACATCGCCATTTTCAGCTGATTGAATTTCGTGACCGGCTCGCTGAAGCTGCGGGAGCAAGTGATTGATTCTTTCGGCGGTAGTGTTAATTCGAGCGGCAGACAGCGCACGCCGCGTAGCTCGAGCAGAGTTCTGCCCCCGACGACCGTGAAGTTTTTCTTCACCCAGCGCATCTCGCAGTTCTTAAACTGAAGCGCAGTTTTGACATTGATCGATTCGAGCTTTTTCACCGACTGGCGACCGATGCCCCAGACATCGCCGATCTGCGTTCGGTCGAGCGCAACGTCCTGATGCGGCGATTTGTATAAATCCAGAACGCCTTTTGCCTTATCCGACTTTTTGGCGATTTTATTGGCAATTTTGGCGAGCGTTTTAGTTTCGGCAATGCCGATGCCGACGGGAATGTTCAGCCATTTGTAAATCTTTTCCTTGATTTCGCGCCCGATGAAATCGAAAGTTTTCTTCGTCTTCTGCAATCCCAAAAACGCTTCATCAATCGAATAAATTTCGACTTCCGGCGTGAACGATTGCAGGGAAGTCATCACCCGCTCGGACATATCGCCGTAAAGCTCGTAATTGGAAGAATATATTTCCGCGTCGATGTCGGAGAGAACTTTCTCGTATTGGAAAAGCGGCGCGCCCATCGGAACGTGCGGTTTGGCTTCGTTCGAGCGCGAGATCACGCCGTCATTGTTCGATAAAACAACGACCGGTTTTTGATGCAGCTTCGAGTCGAACGCCCGCTCGCACGAGACGTAGTCGAGTAGGCGAGCGACGTTGCCGCCGCTCACCCCTCTCAGAACCGGAC
>CAXTMQ010000389.1:0-2633 GCA_964245305.1 uncultured Pyrinomonadaceae bacterium
ATGGTAAATGATTAATTATTAATTGCTGATTTGGCTTCAACTTGTCATTGATCGTTCGCGCACCGGCAAGCAGCGAACGGAAATTTACCATTAACAATTAGCCGTTAACAATATATGGAAGAAATCAAAAAATTCGCGCATTATTTTCTGCCTTATAAATATCAAATTTTGATGGGAATTTTGTTTATTCTCGTTTCGATGGCGTTCGGGCTTTTGATTCCTTATTTGGTCGGTCGGGCGATTGATGACATCAGCACAGATATTACTTGGGAAAAAATCATTTATTATCCGCTTTTGATTTTGGGCGTGAATTTTGTCAGCGGAATTTTTCTGTTCTGGCAGCGGCGGCTTTTAATTAACGCATCGCGCCATATCGAATATGATATGCGCCGCGATTTTTACGCCGCGCTCGTTAATCAGCCGCTCGAATACTTTCAAAATACGCGCGTCGGCGATCTTATGGCGCGGGCGACGAACGATTTATCGGCGGTCAGGCAAATCGTCGGACCGATGATTTTGTATTCGTTTCAAGCGATTTTCGCGCTCGCCATCGTTCTGCCGGTTCTTTTGCGAATCAACGTGAAATTGACTTTGCTTTTATTGATTCCGATGCCGTTCGTTTCTTTGACGGTCAAATATATCGGCGGACAAGTTCACATTCGGTTTGAAAAAATTCAGGAATTTTTTTCCGGCATCACGGCGCGGGCGCAGGAAAATCTAAACGGCGTACGCGTTGTTCGCGCCTACGCGCAGGAAGCGTCGGAGATTGAAAAATTTCAAGAATTAAACCGCGAATACGCGAAAAGAAATATCTCGCTCGTCAAATTCGGCGCGGCGATGCGTCCTCTGCTTTTCTTTTTTATCGGTTTGGGTTTCGTGATTATCGTCGCGGTCGGCGTTCCGATGGCGGCGCGCGGCGAGATTACGGCGGGCGAATTCACCTCGTTTATTCTTTACCTGCAAAGAATGGTTTGGTATCTGATCGCGCTCGGCTACGTCGTTAATCTTTATCAGCGCGGCACGGCTTCGCTGAAAAGATTCAACGAAATTCTCGAAACCGAACCGGCGATTAAAGACGCGCCCGACGCGAAAGAACAGCCGAAAATAAAAGGCGAAATCGAGTTTCGCAATTTGAACTTCGCGTATAACGGAACGCCCGTTTTGCGCGACATCAATTTGAAGATCGAGGAAGGGCAAACCGTCGCGCTCGTCGGCAAAACCGGCAGCGGCAAATCAACTTTAATCAGCCTGATTCCGCGCCTGCTCGACGCGCCCGAAGATACTGTTTTGATTGACGATAAGCCGGTGCGCGAATTTCCGCTCGCGCAGCTTCGCCGCGCCGTCGGCGTTGTGCCGCAGGAAACTTTTTTGTTCAGCGATTCGCTTTCCGAGAACATCGCGTTCGGCATCGAAAAAGACGAATTGCAAACGACAAATCTCGAATTGCAGGAAAGCGTCGGCAATCCCGACGCGCAGACGGAAGTTCCGAGCTTCAACAGCGAGCAGACGGAAGTTTTAACTTTTGACGCGGAAGTCAGACGTTCGGCGGAAATTGCGAGTCTGGCAAGCGACATCGAAGATTTTCCGTATAAATACGCGCAGATCGTCGGCGAACGCGGCATTACTTTGTCGGGCGGACAGAAACAGCGCACGGCGATTGCGCGCGCGATTATGAAAAATCCGCGCATTTTAATTCTCGACGATTCTTTGTCGGCGGTTGATACATACACCGAAGAAAAGATTCTGAGCGGCTTGCGCGACGTGCGGCAAAATCGCACGACGATTATTGTTTCGCATCGCACCTCGACCGTGCGCGACGCGGATTTGATTTGCGTTCTCGAAGACGGGCGCATCGTCGAGCGCGGAACGCACGACGAATTGCTCGAACTCGACGGCGAATACGCCGATTTATATGAACGTCAGCTTTTGGAAGAAGAACTGGCGGCGACAAATTGATAATTTTCCGGCTGACGTTTTTACGTTTTTATTTTTCGTTTAATTCAAAGTGAAGTTTTTTCTGAAAATCTGAAGCTGCAAATTTCGGATTTCAAATATTCAAAAAATTTTATTTCTCGAAACGGTAAAAATTATGCAAAATCCGAATCCGAACGTCGAACAACAATATCGCGTTTTGTCAGTTATCTGGTTCGTGCTTTTATTTTCGCAGATGATGTTTTTAGTCGTCGTTTTTATCACCCGACCGGAAGTTTTCAATTTCGATTTTTCAAAACCCGCGTTCGGTGAAAATCCGCCGCTGACAATCGCTTTTGCAGTTTTGGCGGTTATCAATTTCTCTCTTTCTTTTGTCGTCGAAAAACGCGCCGTCGCGCAGGCAGTCGCCGAACAGAAACCGCAATATATGCAGACCGGATTGATCGTCGCCTGCGCTTTGTGCGAAGCGATTTCACTGCTCGGTTTAGTCTTGGCGTTCGCGTTTTCCTATCAGTATTTTTTCGCGTGGTTCGCGCTCGGCATTCTCGGCATCGTTCTGCATTTTCCGAAACGCGATAATATAAACGCGGCGAGTTATAAAAAATAAAGTTGCGGTTAAAATATAAAACGCTTCTTCGATTAATTGAAGAAGCGTTTTTAGTTTGTTTTTTGAAAAATTCGTTTTTGTTAAATAGTTATTA
>CAXTMQ010000390.1:0-2614 GCA_964245305.1 uncultured Pyrinomonadaceae bacterium
CGGCGCACCAATATATTACCCGCTGACGCGCCGACTGAAATCTCGAATTTTCCCGGTTTGAAAACCCAATTCTTTTGCTGCGGATCGTAAAACGAAAAATCATTTTTTCTCAGTTCAATTTTAATTTGCGTTGATTGATCAGGCAACAAATTCACTTTCCGAAATGCTTTTAACTCTCTCAAAGGACGCGGCAAACCGCTCGCTTCGTCGCCAATGTAAATCTGCACGATTTCCGCGCCTTCGCGTTTGCCCGTGTTTTTTACTTTTAGACTGACTTTAATCGTCTCGCCCGTCTTTTCGATTTTCAAATCGCTGTGAACAAAGGTCGTGTAGGAAAGCCCGTGTCCGAACGGAAACAGCGGCGCGATTTTTTCTTTGTCGAAATGACGATAACCGACGAAGATGCTTTCGGCGTATGTAATTTTGTCGTTGACGATTGTCGAGTGCGGAAAATCGGCGTAATCTTCGCGGCGTTTGCCGAATGTCACGGGCAGTTTGCCAGACGGATTCGCGTCGCCCAACAAAACGTCGGCAACGGCGTTTCCGCCTTCCATTCCCGGATACCAAGCCTGCAAAACGGCGGGGATTTTTTGAATCCATTTCGTCAGATCGTTCGGCGTTCCGCTGTTGATGACGACGATTGTTTGCGGATTCGCTTCGGCGACGGCGGCGATCAATTCGTTTTGCAGATCGGGCAAATTCATATCGAACCTGTCCAAGCCTTCGCCTTCGTAATCAATATTGAGACCGGCAAAAATAATCGCGTAATCGGAATTTTTCGCCGCTGCGACTGCTTCGATAAAAGGCTTTTCCGGCGCGTCCGCCCAGACGAGTTCGACGGCGGAATTTTCCTTGCCGCGCTCGTATTCGATTTTGATGTTCCGGGCATTTCCCGCCTGCAAATCAATCCGGGCAAATTTGACGACATTCGGATCAACCGGTGTCGTCCACGTTCCGATGTTTTCGATTAAAAGTTTTTCGTCAACATATAATTTGCCCACACCGTTGCTTTTAAGTCCGAGAAAAATCGCTTTCGATTTCGGCGCGAGCAATTTTCCGATGTAACGCGCCGTGAAAGTTTTGCCGCCCGCGACTTCTTTCGGCAGATTCGCGCCCCAATCGAATTTTAATTCTTCAACGAAATTGGTCAGCGCGGCTTTGCCTTCAAAACCTTTGTTGGTGAAAAATTCGCCGAGCAACCCTTTTTTCCCGTCGGGCGTTCGCAGAGCGTCTGCCGGAATCGTTTTAAAGTTCGTGATCTCGAAACCTTTCGCGTAGTTTATTTTGACCGCATCGCCGAGCTTATTTTTCAAACCTGCGAGCGGACTGACGGTGTAAGAAGTCGGCGCATAGACGCTTCCCCGATCACCGAGCTGCGCGACTGCCGCGTTCGGACCGATGACGGCGAGCGATTTTATTTTCGTTTGATCGAGCGGCAAAATCTGAGCATCATTTTTCAGCAAAACGATGCTTTCCGCCGCGACTTTTTTTGCCAGTTCGTGATGCGCTTTCATATCGGTCAGCGATTGGTCAACTTTTTTCCGGCTGCCAACGAGTCCGAGTTCGTGAATGACGATCAGATTTTGCCTGACGAGATTATCAATCGCCGCTTCTTTTACTTTGCCTTCTTTAACGAATCGCGCCAGCGAGTTGCCGTAATAATATCCGGTCGGCATCTGCACGTTCGTTCCTGCATCTATTGATTCTAGAACGCTTCGCTCTTCGGGCAGCATCCATTCGCAGCCCCAGTCGCTCGTAATTAATCCTTTAAAATCCCATTGATTTCGCAAAACGTCGGTTAGCAAATACCGGTTCGCCCACGAATAATGACCATTAACCTGATTGTATGAAGCCATCACGCCGAACGCTTTTCCTTCTTCGACCGCCATCTTGAACGGTGGAAATTCGATTTCGTGCAGATAGCGCAAATCGGCGGAAACGTCTAAAAACAAACGGCGCGTTTCCAGATTATTCGCCGCGAAATGTTTGACGCAGGCAGCGACGTTTTCGCTCTGCACGCCTTTGATATGCGCGACGGCGATTTTGCCGGAAAGATGCGGGTCTTCGCCGAAACTTTCGACGTTGCGACCGCCGAGCGGCGAACGATGAATATTGACGCACGGACCGAGCAGCATATCGCGTCCTTTCGCCTTTAATTCCCTACCCAACGCCGCGCCGACCTGTTCGATTAAATCCGTATTCCAAGTTGCCGCCATTGCGACCGGCGACGGAAAAACGGTCGAATTGCCTTCGATGCGAACGCCTTGCGGGCTGTCCGCCATCGAGATTCCGGGCAGATTCAAACGCGCATTTCCCTGCGAAGAAAAATCGCCGTCGCCGCGCAAAAATTGAACTTTTTCGTCGAGCGAAAGCTGTTTCAAAATCTCGTCAACACGCTTTTCGATGTTTTCGTTCGATTGTGAAAACACGAAATTTCGATTCGCTAAAATCAACGCGCCAGCCGCCAAATTGGACAATAAAAATTCTCTGCGATTCATCAAAAATACCTTCGACAAATTAAATCAACGAATGCCGAACAAAATATCCATCGTCAATTGATCGAGTCGTTCGTATTGCAAACCTTTCGACGCGAGTTCAGCGCGGTCGAATTCTT
>CAXTMQ010000391.1:0-2590 GCA_964245305.1 uncultured Pyrinomonadaceae bacterium
ATCGTCGCGCCCCAGACGAGATTTTTCGCTTCGCCCTTGGAGGTCGAAAACGAATCGCGGAAACCTTCAATCGAATCGGCGTTCGTGAAAATCAAATAAACCGGAAAGCGAATTTTCGTTCGCGTCATCACCTCGTCGAGCCGTGAGCGGAGAACCTTCGCCATCTGTTCGACTTCGGCATCATTTGAATTAAGAATTTTTTCCGCGTTGGCGATCAGCAGAAAACCGTCAATCGGACGATTTTTGCGATATTTTCCGATTGTTTCGACAAGACTCGCCCATTCGTCGCCGTCCGCGCCTTCTTCGGTTTGATAGCGTCCGGCGGTGTCCACGAAAACCGCGTCGCTCGTCACGCGCCAATCAATATTCTGCGTCGAGCGAACGAATTTCTGCTCGGATTGCCGCTGGCTCGGCAAATTTTGAAAATTAAGATTCGAGCCGATAACCAGGGATGATTTACCGCTTTTCGGCGTTCCGGCGACGAGATACCAGGGCAGCGAATAAACCGCGTCTTTGCCCGTTTCGCCCAAATTAGAGGTTTTGAGAAACTGCACGACTTCATCGGTGCTTTTCGTAATGTCGTCGTAATTGCCGGTCGGCGCGATGACTTTCGCGGCGGGCTGCCCGTCAGCGGGCTGTTCGCCGATTTTCGCCTGTTGTTCTTCGAGTTCTTTCGCCGCTTTTTTCTTCGAGCGGCGCGACGCGACAAAGCCGATAATCAACGCGAACGGCATCGTCAGCAAAATCAGAACGACGATGACGATGCGATCTGAAACAGGATAACCGAGTTTTGAGCCGAGAATCCAAACGGTAAAACCGACAATGCCGTAAAACGACATCAAACCGCCGAGTCCGACTGCGTATTTTAATTGGTTAAGATGCCAGGAATTCATAAAATTTCGCTTTTCTCGAGAAATTTCCCCGTTCGAGTTTTCGTCTTAAAACGTCAGTTTTTCGCTCGCTTGCTGAAAATACTGCGACGACATCAGAAACATAACCAGATAAATAATAAACGCTAAACCGAGACCGCTCGCCGCGCTGATTTTTGCCCAAACCGGCATTCCGCGTTTTTCGGGCGGCTTCGGCTGATCGTTCGCCAACCAGTGCGGCGAAAGCTCGGTCGGTTTGATTTTGCCGACCTTGACGAGCGCGTTCGCCGTCTGCTGCATAATCGAAAGCAGTTTTTCCTGTTCGTAAACTCCGTATCTGCCTTTGAAACCGAGAAGCATACAGTAGTAATAAATCTCGACCGCGTCCGCCGTCTGCTCGATTTGCTTGAGCATCGCCGAGAGTTTTTCAAAAAACTTGTTGCCCGCGAGCTGCTCGCCGAAGTATTCGAGCTGCAAAGGATATTTCTCCCATTCTTCCTTGAGATGAAAATTATTCGTCAAAACCGTTTCATCGACAAACGAAGCGAGCGCGAATTTCGACACCTGAATAATTTTATGATTAAACCGATACCGCTCGGCGCGTTTCTCAAAATCGAGCAGCATCGCCGCAATCTTCGGGCGCAAATCCATCGAAGGCACGACGATTCCGGCTTTAACGCGCAGAATCAAATCGAAAATCGGTCCGGCAAAGGCGACTAAATCGTTCTTGGTTGCTTTTTCGCTCATAAAAAATCTTTCGCTTCAATCATATAAGGCGTAATCCGCAAAATATTTCGGTCATTTCTTTCAACGTTTTTTTACGGCTTGACCGCATACATTTCCAATTTTTCGTCCGGGATTTCGTTCGGCACGTAAACGGCGACGACTTTTGAACCTTTTATGCCGTTCCAATATGGTCCGATGGTGTCGAGCATAAAATATCGAAACCCGACACGCGCGGGAATCGGCGCGGGCGGCGGATTGGCGTGCGTTAAAACAACGCCGGGCAAAGCCGAACCGATGACCGTATCAATCACATCGCGCGAAGCGATTTTGACGACGCGCGGAACGCCTTCGATAAGTTTCGATTCGGGCATCTGCGCGCGAACCGCCAAGTAGAATCCGGCTTCTTTGAGCAGGCGTTCGTCCTCGATGCGACCGACGTATAAAGTGTCGCGCGTTTTTTCCAGAGGAATCGGAACGCAGCGGCTCGGAATCACGGTTTCGAGCAGTTCCTTCAAAATCATCGAAAGATTGTAAAACGTAAAATAAAGATCGTCGTGGTCGTATTTAACGATGTCGCGCGGATGATGTTCGAGCGAAAACGTCATCAATTGCCCGACGATTTTCGCCATCTCGACGTAAAGCCTTTCGGGATGAAGCAACGGCGAGCGGAAAAAATGCGCCATCGTCGGAATCGTCGTGTTGATCGTGTGAAGAAGCCAGAAAACCGCGACTTCCGAAGTCGTAAAATCAGCCAGCGAGGCGTTTCTCTGCCGACGCTGTTCGCCCAAACTTCCGCTTTTCGTGTTTAAGATTTCGACAATTTGCCGCAACATATTGACGAGCCACTGCGAACCGGCAACTTTCAAAGTCGGCGGAATATAATCGTCGGAAATTTGCAGTTGTCCGGTCGGCGTGCGCGTTAATTCGGCGATTTTCATAGAGGTCAAACCGTCGCGCAGTTCGTCGTCGAAAATGATTCGCAGATTGCTTTTGGC
>CAXTMQ010000392.1:0-2549 GCA_964245305.1 uncultured Pyrinomonadaceae bacterium
ACGCTCTGCTGGTCGAAAAGCGACGGCGGAAATGTTTACGCTCTGAACGCGCTCGGCGAGGGCGAATGGAATCGCTGTCTGGGCGCGTTTTACCGGGGCGAGGAAATCGCGGCGGACAATTACAACTTTCACGCGGGAGCTTTGGCGACCGGAATGACGAGCGGACCGCAGCAGGTTGACAGCTTCTTTTCGCGCGATGCGCCGCACTCGCGCACGGCGACCATCGGCTACCGAATTCCGAGCGGTTTAGCCGATGCCGACACGCAAACGAATCCGCCCGATAAATTCAAAGGCATCTTCGAGACGAAAAAAATGCCGAAATTTCAACCAGAGCGGCGCACAGACCGACTTTTCGTATTCGGCGAATCCGGCGCGCGCCATCATCGAGCTGATCTTCGGTTATGCGCGATTGCCGAACATTCCGCCTTCGGTTTGGGCGGATCACGTCGCCTACTGGAAATCGCGCATTGATTGGGCGAATTGGTGCGCGTTCCGCGATTTTCACGCGCAGACGGAAACCGTGGATTACCGCACGCTTCCCGACTTTGAAGGCTTCGGACTGACGGCGAAATACTACGCGGGCGCGGTGTTTAATACGCTCGTCCAAAAATTCGCGCATCCGAATTTCGACATCAGCTATTCTTTGCAGCCGCCGACCTACGGCATCAGCGGCGATTTTTCCGCCGAATTTACCGGCTTCATCAAATTTTTATATTCGGAAACTTACACGATCTACATCACGCACAACGACGGCGCGCGGCTGTGGATCAACTCGGTGCAAAAGATCGACGCGTGGCGCGACGATGCGGTCGGACCGGTCGGCACGGATTCGGCGACGTTCAACGCGACGGCGAACGCTTTCGCCGAAATTAAAATGCACTGGAACGATAAAGGCGGCGGCAATTTCAAAGTCGAATGGGAATCGGCTTCCCAAGCAAGAGAAGTCATTCCGTCGAAATATCTTTACCCGCAAATCGAAACCTCGGCTCTTTACGAAGCGCATTTGTATTTCGATAATCCGGTCAGCATAAGTTTCGGCATCCGCGAAATCCTGAGAATTTCCAATTCGATAATGCAGGATGTCAACGGCAAGCTGCGCTTCTTCTGTCTCGAACAGCTCGCGCCGACGTTCGCGCTCGACAATTCAAATATTGATTCGTTCGAGTTTCGCCGCCGCGACATCCTCAGACGCGATCCGTTCACCGAATACGAGGCGCAGTTCAAGGATTTGGACTCGCAGTATTTACAGGAGCCGGTCAAGCCGGTTTCGATTCCGGTGGACATCTACGCCCGCAAATCCTTTGAGAATATCAAGATCGTCAATCTTTATAATACGACGCGCTGGCGGGCAAAGAAATGTTTGGACAC
Source organism: uncultured Pyrinomonadaceae bacterium (assembly GCA_964245305.1). Taxonomy (GTDB): domain Bacteria; phylum Acidobacteriota; class Blastocatellia; order Pyrinomonadales; family Pyrinomonadaceae. The sequence goes on from CAXTMQ010000392.1 coordinate 1,369, forward strand.
GCAAGCCGCGCTCGAACTCGGCAACGATCTGCTCGCCGATGTCGGAACGAAAATGGCGAAAACTTATCCAATCGTCGCCGGCGATTTAATCACGGCGACGCATCGCAAGATCGGCGCGTCGCCGCGGAATTTTCTGGTGAAGAAAACTGTTGATGGCGGCGTGAGCGAGTCAACCGATGTTCAATCGGACGCGGTTGAAAAAAGAACTCTAACTTTGCAGGAGTGGAACTGATGCTTTTGCCGTCCGATAGATGCGAGCTTTATCTCGAACCGCAACTCGATGCGGCGATCTATGCTAATGGTCAGCCGGTTTATTATTCTGTTGATTACTCGGACAAACAAAGAACTTTAACAGCTCTTGCGCCGCACCCTATTTATCAGATCGGCAGCCTAAACGGTAGATCGGGCGTTTATTGGAATGGTTCTGCGAATCCGCTGCAGAATCCTTCGGTTTTTGAAGTCTGCTGTGGCTGGATCGTCGCCAAATACGACGGCGCGGCTTTCCCAAACGATGCCGATGGTTACAAAGGACTGTTGAGCGATTTGAGCAATCTGCCGATTTTAATCGGCGATGCAAATACGACTACCTTTTATGATTTCAATTACAGTTCGTCCTTTTATGAATTTCGCTCGAACGACCGAATTTTTAGCCGCGCATCGAACGGCATTCTGACCGCGCCCGCGCCGATGAACGCTTTCAAAATCATATTCTTCAGATTTTTGAAGCCGGTCACGTTTAACGGCGTTCAGATTGGACAGCAAACCAGCCTGACAAGTCGTAAATGGAAGGGCGCGGTGGCTTTGCTGGCTTTGTATTCGCGGAATTTTTGCGAGTCCGACATTCGTCAATACACGAAAATTCTGGCTGATAATTTCGCGCTTCCGTTAGCCGATGTTTATCCGTATCAAGCCGACAAAAGTTCGACGCGGGCATCGAAGCAGCCGGTCAATTTTTACGATCCGCCCGAAGGCGCGCGCATCAGCGAAGTTTTGGGCGAGCCGAAAAGAAATTTAAGTTTGAAATTCAGCTCGCGGCGGCAGGAGGAGATCGAACGAATGATCGCCTTCCACACTTCGCATTACGCGCCCGCGTTGCCCTGCATTTACCGCGATTATACGTTGGTGCCGCCGCGCGACATCGAAGGCTATATTGATTCTCCGTATCAGTTGAGCGGCGCGGT
>CAXTMQ010000393.1:0-2520 GCA_964245305.1 uncultured Pyrinomonadaceae bacterium
AAGAGGACAATTTTTATTTCAAACATCAAATCTAATAACTGGCAACTTGGGTTATATATGTTTTTGGGTGTCAAATATTAATATCCGAGTTCCCTGACGGGGAGCATCTAATTTCTCATTGGATTTCTTTGTAATAAAAGTTCTTGTTTTCTGACCGATACTTTGTAATCCAAATCTTCGCCTTATAATGCAGACGAAATAATTTTCGCCATAAACAATCGGATTTACAAGGAGATTTTTATTTATGAACGCAGCTTCTACGAAAACAGAACAAATGCCGATTCCGCCGCAAGCACTGCTCGCGCAGATGACTTTCGGCTTTATCGTCTCGCAGGCGATTTCCGTCGCCGCGAAATTGCGGATCGCCGACAAACTGGTCGGTGAATCGCAGAGCATCGGCGATTTAGCCGTTGCGACAAAAACTGACGAATCATCGCTGTATCGCCTGATGCGCGCTTTGACGAGCGTCGGCGTTTTTCAACGAGATGTTGAAAGCCGTTACACGAATTCGCCTTTGTCCGAATTTCTCCGCGCCGATCATCCCGAATCGCTGCGCGGCATCGCCCAGATGATCTGCGACCGCGAACACTGGCACGCGCACGGCAATATGATGCAGAGCGTTAAAACGGGCGAGAACGGTTTCGCCTATACTTTCGGTCAGCCGTTTTTTCAATACGCCGCCGCCAATCCGCAAGTCTCGCAGATTTTTGACGAAGCGATGACGAGTTTTTCACGCGGAATTTCCCGCGCCGTCGCCGCCGCTTACGATTTTTCCGGCGCACAAATAATCGCCGACATCGGCGGCGGACACGGAATGCTGCTGTCCACAATTTTGCAGGCGAACGAACACGCGAACGGCATTTTATTCGACCAGCCGCAAGTCGCCCGAGGCGCGAAAGTTTCCGACCGCGTGTCAATTGTCGGCGGCGATTTCTTCGCGGAAATTCCGGTCGCAGCCGACGTTTATTTGATGAAACACATCATCCACGATTGGAACGACGAACAATGCGCCGTGATTCTCGGAAATCTGGCGAAATCGGCGAAACCGGGAGCGAAACTTTTAATAATCGAAGCCGTCGTCGAAGAAGACGATGCCGCGCCTTCGATGAGTAAAGTGATGGATTTGAATATGCTCGTCTGCACCGGCGGCAAAGAACGCACGGCAAAAGAATACGCCGCGCTGTTGGAACAAACCGGATTTAAATTAACCAATATTTATCCGACCACCTCGCCCGTGCAAATCGTCGAAGCCGTCCGAATTTAAACGAAGAGAATAAGAAAATTTAACCGCAGAATTTCGCGGACAAACGCAGATAAATTGAAGAAATATTAAAATCAAATCAAATAAAATCTGCGTTTATCCGCGGTTTAAATTAAAAAAGGAAGCAAAAATTATGAACATTAACATCCGTCCCGTGACCGCCGCCGACACGGAAAAATGCGGCGAAATTATCTACAAAGCGTTCTGCGGAATTGCCGACCGGCACAATTTTCCGCACGATTTTCCTTCGGCTGAACACGCACACGGTTTCGCGCAGATGCTGACCAATCATCCGGCAGTTTATGGAATCATCGCGGAAAACGACGGCGAATTCGTCGGCTCGAACTTTTTGTGGGAACAAGACGAAATCGCCGGAGTCGGTCCGATTACAATCAACCCTGACGGTCAATCCAGAGGTGTCGGCAGACTCCTGATGCAGAAAATTATTGAGCGCGGTCAAAAGGCGAAAGACATTCGGCTCGTGCAAGACGCTTTTAATACGACTTCGATGTCGCTCTACGTTTCGCTCGGTTTCGATGTTATTGAACCGCTCGTCTTAATCTCCGGCGCGATTTCCGGCGAACTCCCGCCAGATGTCGAAGTGCGTCCGATCAGCGATGAAGATTACGCGGCGTGTGACGAATTGTGCGTCAAAGTTCACGGCTTTTCGCGCGTCGAAGAACTTCGCGGAACGGCGCGGATGATGCCCGCGTTTGTTATTTTGCGCGATAAAAAAATCGTCGGATACGCATCCGCGCCGAACGTCTGGCAGATGAATCACGCCGTCGCCGAATCGGACGAAGATCTGGAAAATTTATTGCTTGGCGCAGCCAATCTGACCGGACAGCCGCTTTCGTTTCTGTTGCCGACGCGACGCGGCGATTTATTTCGCCGGTGTTTGAGTAAAGGAATGAAGGTCGTCAAACCGATGACTTTGATGAGTAGAAAAGCCTATCAAGAGCCGCGCGGCGCATTTCTCCCATCGGTTTTATATTGACGAAATTTATCGTTGAATTGTTTTTAGAACGCTCGATTCTCGTTAGAAGTGAAGGAGAAACACCGACAGCCGAAAAACAGGGACTTGAATTTGATTGTTCGTGGAAAAAGAAATTGGCGGCGGTAAAAAAATCGCCGCTTTTTTATTGATACAATTTTGCCTTTCGGTTTCGCTATTAGTTCAGAGCCGATAAAAACGGCTGAAATCTGCAATTTGTAGAGGAAGAATAAAGCAATGAAAAACACGATAAAATATCTTTGGG
>CAXTMQ010000394.1:0-2493 GCA_964245305.1 uncultured Pyrinomonadaceae bacterium
TCTGCGCCGCGATTGCCGACCGTCCATAATCCGAACGTAAATTTGTCTTCGGGTTTCGGTGCGTATTTGCCGTTATTCATATAAAAAATCCTCGAATTAAATCTAAAAAATTTGTTGGAGCGTAAAAGTTGCTTGTGGTGGAAATTATACTATAATGCTTTTGCGCAGTCGTGCAACTAAGTCTAAAACAATTATGAATTTTCTCGGAATAGATGTCGGAACAAGCGGTTCACGCGCCGTTTTGATTGATTCCGAAGGCAAAATTACGGCGGCGGCGACGGTCGAACACGCGCCGTTCGCGTCGCCCGAAATCGGTTGGGCGGAGCAGAATCCGCTCGATTGGCGGCGAGCTTCGGCGGCGGCGATTCGGGAAGTTTTGGCAAGCGAAAACGTCCGCGCCGAAGCGGTTTCGGCAGTCGGTCTTTCGGGGCAAATGCACGGCGCGGTTTTTTTGAACGAGAAGGACGAACCGTTGCGCCCTTCGATCATCTGGTGCGATCAGCGCACGGAAAAACAATGCCGTGAATTAACAGAAAAGATCGGTGCGGAGCAATTAATCGAACTCGTCAGCAATCCGGCTTTGACGAATTTTACTTTGACGAAAATGCTCTGGCTACGCGAGAACGAGCCGGAAATCTGGCAACAGACGCGCACGGTTTTACTGCCGAAAGATTATATTCGTCTGCGCTTGTCCGGCGATAAAGCGACCGACGTTTCGGACGCTTCGGGAACGCTTTTGCTCGATGTGAGAAATCGCCGCTGGTCGCGGGAAGTGTTGGCGGCGAACGATATTAGCGAAAATTTACTGCCAAACGTCTATGAATCGGCGGAAATCACCGGCGCGATTTCCGCCGAATGCGCCGCCGAAACCGGTTTGATCGCCGGAACGCCGATTGTCGCGGGCGCGGGCGACAACGCCGCCGGAGCAATCGGAATGGGCATTACGCGCGTCGGCGCGGTCAGCGCGACCATCGGCACATCGGGCGTGATTTTCGCCGTAACCGACCAGCCTTCGATAGATTTGCGCGGCAGAATTCATACGTTTTGCCACGCCGTTCCGAACCGCTGGCACAACACGGGCGTAACGCAAGCCGCCGGACTTTCGTTTCGCTGGTTTCGAGACAATTTCGCCGCGAATGAAAGTTACGATGAATTAGTCGCCGAAGCCGCGAAAATTTCGGCGGGCGCGGACGGACTTCTCTGGACACCATATCTGATGGGCGAGCGAACGCCGCATATTGACCCGCAGGTTCGCGCCTCGTTGATCGGTTTGACGGCGAGCCACACAAAGGCGCACGTCGTTCGCGCCATTTTGGAAGGCGTAGCGTTCAGCCTGCGCGATTCGATTGAAATTTTTAAGGAATTAAATGTTCCGGTTTCGACGATCCGGCTCGGCGGCGGCGGCGCGCGTTCCTCGCTGTGGCGGCAAATTCAAGCCGACGTTTACGGCGCGGCGGTCGAAACCGTTAAAGCCGACGAAGGCGCGGCTTACGGCGCGGCACTGCTCGCGGCGGTCGGCGCGGGAAATTGGAAATCGGTTGACGAAGCCTGCGAGGCGGCGATCAGCGTCGCCGAACGAATCGAACCGAACGCGGCGGCGGTCGAGATTTTGAATCGGCAATACAAAAAATATCAGGCGATTTATCCCGCGCTGCTTTCGCTAATGACGGACGACTAAATTAAACTTTCTCAGAATTTTTAGAGGTAAAATTTATTATTTATGAAGCAATTATTTTATTTGATTTTGACTATTATCTTTTCGCTTTCGTTGAGCGTCGCAATCGAAGCGCAGCAGGCGAACGCGACTTTGACCGGCGTTGTTACAGATCAGACCGGCGCGATTATTCAAGGCGTGACCGTCACGGCGACGAACAAAGCGACGAATCTTTCGCGCACCGTGACGACGAGCGATGAAGGCGTTTATACCATTTCGAGTTTACCGGTCGGCGAATATGAGGTTAAATTTTCTGCCGCTTCTTTTTCTAAGCAGAATGTTTATCCAAACGTGACATTGAATGTTGGGCAAACAGTCAATTTAAGTACAGAATTGGGTGCTACCGGACCAACGGAGCGAGTAGAAATTTCCGATTCACCGCTTATTGATTCGCAAACATCAAAAATTGATTCGGTAATTAAAGATGCAGAAGTTGAAAATCTACCGCTAAATGGACGCAATTTTCTCGAACTCGCGCTTTTAACGCCGGGCAACGCGCCCGCGCCGAATTTCGATCCGACGAAAACGAATACGGTCGTTATTTCTTCCGCCGGACAGCTCGGACGCGGCGGGAATGTGATGATTGACGGGACGGATAATAACGATGATGTCGTCGGCGGTTCGCTTGTCAATATCTCGCAGGACGCGGTTGCCGAATTTCAAATTGCGACGAATCGTTTTTCGGCGGAATACGGACGCTCGGCTTCGTCGGTGATTAACGTCGTCACGAAAAGCGGCACGAACGACGTGCGCGGTTCGGTTTCGTTTTTCGAGCGCGA
>CAXTMQ010000395.1:0-2433 GCA_964245305.1 uncultured Pyrinomonadaceae bacterium
TTATTTATGTGTTCAATTAAATTCATTTTTCACTAAACTCAATCAAATCCCAAAGATTGCCGTATAAATCCGCGAAAACGGCGACCGTGCCGTAATCTTCCGTTTTCGGTTCGCGGACGAAAGTCACGCCTTTCGATAAATAATCATTGTAATCGCGCCAAAAATCGTCGGTGCGTAAAAACAGAAAAACTCGCCCGCCGGTTTGGTTGCCGATTCTGCTTTGCTGTTCTTCGCCGACGGCTTTTGCCAGCAGTAATTGACACGCGGAATCTTTCGGTGCAAATAAAACCCAGCGTTTCGTCTCAGACTGCGGCTTACCTTCGACGAGTTCAAAGCCGAGCGTTTCGGTATAAAATCGAATCGTTTCGTCGTAATCCGCGACGACGAGCGCAATGTGCGCGATTGATTGTTGCATCATAAAAATCTTTTGATCGTCGCTTTCGCTTCGCAGATATAATCTTCGAGATTCGTTATTTTCCAGTCAATTGCCCAACGCAGTTTGTCGAAAGCGCGAAGCAGCGACAAGGCTTTTAAATCCGGCAGCATCGCTTCGTATTCGCCATTCGTGATGCCGTAGCCGTCGAGAAACGCGCGCATTTCCGCATCGCTCGGATTGTTTTCCAACAAATTCATTTTCAAAAGTTGAATCAAATCGTGATGCGGCACGATGCTCGCTTCCGCCGATCCCCAATCTATCAAATGCACGACACCGGAATCGTCAACAATCGTATTTTTCAAAGACAAGTCGCCGTGATTGAGACCGAATTTAACCTTTCGCTGTCTTAAATTTTCAAAAATCTCTCTGACGCTTTCCGACTGCGCCGCGTTTAAAACGCCGAGCTTTCGCAATTCGTCCGTTTCGCGCAAACTTTCGACGTTGTATTCGAGATATTCGAGCCACGATTTTTGAGCGTTACCTGTCGCCAAATCCCGAAATTTCAAACCGAAACCGACAGTTTTAATTCGATGAATCCGGCTCGCGTATTCGCCGAGCTTTTTCCAGACGAAACTTTTATCGCCCGCGACGTTTCTGCCTTCCGCGCCTTCGATAAAAGTCTGAATCGAAAACGCTTTTTCTTCAAACACGCCGATTTTCAAAATCGCCGGAACGGAAACACCGCGCTCAAAGGCTCTACCGCTTGCCCAAACTTCCTTTTCGTATTCATCGAGCGAATCGGTTGCGTTCATCCGCAAGATGAACTTGGAATTTCTCGCTTCAACCACGAAAACTTGATTGACCGCACCTTTGTCAATCAACGGCGAAATATGCAGAACCGTTTCTGCGAAAACGCTCGCAAAAATTTTCGCAGCGGTTTCAATTTGCAAAATTTCATCAAGCACAATTTTACACAAAAACTAACTCTTTTTTCGCGGCGTAATTTGTCAATTCAAACAACCGTTTCCCGTTGCGCCGCGCATTTCCGGCTTTGACATTATAATTACGCTCGACAAAATCTTCGCCCATCTGCGAATCCGTCACCGAACCGGCGACGACATCAATTTCAATATCAAAGTTTTTTAAAACCGCGATCCCGCCGACTACACCGACGTAATCGCCCGCGCAAAAAACGAACGATGAAATGGCGTTTTTGATTTCCGCGTCTTTTAAAACCGAATCAACCGCGTAGCCGCCGACGATGCCGTCGCCGAGTTCGACGACGATCAAATCCGGCGCGAACGAATTCAGATGATTCAAAATCGCCTTCGCAACGGGCGACAAATCGCCGCAGTCAACCGTCGAAGGCAATCCGCAGTCGAGAAAACTCGCCGTCCAGCTCGCGCCGCTGTCCTGCATATTCAAAGTGTCGCGCAGGCACGCCACGCCCGACATCTTCGCGCCCGCCACCTTCAATCCGGCGTGATGCGCCTGTTTAATAATCTCGGTCGCCGCGACGGTTTTGCCCGAATTCATACAAGTTCCGGCGACGACGACAATCGGCGCGGATTCTTTCAAAAAATCGGTCGGCTGCAAAGCGTTGTCGCCGATGTTCAAAATATTTGGTTTTTGGTTTTTGGTCTTTGGTTTTTGGTTTTCAAATCTGGAATCCGGAATTCGGAATCCGGAATCATCAACGGCGATTCCCAAAACTTCAACTTCAATCGCGTCCGACAGCGAAGAATGATGACCTTTGCAAACCCCGATCACGCCGCCCATATTCAAAAGATGAAGTTTGTCGCCCGACTTCACCGATTCGGGAACGTCGCCGACGAAACCTTTCAACGCGCGGCGTTTGCCCAACACGCCGAGCAAAACGTCGCCGCGATTAATCTTCGCCAACCGCCCGTTCGGAAGTTCGAGATTGCCGTAAGTTACCGATTCGCTCAACGCTTTCACCACGACGACATCGCCCGTTTTCGGTGCGTCGTTTTTATCAATCACGCTGACCGCCTTCGTCAATTTCAACGGCGAAGTCGCCGAACCGATTTTGTCTG
>CAXTMQ010000396.1:0-2314 GCA_964245305.1 uncultured Pyrinomonadaceae bacterium
ACGTGATTTTTGAAGAATTCAAAGGAACGGGCAACTCGGAAATTCATCTCGACCGACGTTTATCCGACAAGCGACTTTTCCCGGCGATTGATTTGCAACGCTCGGGAACGCGCAAAGAAGAACTCTTAATCAACAAGGAAGATTTAAACCGCATCTGGGTAATGCGCCGCGTTTTGAATCCGCTGTCACCCGTCGAACAGATGGAAGTCGTGCTTGAAAGATTGAGCAAAACCAAAGCCAACGCGGAATTTCTCGCTTCGATGCAAAGCTGATTTTAATGGTTAATGGTTAATGGTTAATGAAGAATTATTTCTTCTTACATTAACCATTAACCATTTTAAAGATTAGCTTTCGCCGTTTTGATCGAGGTGGTGATGAGTTTCTGGATTTCCTCGCAGTCTTCGAGCAGGGAAGCGGCGAGCTTGGCGGGTAGAAAATCGCTGTCGAGTAAAATTCTCAACCAATAATTCGTTTCAAAAGATTCATTTTGTGAAATAGAAAGTTTGTGGATAAAATCCGGTTTCGACTGCGCCTGATTCGCTTCTTCGATATTCGCCCCAATCGAAGTTCCCGAACGCAAAACCTGCTTCGACAAAACAAACTCCTTCTTCTCCTTCGCCAAAAACTGATAAAGTTTCACCGTCCGCAAAGCAAATTTGTAAGACTTCTCGCGCAAGATATTTTCTTTCATAATCCTCCTTTTTTTAATGGTTAATGCTGAACGGTTAATGGTTAATAAAACCTCCTCTTTCTATCCATTCAGCATTAACCAATAACCATTAACTAAAGCACGATTGAAACAGTATTGCTCGCCATTCCTTCGCCCGCTTTATTGATAGCGACGACCTGATAAATTAAAGTTTTGCCTTTCGGCTGATTGTAGAGCGTCGCTTCGGATTCGACGGCGGTCGCGGCATCGTTAAAATTCGCGCCGTCCTCGCTGCGTTGAACTTTGTAAGCGGCGGGTTTTCCTCCGCTCGACGGTTCTTTCCAATCTACTTTTACCCAACCGTCGCCCTGCCCGATGATTTCAAAAGCGCGGCATTGTCCGGGCGGCTGCAAAGCGGTCGGCGCGGCGCGGTTTCCCCAACTGATTTCCTGCAAAATCGCCTCGTCGCCCTGCGCTATCAAAACGCCGTAATCAATATCGTTGCGAGTTCCGCGACTGATGCGTTCGAGAATTTCGTTTTTCTCCTGCGTCAGATGCATCGTGTTGGCTTTCGACAATTGAATTTCGTTGTTCTTGGCAAAATAATCGTCCAAATCCGCGTTAATCACCGTCGGTTCGACCGGCGGATTCGGAAACGTGGTCGCATTGTTCGCAATACCGCTTGCCACTTTTTGAGCTAATTCGATAATTTTGGTTTCTTCCTGTGGAAATTTAGGCATAGATTTTTACCTCCTTAAGGTTGATGCGTGTGAAAACTAAATTCGGTGCGCCTTTTTGAGAATTTAGTTCGGTGAAATCCGAATTCAAATTTGCGGGAGCGAAAATCGGATCGGTGAAAAATGAATTCGATTTTGCGTGAAATGAATCGGGTAAAGCGAAAAGTGAATTCAGTTCAGAGCAAAATGAATCCGGTTTGCGACAAAATGAATCCAAATCGCGGCAATTTGAATTCGGATTGCAACGAAATGAACTCGGTTTGCGACGATTTGAACACAAATCGCGCCAAACCAAATTCAGATCGCGGCAAACTAAACACGGATTGCGACGATTTGGATTCGGATTAAGACAAAATGAATTCAAATCAGAGTAAACTGAATTCATTTCGCGCCGATTGAAACATCGAAAAGCGAAAACAACATTCGTTTCGCCAGCCTCAAATGTCAATAAACCTTAATAAATACGGGCTTTCTACTGCAAAAAAGCTAAACGAGAGCGATTGTAACCCGAAAAATACATCTTTAGCAAGAATCTTTGCGTGAATATTTTTCAAAAAAGCGTTTTATAGCTACAATGATGCTGTTCTTTCAGATTCAATGTTGATAAATATATGCAGGAGAAACTCTCAATGGCTGACAAACATTCTGAGGGATACGAAGAAGCACTCAGAAAGATAAAAGAAAACTATGCGCTTAAATCAAGAAGGCTGAGTTTGAAAGGTCTTGATTTGCTGAAGATTCCTCCCGAAATAGAAGATTTGAAGCATCTTTCCGAACTTCAGTTAGGGGCAAGCGATTCTCGGTATAACAATAATTATCTTGAAACGCTGCCCGAAGAAATATTCGAATTGGAAAATCTGACGCACTTAAATGTTAGCGATAATTTGTTATCGGAAGTATCGAAAGACATTTGCAAATTATCTAAACT
>CAXTMQ010000397.1:0-2283 GCA_964245305.1 uncultured Pyrinomonadaceae bacterium
CCTCAACCGTTACTCTGTCCATCACAATCGGCTCGCGCGGTTTGTCGCGCCCAACGGTGGCGACTTCGGCGATCATATCGACGACTTCCTGACCTTCGATAACTTTGCCGAATTTCGTGTAAAGCGGCGGCAAAGGATAATCGAAATGCATTATAAAAAACTGCGAGCCGTTCGTGTTCGCTCCGGAGTTTGCCATCGCCACCGTGCCTTTATTATACGGTCCTTGATACAGCGCGGAATCTTTATTAATTTCGTCGTCGAATTTTCCGCCCCAAGCCGACTCGCCGCCGTAGCCTTCGCCCAAAGGATCGCCGCCCTGAATCATAAAATTTTTAATCACGCGGTGAAAAATCACGCCGTCGTAATAATTGCGCTCGGCGAGCAGACGGAAATTTTCCGTCGTCTTCGGCGCGTCTTCTTCGAGCAGTTCAAATTTGATAACGCCCATATTCGTTTGAATTGTCGCAATTCTGTTTGCCATTAAAATCTCCCTTATAAAATTATTTGTTCGTTGGTTTCAGTAAATCTTTTTGTTCGGCTATTTTAACAATTTCCTGTTCGAGTAAGCCAATCGCGTCCGGCTTTTTCAGCGGCGCGGCTTTCACCGTTTCGCCGCTATTGATTTGTTTGACCGTTTCCGCCAGACGGTTGACGCGGCGCACGATTCCTCGATCAAAAAGATAAAACGAAATCACGCGCATCAACACTCCGACGAACAAAGCGATGAACAGCAAAATATAATCGCGTTTGCGAATTGAGTTGATTTCCTCGATTCGTTCGCTCAAAAGTTCGCCGTCGCGGTCTTGCATTTCGCCTAAATTTTGGCGGATTTGATCCATTAGCAATTTGCCGTTTTGCAGATGCTCGATTAGAGCCTCGCGCCGTTCGCCGTCAATGCGAAATTCCTGCGATTTTTTGAGCGAAGCGATTTGCTGTTCGATTAGATTTTGAATTTTGGCGAGGCTTTCAAAGCGTTCCTGTCGCGGTTTTTCGCCGAGTTCTTCGGCAATCGTTTGTTTTAAGTTTTCGATCTTCTGCGGAATCTGCTCGACGGCTTCGTTATAAGGTTGGAGAAATTCTTCGCGTTTGGTCAGCAAAAAACCGCGCTCGCCGGTTTCGGCGTTTATCATTAAATTAAGCAAGTCGTTATATTGTCGAACGAGCCGGAAATGCCTTTGAATGTCGTATTCGATCCAGCCGCGCCGGTTGTTGCCGTGAATGGCGAAAATAAACGAAACGATGACGGCGACAATCGGAATCAACGCGAGAATGCCGCCCTGCGCCCGAACCGGCGCGCGATTCCAAATCATCAAAAAACGAATCCAACGCCATTTCAAAACGCTTTTCAAACTCATAAAAAACGCGAAATTTATTTAACCTTAACGACCGGTTGATCTGGATGCGCGGGATTGGGAATCAGTTTTTGATTATTGCAGTCAACCATTAAATCCAACACTTCTAAAATCGTTTGACCGATAATGACTTCATCGCCCGAAACCATCGCGTTTTCAGTCGTAATTCTGCCGATGATATTAAATGTTACCGGCTCGGTGAGTTGAACCGTATCTTTCCGACCATCTGCATATTCGGCGACCCGTGAGCCAATTGATAAAACGCCGAGTTGCTCCATTACGTTTCGCGGCACGACCGAAGAAACCGCGTCCGTGTCAATCAGCGCGTCGGCTTCGTATGTTCTGATTTCTTTTTCGGTGATTCTATCGCGTCTGGCTAAACCTTCGTCAAATGCATTTGTTAATCTAACCTTTACTCTGACTTCGCCCATAAATTTCACGCTCCCAAAATATACTTTTCTATCGCTAATGCTACACCGCTTTCGTCGTTCGATAAAGTTTGATGATATTTCGGATTTTCGAGCAGTTCGGGCGCGGCATTGCCCATTACGACGGCAGTTCCAGCGTATTCGAGCATTTCCAGATCGTTAAAATTATCGCCCATTGTCATTACATTCTCCGCCGTCAAATTATTTAACAGCGCGAGCTTTTCAACGCCGATTCCTTTAGAAGCGTCGGGCGGCAAAACGTCAATCAAAGTAAAATTTAATTTCGGATATTGTGTCGTCAAAATCGTCGCCGACGTTTTCAATTCGTCGCGCAGAATCATTTCCAAATGCGCCATCGCCGCGCATTCGCCGGAAAAAGAAACGTGAACCGTTTCAAAATCTTCGACGATTTTTTCGAGATTTTCGACGTGCCGAACCGATTCTTCGGCATCCGCGCCGTGCAGCCGTTTCGACCAAGCGATATATTTTTGCAGCGGAATATT
>CAXTMQ010000398.1:0-2045 GCA_964245305.1 uncultured Pyrinomonadaceae bacterium
CTGGCGAACGGGCAAGCTGTGCCAATCGCCTACGACCGCTCGCCGAAGGCGCGGCATCTGACTTCCGTTTCGCCGAACCCGATCACGCAGACCGGCGCGATTAACGGCAAAAGGGTATTTTTATGGGACGGCAATGCTAATCCGTTATCGAACTCTTCGGACATCACGATTCAATGCGGCTTCGTGGTCGTGAAAATCAACGAATCTTCCTTTCACAATTATTCAGGCGTTTTGAGCGCGAACGCGGCTCTCGGCATTCTCGTCGGCGATAACGCGACAACGAATTTTTACGACTTTTTGTATGACGGGTTTGAATATCGAAGCTCGGATTTAATCTCTCTTTCAACGCCTTATCCCGCGCCGATGAACGCCTATAAAGTGATTTATTTTCGCTTTCGCCAGGCGATTACTTTTCCCGGCATTCAGTTCGGGCAGGACAGAGCGGATGCGACGAGAAAAGCGAAAATGTCGCTCGCTCTCGCCGCCCTTTATTCCGACTCTTCGCCGTTCGACGAGCCGCAGGAGTTAAGAAACGCCGAAGAAACGCTCGCCGCGCATTTCGCTCTCTACTTAGCACCCGAAAATCCGATCAATAACCCGAATTACACCCGTAACTACCGCGAATCCTACACCGACGACGGCGAGGATTATGAAGAGGTGACGACGAAGAGAGTTTATCAGGACGGCGGAGTGGGCTTCAATAAAGTATCTAATTCCGCGCCGCAGGAATGGACGTTGAATTACGAGGGGCTAAGTGCACAACAAGTGGAAGTTTTCGACGCGCATTACCGAGCTTGCGAAATCTCGAATCCGCTTCAATTATTGACGAAAAAGAAAACCGTCGTGACGGTCTATTACAAAGAGAAACCGAAGCGAAGTTATAATCCGCGCTCGGCTTTTTACGGCAGGCGGATTACGTTAATTCGCTACCCGGCGGCGGCGACTAATATTTTGACGGATACGGATTATTTGACCGACGGATAATATGAATTCAGTTTCACAAAGTTTGCTCACGGTCTTACAAAGCTCCAATTTGGTGGCGAAGCAGCTCGCAGTCGTGCTTGAGGTCTACCCAAGTGGCGCGACTCCTTCGGGTGCATCTGGCTTTAATCCTGCGGATAGTTTATTGTGCCTCTCAACCGTTTCGGGAATAACATTTCAAGGTGAGAATTACAAATGTCTATTAACCAACATCGGGGCTATTGAAAGAACCATAAAGAAAAAATCAAACAATTTTTCTTTTACTCTTTCAAACATTACAAGAGAGGCGGTTGATTTTGAAATTAACGTCGGATTTGCGGGCTTAATTGTGGTTGCAAGATTATTAAGCGGAACTTCCGCTAATCTCAATGATTCAGTCATTCTATTTACAGGTCGCTGCCAAAGCCCTGACACTTTTGAAAGAAGTTCTGAAACAGTCTCGGTTTCAGCCGTTTCTATTCTTCATACAGAAAATCAAAATATACCCCGCAGAACTTTCCAGCCGGATGATCCTGACGGCAGAAGCCCAAGCGACATTGCCGAATTTCTCGGATTCCGCTACACGCAAGTCACGGGACAGACCTTTTACTACGAGTCGGTCAAAAAAAGATTTCTATTCTTTTTCAGCAAAAACAAAAAGGTCAGCCGCACTCTGCAATATTCCACGCGCTCGGACCTTGATTCGGACAGAGCCGTGCCGCTTCCCTTAGGCAGAATCCAGATGCAGGCGATCAATATCGCGGGCGCGGACATCGGAGCGTATTTTCAAGGCACGGTCGCCTTTTGCGACGGTCACGAATACGGCGTGGCGGCGGTCGAAAACTTTCGCTCCGTGACCGAAGGCGTGTCCATCATTGATAAGAATATCAAGCTCGGATTAAAAGGCGGTCCGGTTCCGGCAGACGCGAACCACCAAGCCAACGATGAGCCGACGTGGATCGGCAACGGCACTTACGCTCACACTGTTTTCGCATTTTACTCGGCGGGCGGAACGTCGAACCAAAACGACGATCCTTTGCCGGACATCGTTGCCGTCATTCTCGGTCTGAAAGTTCCGACACCGA